>CAYTYV010000319.1:0-7901 GCA_964441055.1 uncultured Polyangiaceae bacterium | reverse complement strand
CGTCGCCAGCTCCGAGACCACCTTGCGGCTCTTCCACCGCTCGCCGTATCTGCGGCCCGGCCAGCCGATACTCTCGCGCTTCTCGGCGCCGATCTACCAATCGGCCTGGCTGGACGTGCGCCACGTCGATCTGCCCTGGGCAGAGGACGCCATGGCCGCCGAGCTGTCGGTCTGGGCGTCCGGAGATCCCGCTGAGGCGGGCGAGGAGCGGCCGGTAGGCGGGGACGTCATGGTGGCCAGCGTGTCCTATCGCGCTGGTCCGGCCCGACTGCGCTTCGGGCGCCAGGTCGTCGCTGGCGGTGCCGCGCGCTTCTCGCGCTTCGACGGGCTGTCGGTGCTCGCCCGCATGCCGTGGGGGCTCGACGTAGGCGCCTACAGCGGATGGGTCGCGCTGCCGCGCTGGTCGGAGCGCCCCGGCTACCATCTGCTCGGCTCGGCCACCGAGGCCGATCTCAAGTCCGAGGGGGTCTGGGACGAGGCGCGGCGGGACGGCCATTGGCTGGCTGGCGCGCGCGTCGGCTACTCGTACGAGGAGCTGCTCCAGATCGGCGCGTCGTTTCACGAGCAGCGCGACAACGGTGCGCTGGCGCGCCGCGACCTCGGAGCACAGATCCGAGTGGTTCCATTGGACGAGCTATGGCTGAGCGCGCGGGCGCTGATGGCGGCCGATAGCTGGAGCCTGTCGGACCTGCACGCGGCGGTGGACGCCGTGCCGCACGAGACCGTGGATCTCGCGGCCGAGTACTCGTTCACCACGCCGTCCTTGTTCCTGTCGCGTCAATCGGTGCTGAGCGTTTTTTCGCTGGACGCGTTCCACGAGGCAGGCGGTCACGTGAGCTACCGACCGGTCGAGTTCTGGCGGCTGGGTGCGGGAGCCTATGCCAACGTGTTCGCCGCCGACGACATGGGAGCCCGCCTGTCCGCGTACTCGCGCTTGGACTTGCACCGCTGGGTGCCGCTGGTCATGCGGCTTGGCTACGGCCGCGTCGGCGAGATCTACAACGGCTACCACTCGGCGCGCGTGTCGGTCGCCTATCGCGTGGTGGAGCCGGTCACGCTGACCACCGAAGGCTATGTCTATGCCTATGACGAGCCCATTCGCGAGCAGTCCGCATCGCTGGTGGGTGTGGCCAATGCGCTGGTGCAGATCGACGAGGCATGGTCCGTGCTAGGGGGCGGGTCCGTCGCGACGACCCCGTACGCGGCGCTGGACGCCCAGCTGCTCGCCCAGCTTCGGATCGACGTCGATTGGAGGTCGCAATGAGGCGGTCGACGGGCAGCGTTTGGCAGCTCCGCTCCCTGCTGCTGGTGATCGCGGCCGGAGCCTTGGCCGGCTCGCTCGGCGCCTGTGAACGACCCAAGCCGGCCGCGTTTCCGCATAACGCCCATCTGGAGACCCGCGCGTGCGACGAGCCGGGCCTGCCGCCTTGCCCCTCCTGTCAGAGCTGCCACGAGAGCATCGTGCGCTCGGAGAAAACCCCGTGGGCTGGCCCCTCCTCCTGCGAGCGTTGCCACAAGCCCATCACCGACAAGGTCAAGGCCGCGGCGGCTCCTACGACAGCGGCGGGGCAACGGCGGAGCATCGTGTTCTCACACAAGACGCACATGGACATCGAGGAGTTCGGTGGCCAGTGCGTTCCGTGCCACAGGGGGGTGACGACCGATGGTGCCCAGGGGCAGGTCTTTCCGGAGAAGGCGGCCTGCCTCGATTGCCACGAGATGGACCTCGAGCAAGGGCGCTGCACCATGTGTCACCTCGACCCGGGCGTGATGCGGCAGATCCCGCGGACCTTCGTGCGGCACGACGAGAGCTTCGTGTCCGACCACAGCGCGATGGCCACCCGTCGCGCCCAGGTGTGCAACCAGTGTCACACGCAGGCCAACTGCTCGAGCTGCCACGACGCCACACAGGGCATGCCGATCGAGGCGCGCCGTCCCGACGCCATCGATCGGAATTTCGTCCACCGCGCAGACTTCGTGTCGCGGCATGCCATCGAGGCGCGATTCGCTCCAGCGCGTTGCCTGCGCTGCCACCAAGTCTCGAGCTGCGACGGCTGCCACATCCAGCGCAACGTGAGCGGGGCGCTGCCGGGCTCGGCCAACCCGCACCCGTGGGGCTGGCTCGGCTCCGATCCGAATGCGGCCAGCTTCCACGGCAAGGTGGCCCGCCGCGACATCACGAGCTGCGCGGCCTGTCACGACCACGGCCCGGCTACCAATTGCATTGGCTGCCACCGACAGGGCGGCCGCGGCGGCTCCCCGCATCCGGCTGGCTGGCGGAGCACGCGTTCGCAGAGCAGCCCCATGTGCAGGTATTGTCATGCGAACTGAGGCCAAGGACCTGTCTCGCAAGTGGCTGGTGGCGGTCGTCGGCCTGGCCGTAATGGGCTCAGGCTGCTGGGAGGCGCACGAGGATCTCGTGCCGCTCGGCGGTCGCTGCGATACCTGCCACGGCTCGGCCGCGCGCCCGGGCGACGAGGTGCTCCGGTCGGCGCCGCCCAGCGATCTTGCTGGTCGCACGGATCCGGCCGTGCCGAGCGTGGGCGCCCACGAGCTACACCTGACGCTGGGGGAGACCCACGAGGCCGTGCTCTGCTCGGAGTGTCACGTCGTGCCCGAGTACGTGCACGCCGCGGGACACGTCGACGACGGAGGACCTGCCGAGTTCGTGGCCGGACCGCTGGCGCGGCTGGGCAACCGCACGCCCAGCTATGACCCGAGCACCAACACCTGCAGCTCGGTCTACTGTCACGGCAGCGATGAGCCCAAGTGGACCGAGCCGCGATCCTCGGAGGAGGCCTGCGGGAGCTGCCACGGCATTCCGCCGGATCCGCCGCACCCGACCAACACGAACTGCCAGCGATGCCACGGCTCGGTCATCGACGCCGAGGGGGCCATCATCGCGCCCGAGCTGCACGTGGACGGTCAGGTCGATCTGCCGACGGCCTGCGACGCGTGCCACGGCACTGGCGAGCTGGGCGCGCCGCCGCCCGACCTTTCGGGGCAGTCCGCCGTCACCGCCATGGGGGTGGGCGCTCACGAGGTGCACCTGTCCGGCGGCGCCGCCAGCCGCGCCGTCCCTTGCCAGAGCTGCCACCTGGTGCCCGATCACCTCGATCGCGTGGGGCACCTCGACAAGAGCCCCTACGCGGAGGTGCGCATGTCCGGGCTGGCGGCGCTGGGCGGTGGGTCGCCGAGCTGGGATCGCGACCAGGCCACCTGCAGCCAGACGTGGTGCCATGGTCCTTCGGCGGTCGCCGAGTCCGTATCGGCTTCGTGGAACCAAACCAACGGGGAGACGGACTGCGAGAGCTGCCACGGCATGCCGCCGATTTATCCGCATCCGGCCGCAGACGGCTGCGACGCCTGTCACGCGGACGTCGTGCGTGGTGAGCCAGGCGATTGGGAGATTCACGCGCCCGAGCTGCACGTGGACGGCAAGGTCCAGTTGTACTGACGCTGGTTCCAAAGGCGACGAAGTGTAGACGAAGCATAGTTGAGAGATCTGTTATGCGTGGGCTGGCGGTAGTCCGGGCGAGAGCCAGCCGCGGAGAGCAACGTGGACAAGCCGAGCGCAGGCCGAGACCGCAAGCCAGGGGGTAGCCGCTTGGCGGCCATCCGTCGGCGATTGGGCTCGGCCGCGAAGCGACCGGCAGTGCTCGCTCCGCTCGTGGTGCTGCTATTCGTGCTCGCCGGGCTCTTGGCAGCCCGCCACCACTTCCAGGCAGACGTCGACTTCTGCGCCTCCTGTCACGCGGACGCCGTGACCGCGTTGGCAAAGGGGCGGCACGGGGAGGTCCTCTGCCAGGACTGCCACGAGGTGACCTTCGTCTCGGGGGCGAAGCTGTGGCTCGCGGAGCAAGACACCGATGTCGTTCACGGTGAGGTGCGCGAGGGGACGTGCAAGGAGTGCCATCTGTCCAATCCGGTGAGCCAGATGCAAATCGGCGACACCATGGGGCACCAGACGCACGCCCTGGGCGAGAAGGCCACTCCGTGTACCGAGTGCCACGGCGGCGAAGGGGCGAGCCACGACCCCTCGCCGCGCGAGCCGTCCTGCGGCAAGTGCCACGACAAGCTCGCCATCCACGAGCCGGGCATGGAGAAGCTCGACTGCCTATGCTGCCACAACTTCCTGGCTCGCGTGGTGGCCGGGGCCAAGCCGGTGTCCAGCGACTGTCAGCGCTGTCATGGCGGCATCCGCACCGAAGACCGCAGCGCCCGCTTCGACCGAACGGAAACCGCCCCACCCATCTCCAAAGAGATGGTGCACGGCAGCCTGTACTCCTGCAAGCTCTGTCACAATCCCCACGAGAAAGACGCCGACAAGCGCATTACCGGCAGAGACTGTCGGCGTTGCCATTTGGCGGTCTACGACGAGGTCAAGGCCATCGAGGCGCCTGGCCACAAGACCTGCAAGCAATGCCACGGCGTCCACTCCAAGCGTGGCGAAGTGAACAAGGCCTGTCAATCGTGCCACGCCGACCAGGCCGACGCGGAGAAGTCCCGCGAGGCGGCGCGCCACGAAGGCTGTCTTAGCTGCCACCGCCCGCACCGCTTCGACGTCCCTGCCGATGGCTGCGCGAAGTGCCACGAGGAGCAGAAGAACGAGCTCGCGGGCTGGAAGGCGAACGCGGAGCACTCCGACTGCGCGAAGTGCCACGACCCGCACGAATCCGGGGCCGCCCAGAAGGCCTGCAACGGCTGCCACAAGGACAGCACGGGCCACGGGCACGCCAACTGTCAGACCTGCCACACCAAGCCCCACGGCGACAAGACGGGGGCCCTGCGCTGCGCGGCCTGTCACGCTGACGCCACGGGGCAGCTCGCTCAGGGTCGCGCCGAGCACGGGGGCGGATGCACGACTTGTCATCCCACCCACGGGGTGGGGGGTGCCTCGGGTCGCTGCGGAAGCTGTCACGGGCAGCAGGTGACGCAGGCCTCGCAGGCCTCGTCCCCCCAGCACCAGCGGTGCAGCAGCTGCCATCCGGCCCACCGCTTCTCGGGCGCGGGCTCGGGGACCTGCCGAGCCTGTCATGGCGCCGTGCTCGCCTCGGGCGCGCACACCGGGGAGTGCCGGGGATGCCATGCCTCCCACGGTCCGCCAGGGGGGGCCGCCGCCTGCCAGCAGTGCCACAGCGACGTGCCCGCCAGCGCGGCCAGCCACACGGCCTGCCAGCAGTGCCACGGTCCGCATCAGCCCGCGAGCCAAGCGAAGCCGTGCGCCTCCTGTCACGCCGCGCAGGCTGGCGCGGCGGCGGGCTCGGGCTCCGCGGCCCACGCCAAGTGCGACACCTGCCACAAGGCCCATGCGCCCTCTGGGGCTCCTGGCTGCGGCCAATGCCACTCGGGCAAGTCCTCGGGCGGGCATGGCAATTGCCAGACCTGTCACGATACCCACGCCGTCCGCACGGGCGGGATCGCGGCCTGCGGTCGCTGCCACAGCGCCCAGGCGGCCGGGGGGCGTGGCCGCGGGCCAACCCACCGCCATTGCGGCTCGTGCCACACCGCGCATCCCCCAGCGACCAAGGGCTGCTCGTCCTGCCACAGCGGTTCCGGAGCGGGCGGGGCGCACAAGCGATCGGGGCATCGCGCCTGCGGGGCCTGTCACGGCACGCACGTCTCTGGCGTATCGCGTCGCAAGTCCTGTCTAGGCTGTCACGCCGCCCAAGCCGAAGACCATTTTCCAGAGGCCAAGAACTGCACGAGCTGCCATTCGTTCCGCTGAGAGAGTGTTTCAGGGATTTCCATGAAGCGATCGGCCATCCTACTTCTTGCGCTGGTACTCGCCAGCTTCTGGGGTTGCTTCGAGGAGGCGGGGGACGGGCCCGGCACTTGCACGGGCACACCTTCGGGATCCGAGCCAAGCGCGAGCGTATCCGTCAATGGTGAGCACGGCGTCGAGGTCGGCGCGACCATCACGCTCGTCGCCGCGACCAGCGACGGTGAGGACGCCTCGTACACTTGGGCCTCGGCCAACGATGCGGTCGCCACCGTGGACGCGGCCGGCCTCGTCACGGGCGTTAGTGTGGGGGAGACCGCCATCACGGCCAGGGGCGACGATACGACCAAGTCTGGGTCGCACATCGTGGTCGTATTCGATACCTCGGGCGGTGAGCCTGCGGTGGACGTCTCGGGCGACGTGACGGTTCGCGTGGGTGAGACCATCACGCTCACTGCGACGACGGTCAATGGCACCGATTCCTCGTACGCCTGGAGCTCCGACAGCGAGTCGGTCGCCACGGTCACTGGCGGGACCGTGAGCGGCGTTGCCCCTGGCGAGGCCACCATCACCGCAGTGGGCGCCGACACGGGCGTGAGCGGCAGCCAGAAGGTGGTGGTCTACTTCGACATCCCCAACTACGACGGTTGGCTCGGCTCGGGCCACGCTGACGCCTCGGCCGAGGCCTTCAACCATTGGAACAACGACGGCGTCATCCCGATCTCGTGCGCCAAGTGCCACAGCACGCCCGGCTACCAGGACTATTTGGGTGCGGATGGCTCGGCGGCGTTTCAGGTCGATGCCGAGGCCGCCATCGGCTCGGTCATCGAGTGCCAGGCCTGCCACAACCCGGAGGCCGTCGCACTCACGACGGTGATCTTCCCGGGCGACGACCCGGTACACGACGGCGAGCCGAACCAGATCGACGGTCTGGACTCGACCGACGCCCGCTGCATGACCTGCCACTCGGGAACGATGTCGACCTCCGATGTCGATGACTACATCGCCGCCAACGCCGAGGGCGGCGAGGACGACATCGACGGCGACCTGGAGTTCGCCAATGTGCACTACTTCCCAGCAGGGGGCACGGTCAACGGCGGTCGCGTTGCCGTGGGCTACCAGTACGCTGGCAGTAGCTACGATTGGCGTTTCCGACACGTGCCCGGCAAATCGTCGTGCATCGAGTGCCACGATCCGCACTCGCTGGAGATCGACCTCGTCGCCTGCGGCGCCTGTCATACGGGCGTGACCGCCTTGGAGGACCTGCAGGAGATCCGCATGATATCCTCCGTGGTCGCCGACTACGACGGCGACGGCGACACCAGCGAGGGGGTGGGCAAATCGATCGAAGGCCTGGCATACCGGTTGCTGGCCGCCATTCAGGACTACCAAATCGAAGGCGCCACGACCCTCGGCTCCGACATCTGCTACGACGAGTCGGCTTCCCCCTTCTGGTTCGTGGACGACAACGGTAACGGCGTTTGCGACAGCGGGGAGACCACGAGCTACGACTCGTGGACGCCGCGGCTGGTCCGCGCCGCGTACAACTACCAGCTGTACCAAAAGGATCCTGGCGCCTATGCGCACAACCCCAAGTACACGATCCAGCTCTTGTACGACGCGCTGGCCGACCTGAATACCGTCAACACCACCGATACCCTGGGCAACTCGATGCGCGACGACCCGAGCCATTTCGACGGCGCGGCCGAAGCGGCACGGTCCTGGGACGAGGGCGATGGCGTGGACGCGAGCTGCGCCAAGTGCCACGGGGGCGACGAGGGCTTCGCGTTCTACGTGGCCTACGGCGTCAGCATCGATACCGAGGAGCAGGGAAGCGGGCTGGAGTGCACGGTCTGTCACGTCAACGGGGCGACGGAGGCGCCAGGCGCCAACGCGCTGGAGGTGACGCGGGTCATCATGCCAGGCGGCGTGGAGATCTCCGCCGACACGCTGAACCCGGCTACCGTGTTGGTGGAGGTGGTGCTGGGCGTGGACAACCGCAACCTGCTGTGCGCCACCTGCCACAGCGGCCGCGAATCTGGCATAACCGTGGACGAGGCCATCGATGCGGGCGACCTGCGGTTCATCGATGTCCACAATCTGGCGGCGGCGGGGATCTACTGGGGCTCGCTCGGGCACCTCGGCTACCAGTACGATCCGGCCGACGCGCCCGCCGCGG
>CAYTYV010000318.1:0-7939 GCA_964441055.1 uncultured Polyangiaceae bacterium | reverse complement strand
CCCCGCCCCCCCCCCGCCCGCCGGTGGGGGCGCCCCGCCCCCCCCGCACCCCGGCGCGGGCCAGCCGCTGGGCCCCAACGGGCTGGCGAACGCTAAAAATAATACCGTATCTTGAGGCTGATATCGCCGTGTCCCGGGGAGAACTTCGCGGGGTTGGTCTCCAGAATGTAGGGAGTCCAGCCGCCTTCGAGCGCGGTGTCGAGCGAGACGGTTTGCCAGTGGATGGCCAGTCCCAGCAAGGTTCTCAGCATCAGTCCGAAGCGGGCCCCGCCGTCATCTTCTTCTTTGTCCTTGCCGCCCCCGCGTTCCCACAGCCCGAAGCCCACACCGCCGCCTAGATAGGGCACGAGATCGAGCTCGCGCGATGAGGCGATGGTGGCGGGGTGCCATAGGTAGTCCATGGATAGCCCGCCCGAGCCATGGTGCAGCGGCAGCCACGCCAGGTGCCATTGCAGCGCGTGGTGGGGCCCGAAGAAGTGCTTGGCCGAGCCCCCCATGGGATCGCCTAGGCTCAAGCCAAGACCGAAGTCGCCGCTGTCCGCGGTCAGCGTCTCTTCGGGCGAGGGGATCGCCGCGGCCTGCGGCGCGACGAGCAGCAACGAAACCGCGGCCAATGCCGCAGCGGCAGCGCGCCGAGCGCAACCGGATGATGACCTGCTTGGCTTGGTGCTGAGCGCCGCGCGAGCTGCCATGACAAAAGGCCCTTGGTCTGCGATGTCTCCTACTGCTGCTACTGCTGCCGAAAGCCGTCAGCCGGTCGCAAGCGCGCGGCGTAGAGGCTGGGGATGATGGTGGCGAGCAGGCAGATGAGCAAGGCCACGACGCCCGTGAAGGCGAACTCCCAAAAGACCACCTGCACGGGCAGGCGCGAGATGAAGTAGACCTTGGGATCGAGCGGGAAGCCGTAGACCAGCAGGCCCTCGCACACGCCCCAGCCCAAGAGCAGCCCGACCGTGGTGCCGACCAGGCCGATGATGCCAGCCTGGTAGAGAAAGACCCGCATGACGGCCCAGTCGGTGGCGCCCATGGCCTTGATCACCGAGATCTCCTTGGTCTTGTCGAGCACCACCATGACCAGCGTGGCCGCCACGGTAAAGGCCGCCACCACGATGATGAGCCCCAGGACCAAGCTCATGCCGTACTTCTGGATGGTCAAAGCCGTGAACAGCCCGCGGTTCAGCTCATACCAGTCCATGGTGTGGTACAGGCCGCTGGAGAGCAGCTCGCTGATCTGGTCGGCGATCTCGTCGGCGCGGTCGATGTCGTCGACCTTCATCTCGACCCCGGTCACGGTGTCGCCGTGGTCGTAGAACTCCTGCGCCTGGTAGAGATCGGTGTAGACCAGCTTCGAGTCATATTGGTCGAAGCCGGCCTCGAAGACGGCCACCACGCGGAAGCGCTTGGCCACGGGCGGTTTGATTTGACCGCTCGAAAAGGAGAAGCCGATGGTGGGTGAGGTCACCGTCACGCAGTCGCCTAGCTCCCACTCGATGATGCCGTCGGCATGCTCGCGGTGCGCCAGGCTCAGAGTCTTGGCCAGCGATACCCCCACCACGATCCCGGGCATCTGCAGCACCTTTTCGGGGTCGGCGCACAGATCCGGATCGACGTCGGGCGGCAGCAGATCGTCGTCGGGCAGCACGCTGGCGTAGCCGCCATCCGGCTCCACCAGCCCGACGGGCGCGCCATCGGGCACCCCGGCGTCTAGATCATCGACCGACGGAGCTGGCGGATTGGCGGGGACGCTTGGGGCAGACGCCGAAGCAGGCGGGGGAGGCACGGGCGGTGCCGTCGACGCGGCGCTCGCCGAGGCCGTGGCCGTCCCTGGCGGCACGGGCGGCATGGGCGCAGCGGTCGCCACGGTCGCGGTCGAGGCTGCCGAGCGGCCCTGGGCTGGCTTGGAGCCCGCTTGGCGCAGGCCGTCGATCGACCCGGCCACGACGTACTTGGGCAGGTCCAGCACAGGGGAAAGCCCGTCGAACTCGGCGCCCCATTCGCTATCGCCAGCGGGCTCGACCCCCAGGCTGAGCTCGGGATCGACGCCCTTGACCAGCACGCCCGTGGCGGTCTGCTCGCCGTGGGTCAGCATCATGGGGTTGATGCTGAAGGGCGCCACGCCGATGACGCCGTCCACCTTCGTCACCTTCTCCATGACGGAGCGGTACTCGCGGAAGTTGGTCGAGTACTTGAGCACCAGCACGTGGGCGTTGACGCCCAGCACCTTCTCGCGGAACTGCTCGTGGAAGCCCCCGGTCACGCTCATGATGGTGGCCAGGGCAGCCACCCCCAGAGCAACGCCCAGGATGGCGAAGGCGGTGCCGACGGAGATCGACGCCCGCTTCTTGGAGCCCAGATACCGAAGGGCGAGCTGTAGAGGATATCCCATCGCAACGGCCGTGGCGCCTTGGCGACGAGCGGCAAAGCGCCGCAGCGACCTGGAACGCTTAGTAGCTCACCCGAGCCGAGTCGAGCAAAGGCTGCTCCGGCCGCTCGGCGGCCTACCGTGTACCTACCCGTGTGCCACCCGTGTGCCTACCCGGGTTCGACCAAAGGCTGCTCGGGCCGCTCGGCGGCCCACCGTGTAACTACCCGGGTTGGCCGCCAGCTGCTAGAATGCCCTCTGCGCCGCAGGTGCGCGCAGTCACGCTGTTTTTTATGGATGCCTCGGATAAAAAGGGGGCCTCTGACGAGGCTCAGCCCACGGGCCCGCGGCAGGGAGGCGCCCTTTCCGAGCCGCACGAGGCAGCCGTGGCAGGGGTGACCATCACGGATCCCATTCCCGGGCCCCCTGGCGAGACTGCGAGCGACGCGGCCGAGCTCGCTCAGCCGGAGGCCTCGGCCCAGGCTGCCACGCCGCCGCCAGCCGAGGTCCATGCGGACGCCAGCTCAGACCTCGACTGGGATCCCGATTGGACTCGCCCTGCCACGCCGCTGCCCGCCGAGGCAGGGCCGCCCGCTCAGACTGTACCTGCCGAAGGAGGGCCGCCCGCTCAGGCTGTGCCCGCCGAGGCAGGGCCGCCCGCTCAGACTGTGCCCGCCGAGGCAGGGCCGCCCGCTCAGACTGTACCCGCCGAGGCAGGGCCGCCCGCTCAGACTGTACCTGCCGAAGGAGGGCCGCCCGCTCAGGCTGTGCCCGCCGAGGAGGCGCCGAGCGAAGAAGCGGCCTCCCTCGTCGGCAGCACCATCGGCGACCGCTACGTCATCGACGCCATCCTGGGCGAGGGGGGCATGGGACGCGTCTACCTGGCGCACCACAAGGTCATCGAGAAGAAGCTGGCGATCAAGATCCTCCACGCCGAGCTCGTCAAGGACAAGGAAGCCGTCGGGCGCTTCATCCGCGAGGCCAAGGCCGCCTCCAGCATCGGCAACAGCCACATCGTCGACATCTCGGACTTCGGCGAGCTACCGGACGGCTCGACCTACTTCGTCATGGAGTACCTCGACGGCCATACGCTGGCGGGGCTGATGGAGCAGCACGGCGCCCTGCCCTTCGATCTCGTCTGCGACGTCGCGCTGCAGACCTGCGACGGGTTGGCGGCGGCGCATGCCCAGGAAATCGTCCACCGCGATCTGAAGCCCGAGAACATCACCTTGGTCAAGCGAGGCGAGCACGAGAGCTTCGTCAAGATCCTCGACTTCGGTATCGCCAAAGTATCGAGCAGGGAGACCAAAGAGAAGCTCACCGTGGCTGGAGCGGTGTTCGGCACCCCCCACTACATGTCGCCCGAGCAGGCCGCGGGCGCCGCTGTCGACCAACGGACCGATATCTACTCGCTGGGCGTCATGCTCTACGAGATGGTCAGCGGCGAGCTGCCGTTCAATGCCGACAACTTCATGGGGATCCTGACCCAGCACATGTACAAGGCGCCCGTGCCGATTCGCGTTCTGGCCGCGGCGCCCGATTGCTCACCCGGGTTGGAGGCGGTGATTCTCAAGTGCCTGTCGAAGAGCCCTGACGCGCGCTACCAGAGCATGGAGGAGCTGGCAGCCGACATCCAGAGGGTCCAGGCCGGGGCCATCCCGAGCGCCGTACAGGAGATGGTGGCGCGCGAGGGCTCCTTCAGCGTCCCCGCTGGCTACTTCAGCGGCTCGACCACGGCCGGGACCTGGGTGCCGAACGCGACCGAGGCCGGTCGGAAGCGCACCAGCCCGCGCGCCGCCATAGCCATCGGCGTGCTGCTGGCAGTGGCCTTGGCCACGGTGGTGATCGTCTATCACCGACTGACCACGGCCGAAGGGCCCTCCGGCCCCGCCACGTCGGCTCCTACAACGGCTGCTGCGGATGCGACCACCGCCCCCCATAGTGTCGCCGCCTCGGCGGTCAAGAAGGTGCATTTGCGGACCGACAAGGTCGACGCCATCGCCATCGTCGACGGCGAGGAGTACGGCTTGCCGACCCGGATCGAGGTGCCCGAGGGCCAGACGGTGACGGTCGAGATACGGCCCAAGGAGCCGGGGTACTTGCCCGAGACCATCACGCTCGACGGCAGTACGGATGAGCGGGTCGTCGCGCTCAAGCCCGATCCCTCGGCGCGCCCCGAGAGCTCCGCGGAGCCTCGGACAGCCTCGACCGCGGCCCGAAGCTCCAAGTCCACCAGCCGGCCGCCCGCGACCACCCGCGCGCCGAGGACGACCACGACCACCACCACGACGGGCGGCGTCATCGATCCCTGGGACGGCAGATAAGACCGCCATGTCCAGCAACAGGGCAGCGGCGCAACCCCCCGAGCTTGCAGACCTGCAGGCGGCCGTGCCCGAGGACGTGCTCGGGCTGTGCCGCACGCTGCGCGAGCACGGCCAGCGCGGCTGGGTGGTGGGCGGCTGCCTGCGCGATCAGCTGCTCGGCCGACCGGCCAAGGACTGGGATATCGCCACTGACGCTCGTCCCGACAAGGTCATGCGCCTGTTCCGCCGTGCGGTGCCCACGGGCATACGACACGGCACCGTGACGGTGCTGGTGAGCGGGCGGCCTTACGAGCTGACCACGCTGCGCGGCGACGGGGCCTACGGCGACGGGCGCCGCCCCGATCGCGTGGTGTTCTTGGACGACATCGACCGGGATCTGGCGCGGCGGGACTTCACCTTCAACGCCATCGCGCTGGACCCGCTCGACGGAAACCTGATCGATCCCTTTGACGGCCGCGGTGACATCGCCCGTCGAACGGTGCGCGCCGTGGGCGATCCGCGCGCCCGTTTTGCCGAGGACGGGCTCCGCATCCTGCGAGCGGCGCGCTTCGCGGCCACGCTGGGGTTCGACATCGAGGCCCAGACCCTGGTCGCCATGGGCGAGGAGCGATCGCTCGAGACCTTCGCGCGGGTAAGCCCCGAGCGGATACGGGACGAGTGGCTCAAGTCGATGCAGGCTCAGCGGCCCAGCATCGCCTTCGAGATCATGCGCCAGACGGGCATGCTCGAGCGCTGCTGTCCCGAGCTGTTGCCCATGGTCGGCTGTCAGCAGAACCGCTGGCACTCGCACGATGTCTGGGAGCACACCATGCGCTGCGTCGACGCCTGCGGGGGCGATCCCGTGCTGCGCCTGGCCGCGTTGCTGCACGACGTGGGCAAGCCGGCCACCCGGCAGCACTCGCCGCGAACCGACGACTACACTTTCTACGACCACGAAGCCGTCGGCGCGAAGGTGAGCGACGCCATCCTGCGACGCCTGCGGCTATCGGGCTCGGAGCGACAGCGGGTGGTGGATCTGGTGCGCCATCACCTGGTCTGCTACGCGCCCGACTGGACCGACGCCGCCGTACGCCGCTGGATCCGACGGGTGGGACCCCATCGCATCGAGGACCAGTTCCAGCTCGCCATTGCCGACTGCTCGGCCAAGGGCAAGGCCAGCGACCAGGGCGTGGAGGCCATCGAGCAGCTTCGCGTGCGCGTCGCTACGGCGCTTCGAGCTGGTACGGCGCTGTCGGCCCGCGACCTCGACATCGACGGCCACGTGCTCATGCAGGCCCTCGGTCTAGAGCCCGGTCCGCTGGTTGGCCGGATACTCGCTGCCCTGGTCGAGCTGGTGACGGAGCATCCGGATGCCAACCAGCGCGAGCGGCTGCTCGACGAGGCGCGGCACCTGGCCGCGGCCCTGCGAGGCTCTTCGGCGGGCCGAGGAACACCACCTCGAAACGAGGGCGAGGAATAGATGGCTGAACGAGGGTTGGGGCTTGTGCGGCAGCGGCGCGCTCGGGTCGTGCTCGCCGCCGTAGCGGGCGCCACCGCGCTGGCGGGCGCTTGCGCCGTGCGCCTGCCTTCCGAGCACGGCAACGGGGCGGCCGAGGGTCTGTCTTGCACCCACGCCATGGAGTGCCCTGCCCCGACCGACCCCTGCCTTTTGGCCTACTGTCTGGAAGCCCGCTGCGTGCACGTGCCGTCCCCCGCAGGGCCGCTGCCCGCCGAGGCCCAGCGCCAGGGCGACTGCCAGCACTGGCACTGCGATGGCAATGGCCAGGCGATCCGCCAGCCAGCGCCCTACGACCTGCCGCCAGACGACAGCAACCCCTGCACGGACGAGGTGTGCGCTGGCGACGAGCCGCGCCACCCTCCCAAGGCAGCCGGGCAGCCCTGCGCTGATGGCGGCGTCTGCAACGGCGCGGGCATCTGCGGCGCATGTCTGCCAGACAAGCGCGAGTGCCGGGGTCACGCCGTCCGCCAGTGCTCCGCCGAGGGCCAGTGGTCGAAGCCCTCGCCCTGCCCGACCGCCGCCCCGGTATGCGCAGCGGCGCGCTGCCTCGCGGTGGCGGATCTCGGCGTGGGGGCAGCGCACGCCTGTGTCCGTTTCGAGGATGGCAGCGTGCGCTGCTGGGGGGCGGACGAGGCCGGGCAGCTCGGCACCGAGGGAATCGCAGCAGCCGAGCCGCCGAGCTGGCTGCCGCGCTTCGTCGTGGTGGACCTGGGCTGGCGGCACGCCTGCGGCATCGATCTGAGCGGCAGCCCGTGGTGCTGGGGCGCTGGCGACTTCGGCCAGCTCGGCCAAGGCAGCTACGAATCGAGCGACGAGCCCGTGGCGACTGGAGTGGCGGGCGCTCGCCAGGTGGCCGTGGGTCGCGACCATAGCTGCGCGTTGACGGGCAGCGGTGAGGTGCTCTGCTGGGGGCGTAACGATCGGGGCCAGCTCGGCACGGCCCCTCAAGCCGCGGGAGCCCTACCCGCGCCCGCGGCCCGCCCGCCCGCTGCGGGCGGACAGCCGAGCCCGCAGCCGGTCGCGGAGCTGAGCAACGCGGGCGTGCTGCTCGTGGGCGAGCGCCATACCTGCGTGGGCCTGCCACCGACGGGCCTTCCCCACTGCTGGGGCGAATGGAGCTTCTCGCTGCCCGAGGCGATCGACGATCCGAGCGCCGTGGCCGAGCTCGGCAAAGCCACCGGGACAGCGCCGCAAAAGGTCGCTGCTTTGCCCGCCGCCGCGCAGATCGCGCTCGGCGCCGACTTCGGCTGTGCCCGCGACCAGGCTGGCGCGGTGTACTGCTGGGGGGCGGGCGATCGCGGCCAGCTCGGCGACGGAAGCAACCAGGACCGTCACGGCCCCGCAGCGGTCGCGGATCTCGCTGGCGCTGTGCACCTCGGCCTGGGCGACGACTTCGCCTGTGCGCTGCTAGGCGACGGCAGCGTGCGCTGCTGGGGTGCGAACGACCACGGACAGCTCGGCCACGGAGCCGCGGGTGACCGTCCCCAGCCGACGCAAGTGGTCGGCGTAGCGGGGGCGGAGCAGCTCGCCGTAGGAGCGAGCTTCGCCTGCGCGCGGGCCAGCGAAGGAGGGATCTGGTGCTGGGGAAAGGGCGCCGCGGGCCAGCTCGGCAGCGGCAGCACGCAGGACGCGCCCAAGCCCGTGCCCGTTCGCTGGTAGCGCGGTGTGAGACGGCCAGCCGCGGACCGTTGCTGGCGATGGCGCGAGCTGAGCGCTTGCCCCATTGTCCGCCACGACGGCATCAGCTAACCAAGC
>CAYTYV010000317.1:0-7957 GCA_964441055.1 uncultured Polyangiaceae bacterium | reverse complement strand
CGGCAGGGCGCTCAGCGGCGGTCGAAGCGTTCGTAGCCGCGCCGCCAAGACGGCTTGTCGCTCGGCGGCTTCGCGGCTGCGGGGGTGGCGCTCGCAGCCGCGGCCGAACCGTCGGGAGCCATGGCATCGGCCGCGGGGACGGGCGGCGCCTCGGTCGCTGCTGCACTCGAGCCCGCTCGGGCCAGCGCGCGGGCGGCGACCCGTCGCAGCGGCTCGGCCGCGCCAGCGCGCGCAGCGGGACGACGGGCGGTCTCATCGCGGCCCCCGAAGGCCAAGCCGATCGCTGCCAAGGCCGCGACCACGGCGAGCAGCGTGCCCGCCAGGACCAGTCGTCGCGAGCCCCCCACCGCGGCGCCTCGCCCGAGCACCGCCGCCAGCTCGCCCGTGCCCCAATCGACGTCATCGTCCTCCACGTAGGGGCGCAGGGCCTCGACGAACTGCTGGGCCGACTGGGGACGCTTGCGCGGATCCTTGTCCAGCGCGCGCATCACCAGCGCCGCCAGACCCGCAGGCAGCACGAGGTCGGGAGCTACCTCCTCGAGCGGCTTGGGGACGGTCTTGATGTGGTGAGCCATCACGACGACGGCATCCGAGTCGGTGAACGGCGCCTGTCCAGCCAGCATGTGGTAGAGAATGACGCCCAGCGAGTACAGGTCGCTGCGGGCGTCGAGCGGCTTGGCCTGAGCTTGCTCGGGCGACATGTAGCGAGGCGTGCCGAAGACCGCGCCTGCTTGCGTCTCGAGCGCGTCGACCCGACTCGAGGGCGTCAGCACCTTGGCGATGCCGAAGTCGAGCACCTTGCACATCTCCCGGTCCGTTGTCGGATGGCGCAGCAGCACCAGGTTGTCGGGCTTCAGATCGCGGTGGATGACGCCCTTGTCGTGGGCCTCCACCAGCGAGTAAAGCGCATGCGTAGCGACCCGCACTGCCTTGGCCACGCCAAGCCGCCCTTGCCGCTTGAGCCGATTGCCCAGCGATTCGCCGTCGAGCAGCTCCATGGCGAGGTAGAGCGAGCCGTCGACGAAATGCGGATCGTCGTCACGCGCGACGCGGATCTCGCCGAAGTCGAACACCGTCACGGTGAACGGCGAAGCCAACAGGCTAGTGGCGCGGGCCTCCCGCACGAAGCGCAGCTTGGCCTGAGCGTCCAGCAGCCGTTCGGAGCGCACGATCTTCAGCGCCACGTCGCGCCCCATGGCCTCCTGCCGGGCTCGGTAGACCGTGCCCATCGACCCTGCGCTGAGCAGCTCCAATACGGCGAAGCGCCCCCCGACCAGGAAGCCCAAGAAGGGGTCGCCGTCCGCTTCGGACAGCGCGAAAGGATGCACCAGCACCCGCCCGTCATGGGGACAGCGGACGAGCTCCACGCCGCCCGCCTCGAGCACGCGGTAGCGGCATTGCGGGCAGATGAGCCCTTCCATCGATCGCAGCGAGGGCTGCGTGCGATCCGGGTCCGAAGGCTTGCTCACAGCCGATCCAGTATGGATCCTCCGTCACTCGAGCGCACACTGCAAGGACCAATTGGACTCGACGGGCACGGGCCGGCAGGACAGCCGGCTGGTATCGCCGCAGAAGTCATCGCTGCAGCAGGCATCGCTGCAGTAGCCGGGGCTGGTATCGGTCCAGGCCACGCACATTCCGCTGCGGCAGTCCTCGTCGCGGTAGCAGGGCGTGCCCACCGCGCCCTCGGCGCCGACTGGCAGCAGCTCGGCGCAGGCGCGTAGGGCCGTGCCCGCCACGGGCACACAGCCGAGCGCGCGCAGCTCTCCAGCAACTTGCACGAAGCCGCAGTCCTGCGATCGGCAACATGGCCGGGCACAGACGCGCACCTGCCCACCAAGGGGACCATGCCCCGCTGCGAGACATCGACCCGAAGCGCACTCCGCGTCGGCGTCGCAGCGAACGCCCCCTGCAGCGCCGCCGCTGTCCTCGGCGCAGCTCCAGACATCCGCTCCGGCCGGGCCGTCCCCTGGACGAACCGCGCAACGGCTGCCCACCTCGGCCTCATCGGCAAGGCAGAACGAGTCGTCGCAGCAGGCATCGAAACAGCGTCCGGCAGCGCAGCGACCCGAGCGACACTCGCCATCGAGCAGACAGCTCGTCGCCGCCGTGGCCGCGCCTGGCGACGCGCGGCCCACGGCCGAGGCGGGCCAGCAGAGCTGGGCGCCGCTGTCGAGCTGCGGCCAACAGATCAACCCGCGCTCGGGCGGACCGCAGTCGGTCGAGCTGCAGCAGGGCTGACTGCAGCGCGACAAAGGAGCGCCGCCCGGGGCAACGCTCTCGAGGCAGAACAGCGCAGGCGCGCAGTCCGCGTCGTCCTGGCACGGCTCGCCCAGCGGCGCCCCGCCAGGCACGCACAGCCCCGCGGTGCACACCTGGCCCTTCGGGCACGCGGGCGGCCCATAGGCCCCCTGCTCGGTGCAGCGAACCGTCTCGAGCTCGTCGCCGATGAGCGCGCTGCACGATCCGACCGCCAACGCGATGACCGCCCCGAGGACTGCGGTGACGGCCCTTTTTCCCCAACGGTATGTGCGGTGTGCTCGGCTCATGGCGCTGCCAGGTCAGAACCGTCCCCAGATGCGCCAGCGCGCAGGGCCGAGCTCGAGGCCCACCGCAGCATCCGCTTTGCTCGTTTGCTCTGCTGCGACGCCGTCCGACGCGCTGCTGAGCGCCAAGGTCACGGCGCCAATACCGGCGAGCGCGCCAACCGCGAGCAGCACGTCGGCCGCCACCGCCGTCGAGTGGGCCTGCTCGGCATCCTCGCGCAGGTCGTCCACCGATACCTCTGGCCCGGTAGCCGACTCTGGCCCGGGAGCGAGCGACGCCGCGCGAACGGCCAGGATACCGCCCGCCGCCAAGCAGGCTCCAGCCGTGGCGGCGGCCGCGTAGGCCCACGGAAGGGTCGCTGAGTCCGAAGGCGACGTGCCCGGACCGGTGGGCGCGTGGCGCTGCCCAGGGTGCGTTGTGGGCCCGCGCGGCGACCAGCTCTCGTGCTGGAGGGCGCCGCGCACGCGGGCGAGATCGCGCTCGACGCGCTTCTTCTCGCGCGGGTCCTTCTCCAGGCGCAGAAGCTGCTCGTAGTGGCGTATGGCCTCATCGAGGTCGCCTATCTTCTCCGCCACCAAGCCGAGGTTGTAGTAGAGCAGCTTGCCCCGGGGATCGAGCGCGACCGCGGCGCGTAGCTTGTCCTGCGCCTCGCGGTAGCGCCCGGCCAGATACAGCTCCTTGGCCTCGTCGTGTAGCGCAAGCGCCTGCTGCCGCGCCTCGACGGACGCTGGCCTCCACGGGCTCTGCGCCCGCGCTGGGACCGTCCAGCTCAGCGCTACCGCGAGGCCGATCGCCCAGCCAAGCGCTGCCCACCCCAATTGCGAGGTGCCCGCGAGTCCCATACTCCGACCAAGAGGATGGCGCTCGGGCGACGGCCCCGTGCGCCGCGGTGATCCCCCCGAGACCCGCACGGCGGGCAAAGCCCGCGGGTCGCTCCTGGTGCGAAGAGCGGGACTCGAACCCGCACAGCCGTAGTGGCCACTGGAACCTGAATCCAGCGCGTCTGCCAGTTCCGCCACCTTCGCTCGGGCTGCATCCAGTATCCTGCAGCGCTAGCTCCGTCAAGGGCTCGCGCAAGAACGGCCAGGGCCTCGGACGAAGTGGGGCAGGGGCTCGTCCCCCACCGCTCAAGCTCGACCGCGGCGGGCGACAAGCCCCGCCCTACCTTCGACTACCTGGCAGCGCAGATGCCTCGGTGCTAGAGCAGCGACCGACCGGCTGCCTCACGGCGCGGCACAAACCGGCGCGCGGCGAACGCTCGAGCGGCCGCTGCAAGACGAACGCGCACGGGCTGCGCGCATCCAACCCGAGCACTGTCATGGCCTGTCCCGATCCTGCCGAGCGCGACCTCATCATCCTGTGCGACATCCGAGCTATCGACTCCGCCTCCGGGCTGGACGACGTGGTCGACGTGGTCGTCGAACGCGGCCGCATCGCGCGCCTGGGTCCGAGTGCGGCCACGGCCGAGCTCCGCGCCGCTGCCGGGCTGTGTGTCGAGGCTGAGGGACTGTGGCTCGTGCCAGCCTTCGTCGACCTGCACGCCCACCTGCGCGAGCCCGGGCACGAGTACAAAGAGGATATCGAGTCGGGCCTGAGCGCTGCGGCCGCAGGCGGCTATGCGCACGTCTGCGCCATGCCCAACACCCTCCCTGTCAACGACACTCGCAGTGTGACCGAGGCCATGATCCGGCGCGCGGCTGAGCTGGGCGGGCCTTCGCTGCATCCCATCGCGGCCATCACGGTCGGCCTCGAGGGACGGGAGCTGACCGAGGTAGGCGACCTCCAGGCGGCCGGAGCCGTCGGCCTGTCCGACGACGGTCGCTGCGTGATGTCGGCAGGCGTGATGCGCCGCGCGCTGGAGTACGCCCGAACCTTCGACATGCCGGTCATCCAGCACGCCGAAGACCACAGCCTGACCGCTGGCGCGCAGATGCACGAAGGGGCCATCTCGACGCGCCTGGGCCTACACGGCTGGCCCAGGGCCGCCGAGGACGTCATCGTGGCCCGCGACGTGCTGCTGGCCGAAGCCACGGGCGCCCGCTACCACGTGGCCCACGTCTCCACCCGAGGCGCCATCGACGTCATCCGCGAGGGAAAGGCCCGCGGCGTGCAGGTAACGGCCGAGGCCACGCCCCACCACCTGATGTTGACCGACGAGGCCGTGCTTGGCTACGACACCGCCTGCAAGGTCAACCCGCCGCTGCGCGAGGCACGCGACGTTGACGCCCTGCGCAAAGCGCTCGCCGACGGGACCATCGACGCCATCGCCACTGACCACGCCCCGCACTCGAGCATCGAGAAGGACTGCGAGTTCGAAGCGGCCTCTGCCGGCATGATCGGCCTCGAGCTGGTGGTGCCCACGCTGCTGCGATTGGTCCACGAAGGCGCCGTACCGCTCGCCCGCTTCCTCGACGCGCTGAGCCGCGCGCCCGCGCGCATCGTCGGCCTCGAGCCCCCAACGCTCCAGCCCGGAGCAGTGGCCGAGCTGTGCGTCATCAACCCGCGGCGTCGCCACGTGGTCGAGGCTGACGGACTGCGCTCCAAGAGTCGCAACAGTCCCTTCGTAGGGCGCGAGGGCATCGGCTCGGTGGAGCTGACCGTGGCCGGGGGCGAGCTCGTCTACCGTCGGCCCAGCCTCGGCAGCCCGTGAGCAGCGCGCGCGGTCGGAGCCGGGGCGGGCCTGCCAGCCCGCCCACCATCCACTTCGTGAGCCTGGGCTGCGCCAAGAACCGAGTGGACACAGAGGTGATGCTCGGGATCGCCCGGGCGGCCGGCTATCAGGACATCCGCGAACCGACCGAGGCGAGCGTGGTAGTGGTCAACACCTGCGGCTTCATCGACCCGGCCAAACGCGAGTCCATCGACGTCATCCTGGAGATGGCTCGTCTCAAAGAACAGGGCCGCTGCCGCTGCCTGGTGGTCGCGGGCTGTCTCGCGCAGCGCTACCCGGCCGAGCTCGCCCGCGAGCTGCCTGAGGTAGATCACTTCCTGGGCTCCAGCGACATGCTGGGCCTAGCGCGCGTGCTGCGCCGCAAGGCGCCCCGCGTGGTTGTTGGCGATCCTTCGGGCTGGCTCATGAGCGCGCGCGACCCGCGCGTACTGTCCTCGGCTGGCAAGGGCGGCGGTAGCTCGGGTAGCGCCTACGTGAAGATAGGCGAGGGCTGCGACCGCAAGTGCGCCTTCTGCGTCATTCCGCGCATTCGCGGCCCACAGCGATCGCGGCAGCCCGACGACGTGCTCGAGGAGGTGCGACGACTCGCCACCGTGGGCGTCAAGGAGATCAATCTCATCTCCCAGGACACCAGCGCCTACGGCCGAGATCTCGGCCCCGTCGGGCGCGCCCCCAGCGACGCCGACCCGCTGGCGGCGCTGGTCGAGCGCGTGGCGGACGTCGACGGTGTGGCCTGGGTACGCCTTCTGTACCTCTACCCAGACCGGCTCTCCGGTGGGCTCATCGACCTGCTCGCTCACCATCCGCGGGTGCTGCCCTACGTCGACATGCCGCTACAGCACGCCGCCGACCGCATGCTGCGGCGGATGCGTCGCGGCCACGGCGGCCGTCGTCTACGAACGCTGGTCGCCCAGCTTCGCAGCGCGGTCCCCGAGCTCGTCTTCCGCACCGCCTTCATCGTGGGGCATCCAGGCGAGTCCGCCGACGATTTTGCGGAGCTCTGCGACTTCGTCCAATGGGCCGAGATCGACCACATCGGCGTGTTCCGCTACTCCGACGAAGAGGACACCCTCAGCCACGGCATGGTCGACAAGGTACCCCCGCTAGTCGCCGCCAATCGCTACCGCCGGCTGATGGCCATCGCTCGGCGCATCTCGCGCCAGAAAAACCAGAAGCTCGTTGGCCAGGTGCTGGAAGTGCTGGTCGAGGGCCCGAGCGACGAGCACACCTACGTGCTGGCGGGCCGCCATCGCGGCCAGGCACCCGAGGTCGACGGCCTGGTCTATCTCGATGCCACCGAGCGCCTCGTGGACCTTCCCCGTCCCGGCCAGCTCGCCCGGATGCGGATCACCCAGGCCGGCGACTATGATCTCGCCGGGGAATGGGGACAGGCTACCGGTGACCGGTGTTGACCATGTCGCCAACTCGCGTTGACAGCGCAGCGCACGCGTTACTCGGCAAGGATTTGAAATCGCTGGACGGCACGTGTTGTGCTTCGCTGTCATGAGGCTACTCTTCCATTCATCGGGCAAACGGGCCTGCACGCCTCCTCGAGGCGGCCGGTCCCAACCCGCGTTCCGCGACCTAGCACCATGAACCGTCGCACTCTGCTCGCCAGCCTCGGCGCCGCGTCCCTAGCTGTCGTCTGCGCTGCGTGCATCGGCCCAACTCTGCCCCTGCCCCCACCGGAGAGGCCGGATCAAATCCAGCCCTCGGACACCGAGGGCCTGTGGGACATCCGAGGGGGCTGCACGCCGGGTGCCATGGTGCTGGTGCGCAACGAACGAACCGGGGTCATCGCTGGCATCGAGGACCAGGGCTATACCGGCCGCTACCTGGTACAGCTTCCGGCCGACCGCTGCGACGCGGCCGTGGTCTTCGAGCTGGTCGGTACCGAGGTCACGGCCGGCACGCCGTTCATCGTCCAGGAGCTTGTGGCAGGCATACCCGTCGAGCCCTGCGCGAGCGACGACGCCGAGTAGCAGCCCCGCCGAACGCGGGTCGCCCGGAAGCTTCACCACGGAGCGGCAAGTGCCGTGTGCGAGCAACCGAGCGCTTGGCGCGACGCGGTACGCGATACGGGCTACACTCCGGCGCATGGCTCGCCCGCACGGATTGTTGGAGCTGGCGGCCGCCATTGCGGTCGGCGGTAGCGTGCTGGTTGTGGCGGTGCCGAGCTTCGTCGAGAACCTGAGCTTCTCCAAGCTCGACGAGCCGGTCGATGGCCTAGACCGCCTGGTCACCAACGCTATCGCGTACGCCGAAGGGCGGCCGCAGGCCCTCAGCTTTCCCCCTTCGGCGCCGCTCACCCCGAGCGAGGTGCCGCGCGGCGAGGCCGCCCTCGATCCGCCAGAAGCCTGGGAGCACTTGACCTGGCGCGCGTTGGACTTTCGCTTCGACCGTCCCCACTACTTCGCCTTCAAGTTCGACAGCGCGCTCGACCCCGAAACCGGTGTCATGCGCTTCGTGGCCACAGCTCACGGCGACCTGGACGGCGACGGCGTGCTGTCGACCTTCCAGGTGCGAGGCGAGCGAGTGCCCGGCCAGGCTGCCCGCGTCCTTCCCGGCATGTACGTCGATCGCCAAGTCGAGTAGCGCCGCGACAACCAAAGCTCGCCCCTTGCGCCCATCGCCCTGCCCTCACCCTTGTCCGGAGCAGGGCCATTGGCTGAGCGGCGACCGACGAACACGCTGAGCCCCGCGGGGGTTTGGGGGCAGAGGGAGGAGCAAAGCGACGAC
>CAYTYV010000316.1:0-8005 GCA_964441055.1 uncultured Polyangiaceae bacterium | reverse complement strand
AGGTCGGCGTCCAGCCCCTTCAGCCGCTCGCCGTGGCGGCCGTCGTGCACGATGGCCGCGCGCTCGGGATGGGCGCGCAGCGCGCTCCATAGTCGCTGCCAGACGGGCTCGCCGCTGCCCTTGCCAGCCGAGCCACGCGCCTGGTCGTAGGCGCGCAAGAGCTCGGGCAGGTCCTCACTGGCCGCCTCTGCGATGGCGCTATGGCAGCGGTCCAGATGCTCGGCGTCACAGCCGCGTGCAGCAGGGTGTGCCGATTGGGGCGGCGCGGTGGGCGCGCAGGCGGCGGCCAGGCCGAGCGCCAGCAGCATCGCCGTCCGCAGTCGGGGCTTCTTGGCAAAGGTGCGGGCTAGGGGGGGCATGCGGCGTGGCAGAGAAGGCGGAATGCTCTGGCACCGTAGCAGAGCGCAGGCTCGAAGACTGCCCCGCCAGGCCGCGGGCATTGCTCGGCCGACGGCGCAATCGGGACGCGCGGCCCTGGCTGTGATAGGCCGGGGGCGTGCGAGCCCTCAGAGGGTGTTTCCCAGCCTGCTGCGCGCGCCCGGGGGCGAAGACGCCATGATGGTCCTTGCGCTCAAGCGGCTGCTGGCCCTGGTGGTCACGCTGCTGGTGGTGGCCACGCTGCTGTTCTTCCTGGTGCGGCTGGTTCCGGGAGGCCCCTTCGACGCCGAGCGGGCAGCGCCCGCCGAGATCGCCCAGGCCCTGGAGGCCAAGTACCGCCTCGATCGACCGCTGTCCGAGCAGTACCTCGGCTGGCTCGCCGGGCTGGTGCTGCGCGGCGACCTGGGCCCCAGCTACCACTACCCGGGGCGCACCGTGAGCGAGATCATCGCGCTGAGCCTACCGGTATCGATGAAGCTCGGCGCCCTGGCCATGCTCTTTGCCTTGGCCTTGGGCCTGCCGCTCGGCATCCTCGGCGCCACGCGGCATCGGCGCTGGCCCGATACCCTGGCCACAACGGTGGCCACCGTGGGTCTGTCGGTGCCGCGTTTCGTCACGGCGCCCGCGCTGGTGCTGCTCTTCGGGCTCACCCTGTACTGGCTGCCCGTGGCGCGCTGGGAGAGCTGGCGCCACATGGTCCTGCCCGTGGTCTGCGCGGGCCTGCCCGTGGGCGCGGTGATCGCCCGGCTGACCCGCAATGGCCTGCTCGAGGTGCTGCAATCGGACTTCATCCGCACCGCGCGCGCCAAGGGCCTGGCCGAGCGACGCGTGCTCGTGCGCCACGCCCTGCGCGGCGGCCTGCTGCCAGTCGTGAGCTACCTCGGTCCCGCGCTAAGCGGTCTGCTGGTGGGCTCGGTGGTCATCGAGCGCATCTTCGATATCCCAGGCATGGGCCGGTACTTCGTCGATGCCGCCCACAACCGCGACTACCTGCTGCTGATGGGCGTGACCCTGGTCTACGGCGCGCTGCTGCTCGGCCTCAACGCCGTGGTCGACGTGCTCTACGCAGCGCTCGACCCTCGGGTGCGATCGGAGTGAGGACGCCATGAGCGAGCCCGGCCGAACCGCCAGCGAGCTGCCGCCCTTGCCGCGGGGTCCGAGCCGTCGCTTGCCGCTGTGGCAGCGTCTGCGGCGCAAGCGCGTCGCCCTGGCAGCGGGCGCCACGCTGCTCGCGCTGCTGCTCGCCTGCTTGCTCGTGCCGTGGCTGGGCCCATGGCGCTACGACCAGACCGATCTGCTCCTCGGCCCCACGCCGCCGTCGTGGAGCCATCCCATGGGCACCGACTACTTCGGACGGGACCTCATGGTGCGGATTTGCGTTGGCGGGCGGGTCTCCTTTGCCGTGGGCGTGGTGGCCACGGCGGTGAGCCTGCTCATCGGCGTGGGCTGGGGCGGGCTGGCCGGCTACCTCGGCGGTCGCGTCGACGCCGTGATGATGCGCCTAGTGGACCTGCTCTACACCTTTCCCTTCTTGGTGCTGATCATCCTGCTGACGGTGCTGCTGGCGGGGCGCGACGGCGCGCTCTATGCCGCCTACCTTGCCGCGGTGGGTGCTTTCGGCGCCGATGCCAGCGATCCGGCGCACTTTTCCTCGTTCCAGATCGCCTTCGTGGTGGCGGCCCTCGGCGCGGTCTCTTGGCTGACCATGGCCCGTATCGTGCGTGGACAGGTGCTGGCCCTGCGGCGGCGACCCTTCGTGCTGGCCGCGCGCGCCATCGGGGTGGGCCACCTCGGCATCATCGTTCGCCACTTGGTGCCCAACGCCTTCGGACCCGTGCTGGCCTACGCCGCCCTGACGGTGCCCCAGGTGATGCTGGTCGAGGCCTTCCTCAGCTTCCTCGGGCTAGGCATCCAAGAGCCGCTGGCGAGCTGGGGCCTGCTGGTGGCCGCGGGGGCCGAGACCATGGATCTCTGTCCTTGGCTGCTCGGCTTTCCAGCGCTGATGCTAACGCTCACCCTTTTGTGCCTCAACGCGCTGGGCGATGCGCTGCGCGACGCCTTGGATCCACGTCCGGCCACCAACGGGCCACGAGCGGGCAGCCCGCTGTTGCGTCGAGCGGAGCAGGAGCGATCGCGCCCGCGCAACCGCGAGGCCTGCCGAGCCGAGGACCGCGAGGCCTGCCGAGCCGAGGGAGGAGGCTGAATGCGCGGACGCTGGTGGCGCAGTCGGATCGGCGCTTGCCGTGGCGCCCGCTCGCGTTGGACGGCCGCGCTCTGGGCGCTGGGCCTGCTCGGCGCCGCAACCGGCTGTGACCAACCCTCGTCGCGGGTGGACGGAGGCGATCTCCTGGGCGTGTTCGAGCGCGATGCCGCGGCCGACGCTCCCGTCGAAGCCTCGAGCGCCGCCTCGAGCGCCGCCTCGAGCACCGCTGCCGTCGAGGCCCTGCCAACCCTCAAGCGCAAGCCCGTCGCCGGTCCCTGTCTACTTGCTAGGGGCGAGCCCCGGAAGTCGGATCGGCGGGTGGCTCGGCGACCGGCTTGCCGCGGCGCCCGCATTGTCGAGTGGCGCGACCCCCAAGGCACGCCCCGCTACGCTTGTATCTACGCGCCATCCGATCTCGAGCGGCACGCGCCCCTGCCGCTGGTGCTATTCTTCCACGGCGAGATTCACACGCCCACCGTGGTGCACCGCGAGACGGGCCTGCGGCGTCGCGCCCGGAAGATGGACTTGATCGGCAGCCCCACGCGCCGCGGCTTCGTGCTGCTCGCTCCCCAGGCGCGGCGCATCGACGATGAGCTGCGCTGGGACACCGACTACCCGGCCCCGGACAACCCCGACGTCTTGACGGTGGACCACTTCATGGCCGAGCTCGAGCGAGAGGGTGCCGTCGACCGCCGTCGCGTCTACGCCTTGGGCGCGTCGGCTGGCGGTGAGATGGCGGCCATGGTCGCCATGCTGCGCCCCGAGCGGGTGGCCGCCTTCGCGCTGGTCGCGAGCGCGCCGTCCAAGCTTCACTGGAGCTGTGAGGGCAGCCCGCCGCCCGCGACGGTGGTGTACCGAGCCTGCGACGCCATCGTGCCCTGCGCGGACGTGGAGGCCTGGCTAGGGGAGCGGCAGCAGGCGGGCGCCACCACGGTGAGCCTGCGGCTCGGCGCGGGCAAGGCGGAGGAGCCCCACTGCGCTTTGGGCAACCGCTGCCGACGGTCCCGCGGCACGGCCAACCACCACCGCTGGCCGCGGTCGCGCGAGCCCGAGCTGCTAGAGTTCTTGGCGAGGTACCAACTGGAGTAGGATCGGCGAGGTATGCCCATGGCGAGCGAGGACCA
The DNA here is from genome assembly GCA_964441055.1 of uncultured Polyangiaceae bacterium. GTDB lineage: Bacteria > Myxococcota_A > Polyangia > Polyangiales > Polyangiaceae > JACQWT01. Next base: position 4,300 of record CAYTYV010000316.1, on the reverse strand, counting down.
AAGAGCGCGTGCGGACGAGGCCGTGGCCAAGCGCTTCTCGCGCGTGATGTGCGCGGCGACATCTCCCATCGGAATGCTGAGCGACCCGCCGCTCATCGGGATCGCCTGCGCCCTCAGCATCCCGGCGGCTATGGCGCTCGAGCTCTACGGGGACCCGAGCATCGACGATCGGCTGCTGGTCGGCCTGGCGCTCGCTCCGCTGCTGTTCTGGGCGCTGGTGACCTTTTGGGTGGTGCGCGGCGCCAGGGCGCGGGTGGTCGACTGGCTGGCAGGGCTGCCCTTTGAGGTGGGCAACATCAACGGCCTGCTCAACGGCGTGGCCTACAACCTCGAGGTTCGCTTTGCCGCCCAGGTGCCCGACCGCGAGGTGCTCAACCAGGCGCTGGAGGCGGCGCATCCGGACTGCTTCGCCCTGGAGTACAGCGACGACGAGCCGGTCGTGCCGATCCGCATCGGGGTGCCAGACTCGAAGCTGAACCCCGTGCGGGCGAGCTATCGGCGCTACCTCCGAGCGCGCGCCCTCGTCGACCAGGGGCTGATTCCGCTCTCGGAGCGCTACCCCATCGAAGAGGTATGGGTACGCTGAGCGGCCGCCCGGAAGGGCTGGCGCGACGATCGGCAGGATCGGGGTAGCCGCGCGAGCCGTTGCAGGGAAAAAACGGCGCATTGGCACTGGCCGCGCCGCGCTGCTCGCGTATGATAAGCAGTCCAGTGGACCCGGTTGGCTAGGCACATGCTTACCCTTGCGGAGCTGCGGTCGCAGGTCGAGCCATACCAGTCCGAGGGCGATCTCGGGCTGATCGGGCGGGCCTACGAGTACGCCGTGCGGGCCCACGAGGGGCAGAAGCGCAAGAGCGGCGATCCCTACGTGGCGCATCCAGTCGCGGTGGCAGGCACCATCGGTGAGCTCGGGCTGGATGCCGCCAGCATCTGCGCAGCGCTGCTGCACGACGTGGTGGAGGACACCGAGACCAGCACCGAAGATCTGGCCCGAGCCTTTGGCACCGAGATCGCCTTCCTGGTCGACGGCGTTACCAAGCTGTCCAAGATCGACTTCCTGTCGCGCCAGGACCGCCAGGCCGAGAGCCTCCGCAAGATGCTCGTGGCCATGGATCAAGACATCCGCGTGCTGGTGCTCAAGCTGTGCGACCGGCTCGACAACATGCGCACGCTCGAGTTCATGTCGCCGGATGGCCAGGCGCGCATCGCCTGGGAGACCAGGGAGATCTACGCGCCCCTGGCCAACCGCCTCGGGCTGGCGCCGTTCAAGGCCGAGCTGCAGGACCTGTCCTTCAAGTTCCTCGAGCCCGAGGCCTACCTCGAGGTGCAGCGGCTGCTGCGGGCCAACCGGCGACGGCACGAGGCCCACATCCGCACGGTGTGCAAGGAGCTGCGCGACCGGCTCGCGCGCCAGGGCTTTGCCGCCGAGGTGATGGGGCGCACCAAGCATGCCTTCTCCATCTGGAGCAAGATGCAGGAGCGCAAATGCACCATCGAGCAGGTCTACGACCGCATGGCCTTCCAGGTGCTGGTGGAGTCCATCGCCGACTGCTACGCCGCCTTGGGCGTGATCCACTCGATGTGGACACCGGTGCCAGGGCGCTTCAAGGACTACGTGGCGCTGCCCAAGACCAACCGGTATCGCTCCTTGCACACTACCGTGTTCGGCCCCGATCGGCAGCGCGTGGAGCTGCAGATCCGTACCCACGAGATGCATCGAGTGGCCGAGGGCGGCGTCATCGCCGACGGTCAGCAGCGCCACGGCCGCGCTGGTAGGCTCGATGCAGGGCAGAGCGCGCGCACGAGCTGGCTGGGCCAGCTCATGCGCTCCAAGAGCGAGTTCGAGGACCCGGAGGAGTTCTTCGAGAGCGTGCGCTTCGAGCTGTTCCAGGACGAGCTGTACGCGTTCACGCCCAAGGGCGATGTGCGGGTTTTTCCTCGCGGTGCCACCCCGATCGACTTCGCCTACGCCATCCACACCGAGATCGGCGACCACTGCGCCGCGGCTCGCGTCAACGCCGCCATGGTGCCGCTCGGCGCCAAGCTGCACAGCGGCGACCTGGTGGAGGTGATGACCGATCCGAAGTGCCACCCCCACAAGGAGTGGCTGGACTGGGTGGTGACCTCGCGCGCCCGCTCGGCGATTCGCCGCTACCTGCGCGGCCAGCAGTGGCGCAAGTCGAAGAAGCTAGGTCAGGAGCTTCTCGAGCGCGCGCTGCACCGCAAGGGCCTGAGCCTGGCGCGGCTCGAGAAGAACGAGCAAGCGCTCTCGCGGCTTCGTCAGCGCTATGCCTTCCGAAGACCCAGCGACCTGTACGTGCAAATCGGCTTCGGCAAGATCAAGGCGGCTCAAGTGGTGGACCTGCTGCTCGACGAGCCCGCCTCGGAGCGCGAGCTGTTCCCGGCCAACGCGATCCGGGAGGGACGATTCGAGGCGTTGCTGCGGAAGGTCACGGGTCGCAGCTCCCACGGCATTGTGCTCAACGGCGCCGACGACGTGCTGGTGCGCTACACCAAGTGCTGCAACCCCGTGCTCGGCGACGAGATCGTCGGGTTCTTCTCGCGCGGCCGCGGCATCACGGTGCACCGTCGCGAGTGCTCCCACGCCCTCGATGCCGACCCCGAGCGGCGCGTGGGCGTTGCCTGGGATCCCCGCGCCAAGCTCAACCGACCCGTCAAGCTCACCGTGACCACGGCCGACCGGCCCGGCATCCTGGCCTTGGTGGGGCAGACCTTCCAGAAGCTGGACATCAACATCAGCGAGGCGACCTGCCGAACCCACGAGGACGGGCGGGCGACCAACACCTTCACCTTTCCCTGCGCTCACCTGGCCCAGCTTCGGAACGTCATTCGCAAGCTGCAGCGCATCGACGGCGTGATGCAGGTCGAACGGCGGTAGCGGCTCTTGACTCTGTCGCTGCCAGCGGCTAGCTGTTGCAGCGTTGTGGCCATCCTCCCCGGTGGCTGCGATCGGCGGGAGTAACTCAGTGGTAGAGTGCAACCTTGCCAAGGTTGACGTCGCGAGTTCAAGTCTCGTCTCCCGCTCCACCAAGCTCCGATAGCTCGCCTCGTCGTCTCCCTTTCATGGTCGCAACGGGCCCACGATGGCGAGCCCGCGGCATCGGCGATTCGCCGAGCATGGCTCCAAGCAGGGCCTTCCCGACGGATTTGAGCTATGATGGCCCCGACTCATCGGAGGCTGGCCGCCCTCGGCGGGCGACTGGCACGAGCGACCATGCCGTCTCGATATACCCTGGTGCTGTGGGCTGCGAGCTGCCTCTTGGGCCTTTGCGCGCTGCCCGCCCACGCCCAAGAGCCCCCGACTCCGCCCTCGGCCTCGCCGTCCACCCCCAAGGACATGTATCGGGCTGCCCAGCAGCTGTTCCTGGACAAGGATTACGCCAGCGCCTTGCCGCTGTTTCGGCGGGTCTACCAACACACCCGCAGCCCTAACGCGCGGCTGTATGTGGCGCGCTGTCTGCTCGGGCTGGGTCAGCTCGTCGAGGGCTACGAGGAGATGCAGCGCACGGTGCGCCAGGCCACGGACGCGGCCGCGCAGGATCCCAAGTACGGTCCCACGCGCGACAACGCCGCGGCCGAGCTGGCCGTGCTCGAGCCCAAGGTCGGCAAGGTCACGGTCACGGTCGAGGGCTCGGTGAGCGACGTGGAGGTGACCGTGGACGGGCGACGGGTTCCGCCCGACAGACTGGGCTTGCCCGTCCCGGTCAAACCCGGGGCGGTGGCCGTCGTGGCGACGGCGCCCGGCAGGCTGGCTGCAACGCGGCGCGTCGAGGTCGCTGGCGGCCAAACCGTTCCCGTTCGGCTGGCCTTCGCCTCGGCGCCCGAGCCTGACGACGATGAGCCCGAGCCACTCGTCGAGCCCGAAGCCGGCCGTGATGGCGGTGACCGGCGCTGCGGCGCAGTCCAAGTTCAGCACGCTGGAGGAGGAGTGCGCCGACAGCCGCTGTACCGATCCCCAGTACGATCGGGTGATCGACGACGGCAAGACGCTGGCGACGGTGGCCAACGTGACCCTGGGGGTGGGCATCGTGGGGGTGCTGGCGGGCACGGCCATGATCATCTTCGGCGGTCCATCGGAGCCGTCGACCCCCTCCACACACCAAGCCGAAGGCGCTTGGCTGCGGTTCGGGCCCAGCAGCGCCACGGTGGGCTTCGAGGGCGTGTTCTGACAGCTTGCCGGTACTTTCGCGCTCGTCTACCCTGGTCTGCGATGTCCGCTCTCTCTTGTCTTGGGCCGCTGGCGCCGCGTCGAGTAGCAGCTGCGCTGGTGGCTGGCGGG
>CAYTYV010000315.1:0-8034 GCA_964441055.1 uncultured Polyangiaceae bacterium | reverse complement strand
GGGCGCGACCGGCCTTTGTGGTGGCGGTTGAGCTCGCACGGGTGCGAGTGCCGATATATCGGCCCAACTGGAGCTCCGTGGCAAAGGAGCCTTGGGGACAGCGTGGACAGCCGCCGGCTGACCATGGCGCAATGGGGCTGACGACTCGACGCAGCGCAACCAACGGTTGGACCCAACCGGGCGCCTGCCCACCCTGCCCCCAAGGCCGACGACGAGCTCTTTTTGATTCTTGATGCTCAAAAATGCCGTCGTCGAGGCGGTGGTCTTGTGTGCAGGCGCTACGCGTAGCGGAGCGGCTGTGCAGAAATCCACCGCCCCAATGCTGGCCTCTTGGTGCGCGGTCCCCACTTGGGGTCACCACCACCAGCAGCAGCAGCGAGAGCACCATGGTCAGCACGAAGCTCAAGTACCCCTCTTGCGCCTCGTACTGTGACAGCGGCAGCCCGGGTTGCCGCTGCTCCGGTAGGTCTCCGAGGCCGTGCCGATCAGCATCTGTAGCGCGAGGTCAAGCAGCCGCGCGAGCTCGTTGCTGGTCGCTCTTGTCGGGCCGAGAGTTGACGACCGACGACTCAGGTGGCGGCCGCCATCCTCTTTCGCCAATCCGCCACCCAAACGCTGCCCCAACTGCGCGAAAAGAGCCGCCGCAGATCTTCGGCATGGTTCGTGCCGCTACCTGCGATTCGGCGGGACACTGCAACCCATCCCACCGAGCCCCGCTGTCCCGGACGATCCCATGCTGACGATGATGCACGAGGCGCTGCTCATGCTGCTGCGAAATCGCCCCGCGCTGGCCCCCGAGTTACTCTCCGGGGTGCTCGGCGTGGAGCTTCCGCGCTACCACGCAATCCGCTTCGAGTCGGCCGCCCTCAGCGACATCGAGCCGGCCGAATACCGAGCCGACCTGGTGGTGGTCCTCGAGCGCGACGGCAAACCCGTGCTGGCCATCGTGGTCGAGGTCCAGCTCCGCCGCGACGCCGACAAGCGCTACGCATGGGTGGTGTACCTCGGCGGGCTTCGCGCTCGGCTCCGCGCTCCGTGGAGATGTCCCGCTCCGTGCCTGCTCCTGGTGAACGCGCCCAGCCGCTCGATCGCTCGCTGGTGCGCCGAGCCCATCGCGACCGGCCATCCGGACTTCGTGCTGAGACCGTTGGTGGTGGGGCCAGATGGCATTCCCCTGGTCGCGGACGCCGAGCAGGCCAAGCAAGCGCCCGAGATGGCCGTGCTCTCCGCGATGGTCCACGGCAAGGGCGAGCATGCCGCGGACGTGGCCGTGGCAGCGCTCGCGGCTGCCAGCGGGCTCGACGAGGAGCGAGCTGGGTGTTTGCTGATGTTGTCATGGCGTCGCTCGGCAAGTCCGTGCGGCGTGCGTTGGAGGAGATGATGGCGAGCGAGGGCTACCAGTACCAGAGTGAGTTCGCCCGGAAGTACGTTGCCAAAGGCCGGGCCGAGGGCGAAGCCAAGGGCCGGGCCGAGGGCGAAGCCAAGGGCCGAGCGGAGGGCCGGGCCTCGGCTGTGCTCACCGTGCTCCAGGCGCGCAACATCGACGTGGGCCCGGACGCTGCAGAACGCATCCTCGCCTGTACGGATCTCACTGAGTTCGACGAGTGGGCCCGCCGAGCCGTGACGGTGCAGTCGGTCGACGAGCTGTTCGAGTAGGGGCCAAACCGCCCATCTCATCGTCACCCACAACATGGCCCAGGCCTGGCGTGCCGGCGAGGAGTGCAGCTTCACGCTCCTCGGCCGGCTGGTGGAGCACAGCCTCACAGAGCAGATGTTGGTCATCCCGGGCGAGAAGGAGACCGCCGACTACATCGAGGATCGCTACGGCTGAGGCTCGCTTGCCATACCGGGGCCAAAATAGAATATGCCCCCGTCCGATTCCGTGGGCTCCAGCGCGATGCGGGTCCACTCCAGCACTCCCGTCAATCCGATGACTGGCGGCCCGTGCCAGGCTTCGGCTGCCAGCACGCAGCCGTCAACGGCCAGGTCCTCGCCCTGTTGTGCGATCAAGGTGACGGTCAACTCGCGCAGATGGCCGGAGATGCTGCCCAGGCGTGTGTGGATCCAACAAAGCTCGCCGAGCGGCTCCCCGAGGTCCTCCTCGAGCGCGGCGAGGTGGCTGCCGCCCACCACGGATAGATCGGATCCAGTGTCGAGCAACGCGAGAACGGCCCCGTCCTGCGTGCCGAACCGGCACCGAACCGCGGTCACGATCCGGTGTGCTTGCCACTGTTGGCGCACCAAGTACTCTGCCGCACCAGTGCTCCAGGGCTCGGCGCCGTCGTCGTGTACGCGAAAGAGCATGAGCCGCTACTGCTCCGGGATACGCACGAAGACCGTATCGGCCAGCGCCTGTGGATCGAGCGCAGCGCGCAGTCTGCCGTAGTCTGCGTTGCTGCCGAGCAACTCTCCGCCGCGCAGGGCAACCCATCTGCCGGCATGCTCCGCCGCGTGCGCGGCAAGCCAAGCTCTGCTGGCGGCGAAGCCATATCCGCCGGACGCGGGGAGTCTCCGCACCCGTGAGCGGCGCAGGGCGCGTATCCACCGAGCGATGGCAGGTCGGGCTCGCGCGTTGTCGTCAAGCTCGTCGAGCACTTGGCGCGCCTTTCCGACCTGCCCAGCCTCGACCAACCTGCGGATCTGGTACGGCAACTGCAGGTCCCAGTCGAGGCCGCGCAAGTCGCCGTTGGCCAAGCGGGCTCCCAGCCGCTTGGGTCGGATCTGCCATTGGAGGTTGCGTGCTGCCGTCATGATCGGTTGGGGATCTCGAGCACCTCAGCAAGGCGCTGCACGGATTCGTCAAGGACCAGGTCCTGCGCAAGGAATAGCTTGCCCAGCGCGGGCAGGATGTCCACCGCGCGTAGAGGCTCCTCTACGCCCAACGGCCCGAGCGCGGGCCCGAGAAGCTCACGAGCTGCCTTGCGCGTCTCACCGAGTGCCTCGGTGCGGCGATTCACAATGGGTATCAGGTCATGAAGGTGCCCTTCGACGTGCACTTCGCGCGCAAGATACTCGAGAGCCGGCAGCAGGTCGCCGCGGTCCGCGGTCATCACGAGAAACGGCTTCGCGGTCCAGGTAAGCCCCGTCCACGATGGATACCCTTCCGGCAGGCTCTCGCCGCGCTGCAAAGCAGCGGTGAGCACGAGCACCTCGTGGGCAAAGCCCCATACGCCCGGAGGCAGATCGAGCACGATGTCCGTCAAGGCAGGCTGCTGTGCGATCAATGCCTCCAGCAGCCAGGTGAATGCCTGAAGCCAGTCGAACGGGCTGGCCGAAAGCCAGCCCAGCGCGGTGGCGATGTCGGCCTGTAACGGGGATGACGGCAGATAGCGCACCCCGTCGTCGCGCTCGTGGCGCCACAGCACGGCATCCACCTGCAGGGCATCGGCTCGGAGCGCGTCGTTGAGATACGGCGGCGGTGCCGGGCGACGCCCATCTCGCCGAGCTGCGCGTTGCCGCCGCGTGGTCTCCCAGTCCAAGAAGTTTCCAGCCGGCGGTGCGTTCAGGTCCATCGCAGTGTCATCGGCCAGCGCGACGCGAGGCGCGAGCAGCCGCAGCCCGTCGGCCAGAGAGGTGCCAGCCATGTCGCAGTCTACCAAGACTGGAAGGCGGCCGAAGCGCGCGAGCAGCTTGGCACACGCCACCGCCAGCGTGGACTTGCCAACGCCGCCCTTGACGGAGCAGAAGCTCCACATGGCGAGGGGCCGGCTCATCCGTCGCCCTCCTCCGGAGCCAGAAAGGCCACGAGCTCCTCCATACGAGGATCGTCGACGAACGGGGGCCTGCGCGCAAGCCCCAACAGGCACGCTCGGGCCGCCTCCCGAGCGCCTTCGGCACCGCGCAAGGCCAGCCTTCCCAGACCGAACACGACCAGCTCCACGGGATCCGCTCCTCGGTCCGCCGCCTTGGCGAGCAAAGCCTCTGCTTCGGCCGGTAGCTCGGCGGCACCGCGCGCGGCGATGCCCTCCAGGAATCGGGCAAAGGCCACCGGCGCGATGTCCCCATCCAGCTCTTGGACCAGCAGCTCTCGGGTATCGTCGAGCAGATGCGATGACCCAGCGGCACAAAGGGAAGACCAGGCGACGAGCCGCCAGCGGCGAGCCACGGGGCCATCGGCCATCGCACCGACGGCGCGTTCGAGGGCGTTTCGAGCCTGTGTGTCCAGTTGGTGCACCACCTGCGCTGCAGCGAGCACCACGAGGTCCGCGAAATGGCGCTCGCCTCGGCCTGCCGCCTCTGGGTCAACAGGTAACCGCTCGAAAGTGCGCACCTGGACCGCGGGCGGAATTCGGCCGAAAGCGTCAGCGTCGAGGACGATGGCTGCCCGAAGGGCTAGCTCCGGCACGTTGAGCGGCGCCGACCAGCCGAGCTTGGACGGAACCTCGGCAACATCGATGGGCCTTGCGGCAATCTCGGTGAGCTTGCCATCGAGCTTTTCGAAGGATACCAACCTGGCCGAAGTCCATGGCTCAGATCCGTGCGCTGCGCGCGCGAGCACCAGCTCCTCCATCGCGCCGAAGGCGTACAGGACCCCCGCCAGGCGGTGGTCGAACGCTGATCGATCGAAACCGAACGGGTCCAGCCGATCGTAGGGCACCGTGTCATGGCCTCGCGTCGGGCCCGGATAGAAAGCGCGCAGGGCCGCAAGCCCGGCCTGCCGCTGGCGGGGAGGCAGCGCATCGAGCTGCAGGCCCAGCCACTGGGACAGCCGGTAGGTGAGCCATAGCCCCTCGCGTCGCATCACCCCGGCAGGAGCCGCCAAGCGCGCGACCACGCCGCCGCAGCACCGGAGAAGTGCGGCCTCGCAACGGGCCATGGTGTCGTCCGGTGGTGTCGGATGGTCGACCTGCTCCAGCAGCTCGGCGAATAGCGGCGGCAGAGCATCGCGCAGGTCGACCGTTCGGCGAGGCGCGTCCGCGCCTTCTCGGGGCAAGTCCACGATGGGTTGCTCGGCCGCGGCCAACCGGAGCAGCATCACTGCAGCCGCAAGCCTTCCCGCAGGATACTCCTCGGCCTCGTTGAGGCACCGCAGAGCTGCGGCCACGTGGCCGACCAGGTCCTCCTCGAGCCGTAGGAATACCGTTGCCGCCGCCACGTCGCCTGGGATCTCGGTAGCCAACGCCAATAGCGCTCCTCGGTCGGCGCGATCGGACCACGTTCCCTCTTTTGCGCGCTCCATCAATATTCTGCCGAGCTCGCCTTCAGGGAGCGGCCCCTCAGGCTCCGACAAGATTGCGCGGAGATCGGCAAGCCGCGGTCGCCCTTCGCTGCCCAGCGACCGAGGCCAATGCACGAGAAACGCCGGGTCGTCCCGCACCTGTCGCCAAAGCGCCATGGCTGCCCGGCGGGCGAGCTCGCGCGCGAGCTCCTCGCGATCGGGCTCCTGCTCGATGGAGGCCAGCAGGGAGTAGGCCACACCGTCGTGCAGGCCCTGCACGAGCTTGAGCATGGCTGCCCACGCGCGCCGTTCCTCACCATGGACCTGTAGCAGTGCCGCTTCGATTGGCACAGTCACAGCAAGGTGGTCGAAAGGCGGCTCCAGCCCGGCGCGGTATTCGACCGCACGGGCGCTGTAGCAACCCGGGTCGACGCGCTCCGGTACGGTGGGCGCAGCAGCCAGCATGCGTTCGTAGTCGGCCGACAGCGTCTTGCCCGTCTCTTGATGGGCCACGGTCAGGCCAAGCCGTGCCAGTGGGCGCTCCTTCCATAGGCGAGAAAGAACGACCAGCGCCTCCAGCTCCGGTGCCAGCAGATCCGCTGAATGGCTCGAAGCTCGCGTCCTATTCTGCGAAGCCAGCGCCAAGACCCCAGCCGCCACTCTGGGCGGATCGCCGCTGCCGAAAGAGTCTACCCTGACGCAGGCATCGCGTACGGCTCGCCCGTAGGCCGCCGCTCGCGAGCCGTCCGGCCCCGCCCAGGACGATAGCTCGCGCCAGAGCTCGCCCCCGGGGGTGTCCTCGGCCATCCGGAAGCCATCCGCGTCTTTGGTCGACGCGCGCCGCCAATCCTCCACGGTCCCCAAGGCCGCGAAAAGCAGCCCGTGGTCAAGCGCAGGCGCGCGAGCTCGGCGCGCAATGCCCTCCAGCCTGCCGAGCAACGTGGCCATGAGCGCGCGGGCTTCCGCAGGGTTTCGTTTGTCGCGCTCGTCTTCCGCTAGATACGAGTCGACGATGAGCTCTGCGTAGGTCATGGCAACGCGTAGCTGCGCGAGCTCGGCGCCGAGATGGCCTTCTTCCAGCGCCATCCATTCGAGCCGATCCAGCAGTCGCGACGGCGCATGCTTGTCGAGCCCGCGGTATCTACGTTCCAAGCGGCTCACGTCGCGCGGCCCGAGCGCATCCGCCAACCCGAGCTCCGCCAATCGCGTCAGAGGCTCCTCGGCAGCGTCCCCGTCGCCAAACAGAGCCCGTACCAAGGCGGGCACGTGCCAGTGGCGGCCCGCCACGGACCGAAGGTGCGAGATCAGACGCAGGCACTGCTCAGGGCTCTGCCAGTCGAGCAGGAGGGCTGCCTCCGGAGCCATGATGGCGCTCGTTCCGAAGAAATCGATGGATACGAGCTGCCAGGCTGGCTCGTCCAGCAGGAGCTTCGCCACCCGAAGCACGTGCTCGAGAGGTTCGCGGACGATAGGCTCCAACGAGGGATCTGTGGTGTCTTTGAGCGCCGGCACGGGGAGCAGCGGCTCGGGCAGCGGGACAACGCGCAGCCACCCTTCCCGCTGGCCGCGACCCAGCGCGGCGTGGGTTTGCTCTGCCAGCTCCGCCGCGAGCACCTCCGTCTCGAGCATCCGTCGCTGGCTCTCGACGAGCTCGATCGTCCGGCGCATCACTCGCAGCCGTGGACCCAGGGCATCGACGAGTGGACCAAGGGTTCCGGTCGTACGCAGCACATCGATGGCCGACGACGAGAGCAGCATTGGGTCCGGAAGTGTGGTGCTCGAATGGCCCCCTGTGGCTTGGATCTGGAGGGCATCGTGGAGCCTCTGTCGCCCGTTCCCGTCGATGAAGCCCTCCTCGAATAGGTATGCTGCCAGCGTCGGAAGATCCACCCATGTTCCCTGAGCGCAGGGCTCCGTCGTTGCCAGTCCGATGCCTGCATTCAAGGCCACTTGCTCGTCACTTGCCTCGTCGCCGGACTGGCCGTCGAGCACCTGAAGGCTCCGGAGGGCTTTCGCGCTCTCGTCGAACGCCGCAAGGTCTCGTCGCGAGCGCCTCTCGGCCGTGCGTGCTTCGTGAGCTCGCCGTTCCACCTTCTGAGGAACGACCAGGGTCCCGCTGCCAAGCGCTCGCGCCAGCGGTCCGGTCAGGCTCAGCAGCTCGAGCAGCCCGATCTCGGCATCCGAGACGAGCAGCGATAGGCCGCCCAGACCCGTGGGAGCCCCGACATCGCCCACGGCCACGGGCGCACAGATCGCTCCGGCTCGATCGAGCCTGGTCATCCAAGCGTGCGCCAACGCGCGCGGCACCGTCGTACGGGTCTGCATGCACAGGGTAGCCAGGGGAATGGCGCCTCTGCGGTAGAGCTGCTCCACGGCCGCGTCGTGGTCTCGTTGGCTCCGAAGCACCGAGACGAGTTCGTCGAGCTTCGCCCGCTTGGCGTACCCAGCTTCCTCCAACAGCTCGAAATCGACGCCGTATTCCCCGAAGGGGAATTCCCCGGTTTTCATGGCCAGCAACAGCCTGGCCTGGTGCGCCTCAACACTCACCGGAAACCGCTCGCCGAGGCGGCGAAGGATAGCTCGGATGCGTTCGCGACGGTCGCCCTCGGAGCGGTCGGCGGTGCTTTGGTAGGTACCACAGCGGTAGAGATCTGCTTCGTCGAGCGCGCCATCGCGGTCCTCGGAAAACGCGCGCCAGCTCTCCATTGCCGCATCGTCGCTCTGATGTAGGCGAAAGAGCTGGTCGGCCAGGCGCATGCGAGCGCGGCCGTCACCTGGTTCTTCTTCCAGGTAGCGGCGCCAGAGCCGCAGCGCTTCGGTAGGTCTGTCGGCCTCGGCGGCCACAGCCACAGTCCAGATCACCGCCGGCAAACGGC
>CAYTYV010000314.1:0-8035 GCA_964441055.1 uncultured Polyangiaceae bacterium | reverse complement strand
GTAGACCCGTGGGGCGAGCTCATCGCCCAAGCCTCAGAGGGCGAGGGGATGGCGATCGCGACGCTGGACCTCGACTATCTCGAGGCCGTGCGCGCCAGGCTGCCCGCGCTACGCCATCGTCGACTGCGCTAGAGTGCTTGCGGCTGCAGCCCCTGACGCTTGGCGAGCAGGGCGCGCAGCTCGGCGGGCCTACGCAGGCCGACGCGCCGCGCCGCCTGGCCCTGGGTGCATCCCTGGGCCAGCAGGGCTCGGGCGTGACCAGCGCGGACTTCGTCGTAGTAGACGTGTGGCGAGCAGCCGAAGGCCGCGCGGAACTGCCGGGCGAAGTGGAACTCCGACATGTCGAGGTCCAGGGCCACCTCGTAGACGCGAATGCGCACGCCGTTCTGGGCGGCCTGCTGCAGCCGCTCACGCGCCAGGGCAAGCCGCTCGCTCGTCGACGAGGGCACCTGGGGCTTGGGCGGCGGCGCGGCCACCCGGGCCGCTGGGGCGCGCCGAACTCCTGTCTGGTCCGCCGCATCGTCGCTGGATAGGTCCTCGGCCGCGGCCGGGGATACAGCGCGAACTTGGCTGTCCCGATCGGCGCGTGCCGCCGAGGCGTGCTGCTGAAGTCCAAGACTCTTACTCATGGGCCTCCACCTGTGCGTGGGGTATCCGCGAAGTAGGACGGCTAGCCAGCCGCGATGGTGTAAAAAAGATCGCGAAGTTCCGGCATCTAGGGTCCTCCAGGAGAGCCGACAAAGCCCCTCCCCATAGGGGTATTACGCTCCGTCGGGGCCCATGCTTCCCCTGCTTGTGGCGCGGGCTGCTCCAAGGGCGCCGAACGCTGCGCTGCGGCGCAAGTCCGTGAGCAGCATCCTCTGATTTCCCCTGGCCGAGCAGCCTGCTACTCGAGCAGGTGATGACGGCGTCCAAGCTCCAGGGTGGGCTTCGCACAGACCCCCGGCATCGGCGCCGAATCGCCGAGCTCGCCGAGCGGTTGAGCGTGTACCGCGCGCGCTACTACGCGGGCCAGCCCGTGGTCTCCGATGCGGCCTACGATGCCCTCGAGGACGAGCTGCGCCGCCTCGACCCCACCCACCCGCTGCTCGCGCGCGTGGGAAGCGCCGAGCTGGTCAAGGGATGGCAAAAGGCGCGCCACCAGATCCCCATGGGCTCGCTCAACAAGGTCGTTGCCGAGCAGGAGCTTCGCGACTGGGTGGTCCGCTGCGACGAGCTGCTGGCCAAACAGGACCAGCCGGGCATCGGCGATGACCTGTTCGTCGCCGAGAAGCTGGACGGCATCTCCATCGAGGTGCTCTACCGCGATGGGCTGTACCGCGACGCCATCACCCGCGGCGACGGTCGGGTGGGCGAGCGCATCTCGGCCAACGTCGCCCGCATGCGCGGCGTGCCGCACCGCATCCCGGAGCGGCGTCCGCTGTCGGTGCGAGGCGAGATCATTTTGCGCCTGAGCGACATGCGCGAGCACTTCCCCGACGCGGTGAGCGCGCGCAACGCCGCCGCGGGCACGGCGCGGCGCTTCGACGGGCAGGGCTGCCAGCACTTGACGGTGCTGTTCTACGACATCGCCGAGGAGCTGGCCGTGTCGACCGAGCTCGCCAAGGCGGAGCTGCTGCGGCAGCTCGGCCTGGCCACGCCGCAGACCTTGCACGGCACGCTGGCGGACGTGATCGCCAGCTACCGCGAGTACACCGAGACCCACCGCGCCGCGCTCGACTACGAGATCGACGGCCTGGTGGTGACGGCCAACGCGCGCGATGCCCAGCGTCGTCTAGGCGAGGTGCACCGCCGACCGCGCGGCGCGGTGGCCTTCAAGTTCGCCTCGCCCAGCAGGGTGACGCGCGTGCTCGACGTCCGCTGGGAGACCGGCCCCAGCGGTCGGGTTACGCCTGTGGCCGAGGTCGAGCCGGTCGAGCTCGCGGGCGCCACCGTGCGCCGCGCCTCGCTGCACACCGCCGCCCGCGTGCGCGCGCTCGGCCTCGGCATCGGCGACGAGGTGCTGGTCTCGCGGCGCAACGACGTCATTCCCTACGTCGAGGAGGTGGTCGAAAAACGCGGTGCCGACGCCGCGCCGCCCGAGCTCTGCGGCCGTTGCGCCGAGCCGCTGCGGGCCGAGGGCGAGTACCTCGTGTGCCGCAACCGCGCCTGCTCCGCGCTGGTGGAGGGGCGGATCCGCAATTGGATCCGCGCCGTCGATGCGCTCGAGTGGGGGGACAAGCTCATCGCGCAGGTGGTGGCCAAGGGGCTGGTGCGCGAGCCTGCCGATCTGTACTCGCTGACGGAGGACCAGGTCGCCTCTCTGGAGCACCAGGGTCCCATAAGCGCCCCGAAAGCGCTGGACTCGCTGCGCTCGCGGCTGCCGCTCGGGCTGCCCGTGTTCTTGGCGGCGCTCGGTATCGAGGGCTTTGGCCCGCAGACGGCGCGGCTGCTGGTGGCGGCGGGCTACGACGAGCTCGCCAAGCTCCGCGCGGCGGGCGAGCAGGAGCTGGCGGCCATCGCCGGGCTGGGCGAGATCAAGGCGGCCGCCATCGTGCGCGGGCTCGCCGAGCGCGGCGCCGAGATCGATCGCCTGCTCGGCAAAGACCTGGGCCCCGTCTCGGCGGCCGAGACGGGCTCGCTACGCGGCAAGAGCTTCTGCTTTACAGGCAAGCACGGCCGCTCGCGCAAGGAGCTCGGCCAGCTGGTGGAGCGCCACGGCGGCCAGGTGCTGTCTGCCGTCAGTCAGCAGCTCGACTTTTTGGTGATCGCCGATCCAAGGTCGAGCTCGAGCAAGGCGCAAAAGGCGCGGCGCTACGGCACCAGGCTCATCGACGAAGCCGAGCTCATGGAGCTAGTCGCCCGCGCCGATGACGACGGGGCGTGAGCACGACCGCGGAGACGAGTGGTGGAATCCTTTTCCAGCGAGCCAGACTCTCACGACCGCGGGGATCGATCGGCGCGCGCCGAGGCCCGCAAGCGCGCGGCGCTGGGCGTGGCGGGCGGTGCGGGTCCCAAGGCTGGGCGCTGCGGGTGGCTCGCGGCCGTGGCAGGGCTGGGGCTAGCGGCGGGGCTGCTCGCGCGCGGGCTGTCCCCCGCTCTGGTGGGCGTGTGGGTGGGCGCGGACGGCGTCATCAGCGGGGTGCAGCTCGCGGCGGCCAACCTGACCCAGCTTTTTGCCATCGCGGCCCTGGCCCTGGTGGTGGGTCAGGTGCTCGCGACGTCTGCCGCCGCGCTGCCGCCGAGCTTCCGGGTCCTGTCCGTAGGGGTGGTGGGGCTGGTGGCCATGGCGGTGGTCAGTGGCATGTTCCTCGATCTGCCGCCTGCCTCCACGGTGATCTCGGGGCTGTCCGCGGCGCTGATCGCTCTGGCCGCCGTGCGGCGAGGCTTGCGCCTGGCTCATTGTCGCATGGCCTCGCTGGTGCTCGGAGCCGTAGCCATCGCGGGCTTGCTGCGCCTTTGCGCGGTGGGCGCTGGCTACCTCATCGAGTCCCACGAGCTCGCGGCGCTCGCACCAGTGCCTGGGCTGGTTGCCACGGTCGCGCTGCTCGGTGAGCTCGGTGCCATCCTGCTGGCGCTCGGCTGGCTCGGCCGCTCGCCGCGCAGGCCTGAGCTGCTTGTCGTGGCGGCGGTCTTGGTCGGGGCTGCCGCGGCCATCGCGTATCTGTCGTCGCGAGGCGGGGAGACGGGCGCGGACAACGTCGTCGTGCTGCTCCACCGCGTGCTCGAGCACCTGCGGACCGCTCCCATACCGCTGGTGCCCGCCGTGGTCGTCCATGCCGTCGAGGCGCTGGGCTGGCTGGTGGCAGCAGCTGTGCTGCTCAAGCGCTGGAGTCCGCCAGCGCTGCCCGCGGCCGTAGCCTTGGCCCTGCTCGCGCGCGGGACCTTGGAGGCGCCGCTGGGGGCCGTCGCCTTGCTGTTGGCGGCGCTTGCCGTGGCGCTGGCGACCACGCTACCGCCGTGGGAGCTGGAGCGCCGCCCAAAGGACTCGTCCCAACGCTCACGAGCGCACTCGTCGCGCGGCTAGCCCGGCCGCCGCGGGGGCGGCGCGATGCCCAGGCGCTTCATCATCTTGTGCAGCCCATAGCGCGAGAGGCCGAGCAGCTTGGCCGCCTGGCTCTGGTTGCCGCCCGTGCACTCGAGCGCCTCACGCACCAGCTCGGACTCCAGCCGGTCCACGCGCGCCCGCACGTTGAGCCCTAGCTCGGCGGTCGGGGGCTGCTCGGCGGGTTGAAAGGACAGATTGGCGACGGTGATGACCTCGCCAGACAGCAGCAGGGCGCGGCGGATTTCGTTTTCGAGCTGGCGCACGTTGCCGGGCCAGTCGTGGGCGCTGAGCGCGCTCATGGCCTCGCTCCTCACCTCCACCTTGCGGTCGGACCCGTGCTTTGCGAGCAGGTGCTGGACCAGCAGGGGGACGTCGTCCTGCCGCTCTCTCAGCGGGGGGATGCGCACCTCCACGACCTGGAGCCGGTAGTACAGATCCTTGCGAAAAGCCTCCTGCTCCACCATTTGCTCGAGGTCGCGATGGGTGGCGGCGAGCACGCGCACGTCCACCTTGCGGCCGTCGGTCGAGCCCACCGGTCGCACCAGGCCGTCCTCGAGAATGCGCAGCAGCTTGGCTTGCATGCTCAGGCTCATCTCGCCGATCTCGTCGAGGAACAGGGTGCCGCCATGAGCGGCCTCGAACAGGCCCACCCGCGGGCGAAGCGCGCCCGTGAACGCTCCGCGCACGTGGCCGAACAGGGTGGACTCGAGCAGGGTTTCGGGCACGGCGGAGCAGTTCTCGCCCACGAAGGGCCGCTTGGCCCGCGGGCTGTGCCGATGGATGGCGCGGGCCACCAGCTCCTTGCCGCTGCCCGACTCGCCGCGCAGCAGCACGGGCACATCGGCGGTGGCGACGCGGTCGACGAGCTGGAGCATCTGCCGCACGGCTGCGCTCTCGCCCACGATCTCGCCGTAGCGGAAGCGGGTGCCGCGCGAGTGCGTGCGGCTCGCCAGCTCGCGCTGAGCCACGTCCAGGGCGGTCTCCTTTTCGGCCAGCGCCCGCTCGAGCTCGCGCGAGGCGTGCTCTGCTCGGCCGAGCGCTTTGCGCAGCTCGTCTTGCCGCTGGGCGTCGGCGATGGCCAGCGCGGCGATGGGCGCCACCGACTGGGCCCAGCCGAGCTCCTTCGGGCCGAAGGCGCCGCGGCGGGCGCGGTCGTCGAGGTAGGCGACGCCGAGCACCTTGCCGTGGGCCAGCAGCGGCAGGGCGAGCACGCTGCGCAGCTTGAGGGCGTGCACGCTCTGATAGCTGCTGGAAAGCTCGCGCATGGCATCCACCGCCACCACGGGCTCGCCGCGGTCGATGGCGCGGCGAGCCAGGCTCGTCGAGACGGACAGCTGCTCGGCGCCGAGGTCGTCCTGCGAGAGGTTGCGCCCCGAGCGAGGCTCGAGCTCGCCGTCGGGGCGCTGCTGCAGTAGCAGGCCCCGCTCGGCTCCGGTCCAGAGCAGCAGCACGTCGAGCACGCGGTCGAGCAAGGCGGGCAAGCTCTCGCGCTCGCTCAGGGCCCGCACGAGCTGCTCGAGGTCGCGGGCCTGCTCGGGTTGGATGCTCGTTCCGTCGCTTGCCCGCAGCCAGCGACAGGCTTGCGCGGCCGCTTTTAGCGACGACGGGAGGTGGGCTGCCACGCGCCGCGCTGCCTCGCGTCGAGCCGCCTCCAGGCGAGCGTGCACTTCGGTTTGGCCGAGGCGCGCCGCCCACAGTCACCGCAGCGCCCAGGCGTTTCCGCCGGCGGCGACGGGGAAGGGGGTGTCGGCCCGCGCCGGGAGCGCGGCGAGGACCAGGCGGGCGAGCGGGCTATGGGCGCGACCGGTTGGCGCGGCGACCAGCCAGCTGGCGCGAGCTTCCCACCAGGCCAGCCGACAAGGCGCGCCGAGCCCGCCGTCGCTGCGGGCGGCCTCATCGAGCCGACGGACCAGGGCGGCGCCGAGCCCCGAGGGATCGTGGCGGTAGAGCCGGGCCTGGGCCCAGAGCTGGTCCTCGCCGCTGGGGCGCTCGCCCAGGGCTTGGATCGCTCGCTCCGCGGCGCGGCGGGCGGTTGCATCGCCGGGCTCTGCGGCGTCGGCGATGCACCAGTAGGCATAGGCCTGGGCGCGCGCATCGCCCGAGTCCTCGGCGCGATCGATGGCCTGTTCGGCCGCGCTTTCCGTCTCGTGACGCGCATCCACGCAGGCATGGGCTGCGGCAACGGCCAGCCAGGCGCGCGCCGCCATGGCCGGTCGGTCCAGCACCTCGTCCCACAGCACGGCGGCGCGTCGGGCCGCGTCGATGGCGGCGTCGAGCTCACCGAGGTCCACGCTGGCGGCTGCCTCGCCCGTGCGATAGCTGGCTTCCTCGAGCACGGCCGCGGCGCGCACGGCGTGCTCGGCCGCCGCGCGATAGCCGGCCCGCGCCGCTTCGGGATCGGCGCCGATCTGCGCAAAAGCCAGGGCACCGCTTAGCCTCGCCCGCTGCTCCGCCGTGGTCGCCAGCGCGAGGCCGCGCTCGGCAGCTCGAACGGCCCTCGGCGCCTTGCCCGCGTGGGCGGCTGCCAGGGCGGCCACCTCGGCCGTCGCCGCCGTCTCGGTACCATCGACGAGCGCGGCCGCTCCGTCGACATCGCCCTGGTCGAGGACAATGCGCGCGAGACAGGCCCGCGCTCGGCCCTGCGGATCGGCCTCCGCGGCCAGGCAGGCCTCGGCGAGCTCTCGGGCCTCTGCGAGATCGCCCGAGCGGCGCAGGATGTCGGCCGCGATGTCTTTGCCCGAGGCGCGGCCCAGCACCAGAGCGCGCGCACGTCCGAGCTCGCCGCAAAGGCGCAGGGCGTCGGCAGCCGCCAGCACCAGCTCGATGGGCGCGCCTTCGGCCCGTCGCTCGATGGTCTCCAGGATCTCGGGCCGGACCGGAGCTCGTCCGAGCTCGAGGCTCAGGCGCGTGGCGGTCGAGGCGTCGAGCTCTACCTCGGGGTCGAGGCTTGGGGCGCGCTCGAGGCGGCTCTCGAGCTCGTCTCCGCGCACCGCCGCCTCCACATCGGCCAGGGTCCAGGTTGCTGGGCGCTTGGCCTCGGCCAGCCCACCGAGCGAGGCGGCAAGCTGGGGCTCGCTCGGCCGGGCCACGGCGTCCGCTGGCCACGAGGCCGCGGTCTGGCCCACCAGCGCTGCCAACCAACGTCGGCGCCCCGCTAGATCCATGGGGCCGAGCGGGGCATCGAGGCGCGGCGTCAATCGCGCGGGCATGGGGATGCCGAGGGCCTGACAGACGGCGCGCGCAGAGCCGACCACGCGGAAAGCCTCCCCGAGCCAGGGGGCCACTTGCTCGTCGAGCGCTTGAGCGGCCATCAGCTCGCGCAGTCTCAGGCGTAGGTAGGTGGCGCGAAGCTGGCGCAGGTGGCGCTCCACCGCCTGCTTGGCAGCGGCCTGGGTAAAGGCGGCGGCCGTCTCGCAGACCCACCTCGCCGAGGGGCGGGCGCCAGGCGAGGGCGCCAGCAGCGCGGCGCAGATAGCCCCCACGGGCGGCGGCAACGAGGCTGCCCGCGCCGCTGGCAGCAGCTCGGCGGCCTCGCCGAGCTCGCCGCAGCCGAGCTCGGCCAGCACCAGGCCAAACGCCAACATGTCGCGCGCGCGGCCGTCGCCCAGCTCGGCATCTCCCGTCGCCAGATAGCGCGGCGTCCCGCCCTTGACCTCCACCGCGTGAGCTGGGCCAGACAAGCCCAGGTCCAGCAGCGCGAGCCGTCCGTCCGAGCCGCAGAGGATGTTGGCCGGCTTGACGTCGCCGTGGGCCAGGCCGGCCTCGTGCAGATCGGCTAGCGCCTCGCCGATGTCCAGCGAGGCCTGCAAGGCAAGGGCGACGTCACCTCGGCCGCGGGCTGGCTTTTTTTGATCCAGCGTCTCGCCCGTCACTCGAGCCAAGGCCAAAAACGGCAGCGCATCGCGGGCATCGGCTCGACCGAGTGGCACCAGCGCGGCGCGCGTGCCGCGCTGACGAAGCAGCCCCAGCCCGACGAGCTGGGGCAGGCGCGGCGAGAGCGCCAGGGTT
>CAYTYV010000313.1:0-8041 GCA_964441055.1 uncultured Polyangiaceae bacterium | reverse complement strand
GGGCGGCGGGGCGGGGCTCGGCTGCGCGCCTGTGTCCGAGGGCGAGATGGCCAAGCTGAGCGTCAAGGCGGCGGCGGCAGCGCGGCCGGCCGAAGGCTTTGCGCGGTGGCGTTGGGGCATGGTGGTCTCGGGTTCCGCGGGCATGGCTAGCGCACCTGGGAGCATTCGTAGAGCGCCTCCCTGCAGGTGCCAAGCCGCTCGCTCGCCCCCTTTTGTCGGTCGCGCACCGCTCGAGCGCAGGCCGTGCCTGTGGCATCGGCGCTGCAACCCAGCTCGCGCTTGAGCTCGACGGGCAGGATCTCGCCTGCTGGAGGCTCCTTGGCAACATAGGCGCCAAAGGCGCTGGTGAAGGCCACGACGAGCGACGTTGCCGCGGTGATGAGCGCGGTCGTGACGGGGGTCGAGAGCCGACGGCCGAGCCGAATCGTGCCCATGGCCTGCGCGGGACGGTCGTCGCCTGTCCACTTGACCATCCGGCTCGGCTCGTCCGCCTCGTAGTCGTCCGAGCTGGCGGCCTTTCCGTCCACGCACAGCTCGGCAAAAACCGCACCGGGGATTCGCAGCGCAGGACATCGCCAGCCGCTCAGCTCGGCGTCCCAATCCTCGTCGCGCAGCACCACCGGAAACGCGATCTCGGCCATGGGCTCCTTCTCCTAGTCGTAGCGGACCTTGTCGGGGTCGACCAGCGGCGGGGGCGCCACGGGCTCGGCGCCCTCCGCGGTCGCCGCCGCTTCATCGCCCCTCGGGGCGTCTGCGGGCTCCTGGCTCGCCGCCGCTTGATCCGCTTGCTCGCCCTCGGCCTCGGCCACCGCGGCTGGCTCCACCAACGGAGGCACAGGTGGCACCACCGCCTGCGCCGACGAGGTCTCTGCGCCGCCGACCGAGGTTGCCTCGTCGGCTTCTGCAGCTGCGGGTGCTACCTCCTCTGCGGCTGACGGCGAGGGCGCGGCAGCGGGCATGACGAGCGCGGGCGGCGGGAGGTACGGCTGCGGTTGCTCGATGCCGCGCGCCACCTCGGCGAGCTCGGGATAGAGGCCAGCAAGCTGCTCGAGAAAGGCCTTGCGGTGCTGCTCGCTCGGCGGCTCGGCAGTTTCGCCAGTCGCGCGAAGCGCATCGGAGAGCTGGTAGTACCAGGCCGCCAGGGAGGCGTGCGCCTCCAGCAGTTGGCACACGGTTTCGTGGGACAGGATATGCGTTCGAGTCACAGCTTGACGATACCTGGGGCAGGCGCCCGAGGCCAAGGGCTGAGCCAGGGATCAGCGCTCAGCGCACGGCTCGCTCCGAGGATCGTCAACCCACCGCTGCCAGAACGCAGCCACCTCGGAGAGCTCCGTCGTGCTCGGCACCTCGGGCAAGCTGGCGAGCAGCGAGCGGCCGTAGGCGCGCGTGCGGATCCGCCCATCGAGCACGGCCACGACGCCGAAATCGTCGCGGGTGCGAAGCAGCCGACCGAAGCCCTGCTTGAGCGTGATGGCGGCCTGCGGCAGGGAGTACGACTGAAACGGCGAGTGCCCGGCTTGCTCGAGCGCTCGGCAGCGCGCCGCGACCAGCGGGTCGGTGGGCACGGCAAAGGGGATCCGATCCATCACCACCAGTCGCAGCGCCCATCCCGGGACGTCCACCCCTTCCCAGAAGCTCATGGTGGCGACCAGCACGCCGTTTCCGAGCTCGCGAAAACGGTCGAGCAGCGCGCTTTTAGGCGAGTCGCCCTGACGGAGCAGCGGCTGCTCGATGGCCGGACGCAGCGCGGCGGCGAAACCGGTCATGTTGCGCAGCGAGGTGCACAGGACAAAGGCGCCGCCACCCGTGATGCCTACGAGCTCGGCCACGCGCCGAGCCGCCCGGGCGACAAAGGCGCGCTCGGCCACCGCGGGCAGATCTTCGGGCGTGTAGAGCAGTGCGCGGCGTCGATGATCCAAGGCGGACTCGACGACGAGCTCATCGACGGGCGCGCAGCCCAGCTCTTCCAGCCCGAGCCGCGATCGCACGAACTCGAAGCTGGAGCCCACGCTCAGGCTGGCGCTGGTCAGCACCATGGCGTGCCCCTGCTCGAACAGGCGATCGCGCAGTAGCGGGCCCACGTGCACGGGCGAGGCCGCCAAGGAAACGGATCGGGCACGCCGCTCGCACCAGGCGACCTGCGCGCGATCCGGCTCGACGATCCGTCCCAGGTGCTCGCGCGCGGTCTCGATGCGAGCGGCCACGGCGCGAGCGGCCTCGTCGGCCGCCTCGGTGAGGAGGGTGCCCGAAAGCGCGCCCAGGGCGTCGTCGAGCTGGTGGTAGCCTTCGCGCAGTGGCCCCACCCAGGTCTCGACGGGCAAGGGCTGCCGCCCCTCGCCGAAGCGCTCGAGGGCAGCTAGCTCGGCAAACCACTGCCGCGCCAGCCGGCCCAGGCGCGCGATGAGCGGCGGCGGCGCGGGTGAGCTGCGGTCGCGACCGCCCGAGCCAAGCGCGCGCTCGGCATCGCGAAGCAGGCGTTCGAGGCCGACCGAGGATACCTGCGCGCCGAAGAAGCTCGTGGCGATCTCCTCGATGCGGTGCGCCTCGTCGAGCACCACCACATCGTAGGGAGGCAGCACGCCACCCGGGTGGTCGCCCTTGATGGCGAGGTCGGCGAACAGCAGATGGTGGTTGACCACCAGCAGATCGGCCTGCTCGGCGGCACGCCTGAGGCGGGTTATGTGGCACCGCTCGAAGCACGGACAGCGCGGTCCGATGCGCGTCTCGCTCGAGGAGCAGAGCTCGCGCCAGATGGGATGCGCCTCGCTGAGCTCGGTCACCTCGGCGATGTCCCCGGTGGCGGTGCGGCTCGCCCAGGCCTCGACCACGCCGAGCGCCTGGCGCATCGCCGAGGCCTCGTCGCCCTCCTGCCCCGCTTGCGGCCACAGCTCTTGGCCGAGCCGAGCGCGTAGCTCGCCTAGCCTCCTGAGGCACAGGTAGTTCGTCAGGCCTTTGACCAACACCGCGTCGACGCGCAGCCCGAGGTAGTTCTGGATGAGCGGCAGGTCCTTTTCGTAGATCTGCTCTTGCAACGCCTTGCTCGCGGTCGAGACGACAACCTTGCGACCGCTGGCGATGGCGGGCACCAGATAGGCGAGCGTCTTGCCCGTGCCCGTCCCTGCCTCGCAGAGCAGCACGCGATCTTCGGCGATGGCGCGCTCGGCGGCCTCCGCCATATCGAGCTGGCCCTGACGGTGCTCGTAGCCCGGCATGGCGGCCGCCAGAGGGCTGTCGGGGCCCAGCAGATGGTGCGCGCTCGTCATGCCGCTGTCATCGAGGGGCAAAGGGCAGCAGGGCGAAGAGAAGGGCGATCTCGACGGTCATGGTGCAACGGGCTCCGCGCGGCCTCCCCTCGCGGCTCACCGCGCCAGCGCCCTGGGAGCAGGCCATTGCCACGCCGCCCGTGCCGCGGCAAGGCGGGCGGGAGCGCGATGCCTATGGCCGCCGTTTTCGCTCCGCCTTGGAGTGCACGCGCTTCTGCTTGTGGATGGCCTTCCAGCGCCGTTTGGCGTTCGCGCCCAGCACGGGGTCGCGGCGCGCCTGAGCGGCGGCGAGCTCCCGTCGTAGCTTGAGGAAGCTCTCCACGCGTTCGGGTCGAAGCTCGCCAGCTGCCACGGCGGCGCGGACGGCGCACTCGGGCTCGCCCTCGTGCTGGCAGTCGCGGAAGTGGCACTGCTCGGCCCAGTGAGCGATCTCGGCAAAAGCCGACTCCAGGCTGGCGTCCTCGACGAGCATGCCGAACTCGCGCATGCCAGGAGTGTCGATGACGATCCCACCGCTCGGCAGCACCAACAGCTCTCGTCGCGTGGTGGTGTGGCGGCCCTTGCCATCGGCGCGGAGCTCCCGAGTCGGGTGCACATCCCGGCCGAGGATGCGATTGATGAGCGACGACTTGCCCACGCCCGAGGAGCCGATGAAGCCCACCGTGATGCCCGTCTCGAGGTAGCTCTGCAGCGCGGCTAGTCCGGTTTCCTGCTGAGCGCTCACGGCGAGGACGGGCACGGCCAGGGCCACCGTCTCGATCTGCTGAAGCTGCGGAGTGGCATCGTCCACCAGGTCGATCTTGTTCACCACGACGACCGGCTGGGCGCCGCCGTCCCATACCGCGGTCAGGTACCGCTCGATGCGGCGTGGGTTGAGATCGCGGTCCGCCGCGGTGACCACGAAGAAGACGTCCGCGTTGGCCGCTACGACCTGCGGCCGCGAGTCGCTTCCCGCAGCCCGACGCCGAAGCGCGGTGCGGCGCTGCAAGACGTGGTGAATGACCGCGGGATCGGTGCGGTCGTCCACGGCCAGCCAGTCGCCCGTGGTGGGCCGTTCGGCCGGCTCGGCAACATGCCGCAATCGCCCCGAGAGCCTGCCGAGTGCGGCTCGGCCGCCCGCCAGCTCGACGATGTCGCCGCTGTCTGCGGTAACCCGCGCGGGCACGAGGTGGGGCCCGTCCGCCAGCCGCTCGAGCTGCACGGCAAAAAACGAGCCATAGCCAAGCTCAACAAGAGAAGACATGACGGCAGCCCTGGTTCGGGCTTGTCGGTATACCATCTCGCGGCGAGCCGGTCGACGCGCCGTTCACGGCGTGGTGGCCGCAGCCAGGGCGAGCTACGGCGAAACGGAGGCAGCACCGACGCTCCGCTGGCGCCACCCACGGCACGCTGTACTTCAAGGCCCTCGACGAGGGGAGCTTCGCGCGGAGCAGAACCGCGCTAACGCCTGCAGTGCACTACGCCTGAGCGGCCACGGGTTTTGCGAGCGCGGCCTACCAGGCTGTCGCGGCTGGGGTTGCATGGTCCCACCCTGACAGCATCGCTCCAGGCTGGTATAGTTCCGGTTATGGGGGGACCACATCGACCGACCGCGTTCTTCGTGGGCTTGCTGTTCGCGTCGTGGGCCACCACCTTTTCCGGCTGTGTGGCCGACGAAGTGACGGTCTTCAACTGGGGAACTGGGGCTGGAGGCAACGCCAGCAGCGGTGGCGCTGGTACAGGCGCCGCTGCTGGCATGAGCGGCTCAGGCGGCGCCGCTGGTACGGCCACGGGTACCGCCACGGGCGCGGGCGGCACGAATGTCGGCGGGAGCAGCACGGGTACCGCCACAGGCACGGGTACTGGGACGGGGACCGGGACCGGCACGGGAACGGGTACCGTCACAGGAACGGGAACGGGGACCGTCACGGGAACGGGCACGGGTACCGGAACCGTCACCGGAACGGGTACCGTCACGGGAACGGGCACGGGAACGGGTACCGTCACAGGAACGGGAACGGGGACCGGGACCGTCACAGGAACGGGAACGGGGACCGGGACCGTCACAGGAACGGGAACGGGCACGACCGGTACTGGCGGAGCTGGCGGCACGGGCGGCAGCGGCGGAGCTGGCGGCTGCGGAGCTGCGGGCGGCAGCGGTGGACAAGGCGGCGCATCGCTCGTATTGGACTGCCCGCCTGACGAGTTCGCGACCGGTTTCGACTTCGTGGGCAATATCGAGTGTGCGCCGCTCGATGATGAAGCCGTTAGCGCGTTCAACATGCACTGCCTGGCCTACCTGGGCTGGCGCAGCCCCTGCAACGGTTGCAGCGCCCCACCGGAGCGCTGGGGACGCGTAGGGGCCTCGAGCTGCTACAACGGCGACGGCGACAGCAACACCTGCAGTGTGCCCTGGCTGGGAGGCTACGCATTGCCGCTGTTCGGCTTGAACACCGATGTCTGGCCAACTGGCGACGTCGACGACGACGACATGTTCCACCTCGGCCTGCGCTGCAATGAAGTGGACGGCACGCCGTCGCCCGGGCCGTGCGAGGACGACGAGCGCGTATCGGCGGCCTATGGCGGCGGAGTGGTCGACTGCGTGCCCATTGCCAGTGCCGCCTTGGACTACGCGCGCGAGCATTGCTCGGCCTACTTCGGTTGGCGCGACGGATGCGGTGGCTGCGGCGACACGCCAGCGAAGTGGGGCCGTGTCCACACGTCCGGCTGCGAGCAGGGGGCCGGCGAGGACAACGTGTGCATCGACCCAACGCTCGGCGGTACCGAGATACACCTCTTCGGGCTCAACACCGATGGCGACGTAGACGACCAGGACAAGTTCCACTTCGGCCTGCACTGCGCCGCGACCTTTGATGACTCGAGCACCGCCTACCAGAGCTGCCCGGCGGGGCAACTCGTCGTCGGCGTCGATGGCGCTGGGAACGTCCACTGCCGCCGACCCCACCTTCTTCTTCAGAACGAGATCCGCGAGCGTTGCTACCTGTACGCTGGATGGCGCGATACCTGTGGCGATTGCACCGACCCG
Source organism: uncultured Polyangiaceae bacterium (assembly GCA_964441055.1). Lineage (GTDB taxonomy): Bacteria > Myxococcota_A > Polyangia > Polyangiales > Polyangiaceae > JACQWT01. The sequence continues at coordinate 1,753 of CAYTYV010000313.1, read as the reverse complement.
CCGAGCAAATGGGGCCGCGTGAGCCACGGCACGTGCACCAACGGCGCGGGCAGCGACAACACCTGCTCCACGCATTCGCTCGGCGGCATCGACGTGTCCATTTTCGGCTTGAACACCGACGGCGACGTGGACGACGACGACAAGTTCTACCTCGGCTTGCGCTGCTTCTGAGCGGTGCGCCGCTCGCTGCGTCGCGCGGTAGCCGAGGCGCGTGCCCGCACCATGGGTGTGGGTCAGCTCACTTCACGGCATGGCTGCCATCGGCCCTGACGACCACCTGCTTGGTTTCGCTCCAGGATCCACAGCCCGACTTCCCAGACGCGGTGACCAGGAACGGCAGCTCGGCGACGGGATCGGCCTTGGTGCCCGTGTTGACACGTCGTCCAGTGCCGCCGTGAGAGAGTGCTACGCCAGAGCCCGTCTCCAGCACCGTGACCGTGTAGCCGAGCAAATGCTTGACGCCTTCGTGCTCGAGCGTCCTCCAGGTAACGCGCAGCTTTGCTGGCGGCCTGCCAATGGAGATGTCCGCGCTGTGAGCCTCGGCTTTCGATGCGTCGGCGCTCGCGGGTGCCGACGTGGCCTCTGTATGGAGATCGCCCTTGGGTGTTGTCGGTCCTGAGCACCCAGCGACCAAGAGGGTCGCGACCACAGCAAGTCGGCACAGCGGCAATCGTCTCATTGGCGCGACCGTATGTGCGATCGGGCTCGGCGTCGAGTCAGCGGCGGCAAGCACGGCCTCGAGGCTCTCGCTCCAACGCCATCGCGGAGAGCACGTGATCCCGGAACCCCTCAGCAAGCCCTCCACGGGTAGGCACGAAGTCGTTCCTACCGCGAGCCTTCAGGAATGAAACTGTTTCTAGCGATGGGTCGACGTTAGGAACGAATCCTTGACTAACGGCTGGCCCTGGTAAAGAATTCGTTACTAAACGAAAGGCCAAGGCACGAATTCGTTCCCAGCGGGATGCGGCCATGACGCAAAGGAAAACAGGTGCCTACGAGCGGACGACGGTAGGCGGCGAGGAGGTCGCAGCCTTCATCCCAGCGCCGCTGCCGCCCGCGAGGCCGCGGCTCGCCATCAAGGGCCCGCGCGACGAGCGGCTCCATACCGCTGAGCAGGCCCTGGTCCGGCTCGAGCTCGCTGGCGAGATGGTCCCGTCGCTCGACTGGTTCATCTACGCCTTCGTCCGCAAGGAGGCGGTGGTCTCGTCTCAGATCGAAGGCACCCAGGCCACCCTCATCGATCTGCTCACCTTCGAGGTCGAGAGCGACGGGGGCCCGAGGAGTGCCGATGTCGAGGAGGTCTGCAACTACCTCGACGCGCTCAGCTTCGCACGAGCGCAGCTAGCCGACCCGTCCGGGTTGCCGCTATCGATGCGGTTGCTCAACGAGACCCACGCGCGTCTCATGCAAGGCGTTCGCGGCGCGGACAAGCAGCCGGGCGAGGTGCGCCGCACCCAGAACTGGATCGGCGGCAGCCGTCCCGCCAACGCGGCCTTCGTGCCGCCACCACCACACGCGCTTGCTGAGCTGCTGTCCGCCTTCGAGAAGCACATCCACGCCGACGACGACTTGCCGCCTCTCGTCCGCGCGGGTCTTCTACACGTGCAGTTCGAGACCATCCACCCCTACCTCGACGGCAACGGTCGCATCGGTCGCTTGCTCGTCACTCTGCTGCTCGAGCACTGGAAGCTGCTCACCAAGCCGCTGCTCTACCTGAGTCTCTTCTTCAAGCGGCACCGGAGCGACTACTACG
>CAYTYV010000312.1:0-8063 GCA_964441055.1 uncultured Polyangiaceae bacterium | reverse complement strand
CGTCAGCGTCGCAGCCCCTCACGGTGATTCTCGCCGCTTCGAGTTGCTTCGGCGTCGGCCTCTGGGACTGGTAGACGGCGTCCCTCATCCGTGGCACCGAAAGGGCCCATGCGAGCTGAGTTCGTCTCCACCCTCGCGAAACCGCTAGGCACTGCCCTCCTCGGCGCGTGTCGTGACCTAGCGCCGATCGTCGTCGTCATCGCCGTGTTCCAGATGTTGGTCTTGCGCCAACCCTTGCCCGAGATCGCCTCGGTCATGGCCGGGCTGGGCCTGGTGATCATCGGGCTGGCCTGCTTCGTCGTGGGGTTGGACCTCGGGCTGTTTCCCTTGGGCGAAAGCCTGGCAGAGGCCTTCGCTCGCCGGGGCAGCCTGTTCTGGATGCTGGTGTTCGCGTTTGCCCTGGGCTTCGGCACCACCGTCGCCGAGCCCGCCCTGATCGCGGTGACCCACGAAGGCGCCAAGGCCGCGGCCGAGGCCGAACTGATCCAAAACGCCCCCGATGCGATCCAGAGCTATGCCTTCCAAGTCCGTCTGACGGTGGCGCTGTCCGTCGGAGTCGCCATCGTCCTCGGCGTATTGAGAATCCTGCGCGGGTGGTCGTTGCCGATGATCGTCGTGGGCGGCTACGTCGTCGTCATGGTGATGACGGTGTTCGCCCCAAAGGAGATCGTGGGATTGGCCTACGACCTGGGCGGAGTCACCACCTCTACCGTCACCGTGCCCCTGGTGACCGCCCTGGGCGTCGGGCTGGCCCGGACGATCCGCGGCCGAAATCCTCTGACCGATGGCTTCGGTTTGATCGCGCTGGCCTCCCTGACTCCGATGATCTTCGTGATGCTCCTCGGCCTGATTCTGCACTAGGCGCCATGGATCTGTTTTTGGACCCCATCAAGCTGCTCGTGGCCACGGCGAGAGACGTGTTGCCAGTGCTCGGGCTGCTGGTCCTGTTTCAGCTGGTGGTGTTGAAACGTCCCCTCCCGAGGCCCCGCAGAATCATCTTCGGCTTCTGCCTGGTGCTGGTGGGGATGGCATGCTTTCTGGGCGGCCTCGATCTCGCCCTGTTTCCCCTTGGCAGAGCCATGGCGCTACAGCTGACCCAGACGGCCCAGACCGGCGGCAGCGCCCCTTGGACCGCCTATGGTTGGGTCTACCTATTCGCCTTCGCCGTCGGGTTTGCCACGACCATCGCCGAACCGTCGCTGATCGCCGTCGCCAAGAAGTCGGAGGAGGTTTCGTACAAAGCCGTGTCCGCCCAAGGGCTGCGAATCGCAGTGGCCATCGGCGTCGCCGTCGGCATCACCCTCGGCACCTTCCGCATCGTGACGGGGACCCCTCTCTACATCTACATATTGGCTGGCTACGTCGTCGTTGCCATCCAAACCTTCCTCGCGCCGCGGATGATCATACCGTTGGCATACGACTCTGGCGGCGTCACTACGTCGACGGTGACCGTACCCCTCGTAGCGGCTCTTGGCTTGGGCTTGGCGTCCAACGTGCCCGGCCGGAGTCCCGTACTGGATGGGTTCGGGCTGATCGCGTTTGCCAGCCTGTTCCCCATCATCAGCGTCCTCGGGTACGCCCAGCTAGCTCAGTGGAGGGCGGGGCGAAGAGCCAAGGGCAGGAAACCATGACCTTCCGAGCCGCATCGCACACTCCCATGCGTCCTTGCCGCAAACCGGACAACGGAGGAGAGTAACCCTAATGGCGAACAAGTGCATTCTTGCAATGGTGAAGCCCGATCTGACGGATCGGGTGGTAGACTCGGCCAAGCAAGCCGGGGCTACGGGGGCCACCATCATCGCTGCTTCCGGAACGGGTGCGGGAGAAGCCAAGACGTTCTTCGGCCTCAGCCTCGACATCCGCACCGAGGTGGTGCTCTTCCTGGTGACCGACGCCATGGTCGAGCCCATCCTCTCGGCCATCAAGGTGGCCGGGCGGTTCAGCGAGCCCGGGACCGGCATTGCCATGGTTCTGCCCGTCGAGCAGACGGCGGGCATGGAAAGCCAGATGTCGGACAAGACACGATAGCGCGCTGGCCATCTGGACAGCGCGTACCGCACCTGGCCGTGGTGTCAGCCCTCGATCCGGAGCCGCCTCAGCAAGCGCCCCGAATCGGCGGCGGAGGCAGCTCGAAGTCGCGGTAGGCCGCTGGATCGCCTGAGCAGCCCGCCATGGCCGCCAGGGCGATGTTGGTTAGCTCGCGGGCGGTGACGTAGTGCAGCACCCAGCGCCTACCGTCGTTGTAGCGGCTGAGCGCGGTGTGCAGGGCGCGCCCCCCCTCGCCGAGCAGCGAAGCTGCCTGCGGCTCGGGAGCGCCGTGGGTGTAGACCTTGACGAAGACCCATTCCGGCCTGCCCTGCACGTGGATGTGCTGCGCAACCCACGTGCGCACTCGTCGCGGCGTGGCGGGATCGGCCGCGGTGAGCGCGCCGTTTTCGATGCGCACGGGCATGCGGCGCAGGCGCGGGGCCAGCGCTAGCGGCCCCTGGATCATGAGAATGCGGTCGTGGAAGCGCTCGCCCACGCAGGCCTGGCGGCCCCACTCGTGGGCGCGACGGCGGCTGAGCTCGCCCACGGGCCAGTAGATCTGGTTGACGCGGCTCGGCTGCGAGCTGTCGGGCGCCGAGGGAAAGGTCAGATCCGCGTAGCAACCGGTCTCGAACAAAAGGGGCAGCTCCTCGTCCACGCCGCAGCGGCGGCCGTCCGGCCGCGAGTTGGCCAGCGCCCAGTTGCCGTGGATGAACGCGTAGCGCGGACGGCCGCTAGCATCGCGCGGCAGGTGTCCGCGCTCGGCATAGGTGCGGACGTAGGCCTCGATATCGCGGCGCAGCTCGCCCGCCGTGGCGTTATCGTGGTGCAGGTGAAGCTCCACCTCGCCGCATCGGCGCCGCACCAGCTCGTCGAGCATGTCGAAGAAGGCCGGACGGTACTCCTCTCCGGGAAAGAAAAACGAGTGCTGCGGCCTGCGCCCGTCAGCATCGCGAAAGGGCTCGGTCATCGGCGGGTAGCCCTCGAGCCAGGCGCGCACGCGAGCCTCGCCCTGGGGCTCGCCCGCCCCGCCCCACAGCGGCTCGAAGTGGTCGCATAGGGCAAAGAGCAGATGGCGGGTGGAGCGCACGCGCGGTCGAAGTAGCGACCCCCCGAGGTGCCGCGCGTATCCGGATAGCCAGGTGTGCAGGTTCTTGCTTCGAAGCTGGCTCAGCATGGCCCCGTCAGGGTAGCAGGCTCTGGGCGGCGGCTCCGCTCGCCAAAACCGACCAGTGGCCCTTTTGGCACGGACAAGCCGCGATCAACGACCCTTCAAGTAGCGATACACGTCCTTCCTGTGACCGAGGCGAACGACCTTGATGAGCAACACGTCGGCATGTACCGAGTAGACGATGCGGTAGATGCCAACCCGAACGCGATACAGGTCGCTGTGGGTTCTCAACTTCTTGAACTGGAGAAGCTCGGCAAATGGGTTGATGCGCAGTAGATCGAGCGATTCGATGATCTTGGCTCGCGGAGCCGCTGGGATCTTGCGTAGTTCCTGCGCTGCTCTCGAGGTGAGCTTGACCCGGTACACCTGGACAGTCTCAGCTACGCCGCGCTGTCGCGCAGGTCATCCAAGTCGATGAGCTCGTCATCGCCTTCATTGGCTATCTCCGCGTCCATCTCGTCCTCCAGACGGTCCCAGATGATCGCCTCGAGGAAGTGATTGATCTTGAGACCACGGCGCTTGCAGAACAAGGTCAGCGCTTCCTTGGCCTCTGCAGAAAGGGTTGTTGAAAAGCTCACGGCTTTTGCCTTCGACGTTGCCACCTTGGCCATATCATGAAATTTAGTGAAAATATCATGACGAAGCAAGGGCCTCGGTGCCCTCGTCGAGCGGAAGGGTAGCAGGCTCCGGGCGGCGAGCCCTCAGCGCTCGCGCGTGCTGGTCGGTTCGCCGGGCGCGGACGCCTTGGAGGAAGGTGGCTCGACCGACGCTGGCCCGCGACGCCGCCGGATAGCCTCCTTGACCAGCGCGATGAGCTCTTGCGCGAGCGGTCGGGCGATCACCAGCGCGCCGCCGATGTAGGCCACCGCGCCCGCCAGCACCTCCAGGGCGAGGTTCACGCCGCGGACCCAGAAGCCGGCCAGCTCGAGCCCGTAGCGCACCGCCAGCACCGCGGCCACCATGGGCAGGCAGGCGCCCAGCGGCCGAAAAAAGCCGCGGGCGAAGTGGCCGATGGGGATGCCGTCAACGGCGCTCACGTAGCCCACGCTGGCCAAGGCGTGCACGGCAAAGGCGATGCCCACGGCAGCGCAGGCCCACAGCGGCCCGCCCAGGATGCCGAGACCCACCATGCCGCTGAAGAGCACCACCACGGCCACGATGCTCAGCGCCATCTGCACCTTGGGTCGATCGGTGGCGGACAGGTAGGTGCCGATGGTCCAGCCGATGGGCCGGAAGACCGCCAGCACGGATAGCACGGTCAGCATGGGTGCCACCTCGGCCCACTCCTTGCGCAGGAAGGAGGCCACCAGGGTGTGCGCTACCGCGCCCAAGCCGATGGCCAGCGGGAAGACGACCAGCGCGCTCAGCGCGGTGGCGCGCACGAGCTCGCGCTTGCGCTCCTCCTGCTCGGACTGCGCCAGCGACGGCGTGAGCACGTCGATGATCTGCTCGCCCACCTGTACCGCGGGGATGTCGGCCAGGTTGTAGGCGAGCTGGTAGGTCCCTGCCGCGGCTGGGTTGAACACGCCCGACATGAGCGGCTTGTCGCCCTGCTGACCGACGCGCGCCAAAAAGCCCGCCACCGAGAAGGGCAGCCCAAAGCTCAAGATCCGTCGGAAGGTGGCCATCTCGAGCCGCCGCGGCTTGAGCCAGGCGCGCAGCCCGGCCTTGCAGGACATAAGCACCAGCAGCAGGCCATGGCGCGTGACGTGCGCGGCCACGATGGCCATCCCGCCGAGCCCCATGGCGGCCAGCGTGAGCGATGCGGCCGTATAGGAAAGCTCGGCCACGGCCCGAATGAGGCTGATGGCGCGGAACTTCATCTGCCGCTGCAGCAGCCGCTCGGGGATCAGCCCCACCCGAAAAAGCACCATCGACAGGATGGCGCCCGGGATATAGTCGACGATGTTCGGCGCGTTGAGCCCCTCGCGGAGCAGCGCGCCCAGCGGCTCGGCCAACAGCAGGCACAGTCCGATGAGCGCTCCAGCCACCCCGAGCACGATGACCAGGCCGTGCCACGGCACGGTCGGCTCGAGCTTTTTTCGCGTGACGATGTACTGCGGCACGCCCAGCATGGAAAGCTGGTTGACCATCACCGCCAGCAGCACGGCCACACCCACCTCGCCCACCACCTCGGGTAGCAGCAGGTACGTGAGCACCATCGCACCGACGAGCTGGGTGCCGCGGACGCCAATGCCCGTCGACATGGTCCAGGCCAAGCTCTGGATGACCTTGACCGCGCGTTCGTTGGAGGAAGCGATGGAGAACGTCTCCTTGGCTCGGGCCGATCGAAGGGCGAAGCTACCCCGACTGGGCTGGACCACCAAGCCCGCGGCTGCGCAATCGAAATCACCACGCCTGCCCGCGGTCCGCCGAGCTCGACGGGCCCTGCATTTTCTGGGCTGCGTTGCCGCGGCGCTCGCGCTGGGGGGCTGCTCGAGCTGCGAGCGCGAGCCGTCGCCAGCCGGGCCGCCCACCATCGCGCCTACCGGCCCCGCCCAGGTATGGGTGGTGGACGACGGCGCGCGCGTGGCGCGCAGGGCGGGCGTGCTGCCGCTCATGCGCGGCGAGAAAAACCCGATCTGGTCGCCAGGCGGGCCAGTGCGCCTGTTTGCGCTGCGCGGCGAGACCGTGGCGCTGCAGGTGGTGGTGACCGCGGGATCGCAACCGCTTTCCGGGGTGACCGTGGACCTCGAAGAGCTGCGCGGGCCTGCCGTGGTGCGCAGCCGCCCGGCTGGCGCCGTCGGGGGAGCGGGCGCCATTCGGCGCTTTCGGCTCTACGACCTTCCCGTCAAGCGCCGATCGGGCGGACGGACCCGGGGAGAGTCGCTCGGCTGGACCGAGGATAGCACCCCGGCAGACCCGAGCCGCGGCGGCCTGTTGCCCGATCCCCTGATCCCGGTCGAGGCCGCCCCGCCCTGGGCGCCCTACCCGATGGCCGTCGCGGCGGGCGAGCACGGCGTCGTGTGGATCGACATCGAGCTCGGCGAGCGCGAGCTTCCGGCGGGGCAATACCGGGGAAGCATCCAGGTGCGCGGGGCGCGGCAGGACGCGGCAGGCGGCACGCAAGAGCTGGGTCGCATCCCGGTCGAGCTCGAGCTGGGCCCCCAGGTGCTTCCCTATGCGCCCGTGCGCACCATGGTCTACTTCGACCCCGAGGAAATCACGGGGCGGATCGGAGGCCAAAAGGCCGTGCGGCAGCACCAGCAGCTCATGCACCGCCATCGGCTCAGCACCGTCTTTCCCCTTAGCTCGGCCGCCGAGGTGCGCGCCCACCGCGACGCGCTCACGGGCGCCCTGTACACAGCCGAGCAGGGCTACCAAGGACCCGGCCAGGGCGTGGGCGCCGACGTGGTGGTCATTGGCGCCTATGGCGCGCTCGACGATCCCGAGCCGCCGAAGCTCGCGCGGGTGGACGCGATGTTGGCCGAGCTCGAGCGGCTGGGCATCGAGGACAAGCCCGGCACGCGAGACGTGTTCCTGTATGCGATCGACGAGGATTGTGAGAGCGACCGCGGTCCCAGGTGGCGGGCCGCGCTCCGCTCGAGCGCCTCGACGCGGCTACGGCGCCTGCGGGTGGGTCAGACCTGCTCCGAGCCGCCCGCCAGCCAGGGCGTGGACCTGGTGATGATGTTTGCCTCGGCCTACCAGCGCGGCTCGGCCGAGCAAGCGCGCAAGGCGGGCAAGCGCGTGTGGATCTACAACGGGATGCTGCCCCACACGGGCGCGTTCCTCACCGACGGCCCGTGGCTGTCGCTGCGCGCCAACGCTTGGATCCAGGCCAGCTACGGCATCGAGCGGTGGTTCTACTGGGAGTCGACCTTCTGGAACGACGACAACCACGGGGGCCAGGGTCCCTACGACCCGTGGGCTACGGCCGAGACCTTCCACAACGCCGACGGCGACCACTGTAACGGCGACGGGGTGCTGGTCTACCCGGGACGGCAGCAGCAGGGCTCCTGGCGCTCGGTGGGCATCGACGGGGTGCTGCCGTCCATGCGGCTCAAGCAGTGGCGCCGCGGCATCGCCGATGCGGGCTACCTGAAGCTCGCCCGACGGATCGACGCAGTGCGGGCCGACCGCATCGCCCGCGAGCTGGTCCCGACCGCGCTCGACTCGGCCGAGCACTCGCCCCGTCCGCCCTGGCCCACCGAGGGCGCGCCCTATCTGCACGCGCGGCGCAAGCTGTTCGAGCTGATCAGGCAGGGCGCGGCAGGCCCGGGGCCGTGAGCTGCAGCCCGGCTCAGAGCCCTTAGGCCCCACCGAGCAACGCGAACCCGAAGATGTTGGCGGGCGCCAGGTGACGGACGGTCCGCTCCACGCTCTTGCTCGAGGTCTGGCCTGCGCGGCCCACCAGCAGGACCCCGTCGACGGCTTCCTCGATGATGTTCACATCCGCCAAGCCCAGGGCCTTGGGGCAGTCGACGATGATGTGCGCGTACTGGGTGCGGAAATCGGCCATCACCATCCCAAAGGCCGAGGCGTCGAGCCGCCAGCGCGCCACCGAGGTGGGATGCACGGCCAGGACGTGCAGGTGGTCGTACTGGGCGCTGGCCACCTGCCAGCTATGGGCCTGCTCGGGTTGGCGGGCGCGCCGCTCCATCTGCTGGCCGAAGCACGGTCGGCACAAGAAGCTCAGCGCCTGGCAGATCATGGGCTCGCGGAAGTTCGCCTCCAGCAGCAGGACGGGCTCGCGACTGTGCTCGGCAAAGGCCATGGCCAGGTTGATGGCGCAGGTGGTCTTGCCTTCCTTGGGGTTGCCGCTGGAGATGGCGATGGCCTGGGGCTGCCCCACCTCGCGAAACCGATGCCGCAGCACCCGGAAGCTCGCCGCCAGCGGGGAGTCGGGCTCGCTCACGAACGG
>CAYTYV010000311.1:0-8077 GCA_964441055.1 uncultured Polyangiaceae bacterium | reverse complement strand
CCTCCGTCAAAACGCCGCCCGAGCCGTCGGGCAGCGCTTCGGCCGCGCCGAGCTCGTCTGCCACGGCTGACGAGCGCGAGCCAGAGTCGAAGCGCGGCGAGGACCGCTTCGTCACCGTGGGCAGCGATCGCGTGGGCGCTGACGAGGTGGTCCACGACCTGGTGGTCATGGGCGGCGCGGTGGAGGTCGAGGGTACGGTCACGGGCGACCTCACGGTGCTCGGCGGCTCGGCCACGGTGCGCTCTGGCGCCGAGGTGCTCGGTGACGCCGTGGCCATCGGCGGCTCGCTGGACATCGAGGATGGCGCCCACGTGGCTGGCGACGTGGGCGTGGTGGGCGGCAGCCTGCGCCGCGGCGAAAAGGCGCGCGTGGGCGGGCGCAGCACCGAGATCCACCGCGACGAGGGGCACGACGGCCGCGCGCTGGGCTTCGCGCGCCATCTCGGCGGGGCCATCACCAACACCGCCTTGCTGTTCGTGCTCGGCGTGGTGCTCATCGCGCTGGGCGGTCGACGCATGCGGGTGCTTCAGGTGGAGGTTGCCTCGCGTCCCGCGCGCTCCTTCGCCCTGGGCATCGTGGGCGTGCTGGCCGCGGTGGCCATCACCGTAGCGCTGTGCATCACCGTCATCGGCATCCCCGTGGCCATCATCGGCGTGCTGCTGGCGGTCTTCGCCGCCTACGCGGGCATCTGCGCCGTCCTGGCGGCCGTGGGCGCGGCGCTCACGCGACATCGGAGCCCGAGCCCCTACGTCCACCTGGCGGTGGGCTGCCTCGTCTACCTACTGCTCGGCTGGATCCCGTACGTGGGCGGCTTCTTCACTGCCGCGGTGGTGTTGGCTGGCATCGGCGTGCTGGTATCCACCCGCCTCGGTCGACAGTCCGCAGCAACGCGTCAAAACTGAATCTTTCCAACCTTGGGCACGGTCTTGGTGGTCGTGCCGGTCGGCGCGGTTTTGGATGACGAGGGCGGGCGGCGTTCGGCCTTGGGTGCCGAGGGGGCGGCGGGCTCGTCCTCGGGCTCGTCTTCGGGCTCGTCTTCGGGCTCGAGCTCGGGCTCGGCGCTGACGGTGGGCTCGGCCGTGGGCTCGGCCGTGGGCTCGGCAACGGGCTCGTCCTGAGCCTCGGCTGCTTCGGTCGTGGTCTGGCTCACCCCGACCGTGGCCGCGGACGGGGGAGACTGCGCCTCGTCGCTCGGCGCTCGGCTCACGGCCAGCCACGCGCCGATGGCGACGGCCCCGATGGTGCAGGCCAGCCCGATGCCCAGCATGATGGCCACGCCCGGCGAGGTCCTGCCTCGTCGCTTGAGCACGCCGTATAGCGGCGCCACCGTTCCGCTATCGAGGCTCACCTCTCCGGGCAGCTCTCCCGCTCCCGAGCCCGACGGCCAGCGCTCGATGGAGGGGGTGACGAACTCCTCGCCAGCCGTGTAGCCTCCGCTCGACAGACCGTCGGCCGTCGACACGCCCAGCGCCTCGGCCAGCGCGCCGGCCTGCTCGCCCGCGGTGCGAAAGCGCTGCTCGATGCGGCGATTGCAGGCCTTGGCAAACCACGGATCGAACAGTGGGCCCAGATGGGGCGCCGAGCGCGTGGGCGGCGGCATGGGGTCGTAGCAGATCTGGTTCAGCAGCCCGGCCATGCCGTCGGCCGTCCAGTACTTCTTGCCCGTGAGCAGCTGGTAGCTGATGAGCCCCAGCGCCCAAAGATCCGAGTGAGGTCCCAGGTTGCCCAGATCGGTGCGAACCTGCTCGGGCGCCATGTACCAAGGCGTGCCGAACATCTGGCCGGCCGCGGTGAGCTCGTTCGCGGCTTGGTCGGTGAGCTTGGCCACGCCGAAATCCAGGATCTTGATGAGCGGCGAGCCGTCCTCGCGCTCGGTGACGTACAGGTTGGCCGGCTTGAGGTCGCGGTGGACGATGCTCTGCTGGTGGGCCTTGTCCAGGGCGAAGGCGATCTGCTTCATGTACAGCGCCACCTCGCCAGCCGGAAGCGCCCCGCGATGTTGCAGCTCGCTGCGCAGATCGCGGCCCCGCAGCCGCTCCATCACGATGAAGGGCGCCCGTCCGAGCTCGTCGCAGATGTCCGCGTCGGTCACGCGCACCACGTGCTCGGAGTCGATGCGCGCGGGCACCTTGGCCTCGGTGCGAAAGCGCTCGAGCGCTTCCGGGTTCTCCACCAAGGCGGGGTGCATGAGCTTGAGCGCGAGCTTCTCGTCGGTGCGGGCATGGCGCACCGCGTACACGGTGCCCATCCCCCCGCGACCGATGACGCGCTCGATGGCATAGCGGTCGTTGACGACGTAGCCCTTCGAGAGCGTGCGCAAGTACCGCGGAGAGCCCTGGCGCCGTCCGGGTGGCGGCTCGCTCATGTGGGAGCGAACCGGAGCGGACCACGCATCGACGGCCGCGGGGCCGGAAGCATCGCCCGAGGCGGGGACGGCCGGCTGCGGGTAGGGGGCGGCCTCGGGCGGTGAAGCGGGCGCGCCCGTCGGTGCCGCTGCCGAGAACGCGGGCTGCGCAGGCGGAGCGTGGGCAGCCCGCGCTGGCGCCTGCGGTGCCGCGGCCCAGGGCGACGGCGACAACGGGGCTGCCTCGGCTTGGGGAGCCAGAGCAGGGGAAGCCGCAGACGCCTCCCGCTTGCGCGGCGGCGGTGGAACGGCGCGTGGGGGATGTTGCTTCGGAGGTTGGGGCACGGCGACTCCGCGCCATCGCGGGGTCGTGGGTGGGCGATGCAGGCCCGCTGTCGGCAGGTGCTAGTAGACTACGGCGATCGGCGCGCGGCAGCAAGGTAGGTGCACTTCGGGCACCGACGGGTTACTGGCTGCAGGTGATGGTGGCCGAGCCGATGAGCTCCGACAGGGGCTGGACCGACAGCGGCATGCCCACGCGTTGGATGAAGACCTGGCTCAGGTTGACCGCCCCGCCGCCGTAGGTCACCGACACGAACGGGTCGTCGGGGTCCTGGTCGGCCAAGCCAGCGGACGGATCCCAGCTCAGGGCGATGGCCTCGCCATCGAAGCTGATGCTTGTGGCGCGCTCCTGCTGGCTCGGCGACAGGTCGGCTCTCAGCTCGTTGACGTCCTCGTCGCCATCGTCGTTGGGAGAAGAGATGGCCAAGCTGTCATCGAGCGCTTCCTCGCAGCCATCGTCGTAGCCCTCGCCGCATTCCACCTCGTAGTTGAAGGTGATCGTGACCTCGGCCGCGCTCGATTCGTACGGCGACGACGGCGGGGTGCAGTCGGCGATGTCGTCGGACAGCACCTCGAGCGGCTCGTAGGCCACGGGGGTGAGCTCGAAGGTCTTCTCGACCTCCTGGCCTGCCAGCAAGACCCCCTGGAACGGCTGGTAGCCGTCCACGTCGTAGATGCTCACCTGGTAGCTGACCCCGTAGACTAGCTCCCCTTCGGAGATGGTCACCGAGCCGGTCGTGAAGTTCTTGGTGACGGCGTCGGCCTGCAGGTCCTCGTCGTTTTCCCAAACCTGCCCCGGCACTCCAGCAGGGGTCTCGGCGAGCTCGTCGGCGAGCTCGGATCGGGTTGTGGGACGAAGCCGCATCTTGCCCGAGACGACCTCGCCGACCACGGGGGTGGTGACGGTCAGGGTTGCTTCCGGGGCTTCGAGATCCGTGGGGAACAGATAGGCGTCGTAGTGCAGGGTCTGGGAGGTGTAGAGATCGCCTATGTCGTCGCTGCCATCCAGCTCTGGCGGCACGCCCACCTGGGCGTTGTGGGACACGAAGGAGCGGTAGCCGCTAGCCGTGATGACGATGGTGAAGTCGTCCCACACGCTGATATCGCCTACCAAGTAGCGGCCGTCCTCGCTCACCGTTCCCTCGATGATCGCATCGCGCGTCATCGCCTCGATGGTGTAGCTGGTCAGGCGGGAGCCGAGGGCGCCATCATAGACGTAGCCCACGAAGCCCACCGTGTGCTGGACGCCTCCGTCGGCTTGGCTCGAGCCGGTGGGCGCAGGAGGCACGTCGAGCGCGTCCGTACCGCAGCCCGCTGCGGGCAGTAGGGCCATCAGCACCAGGACCATTCTCCGCCAAGCCGGTGTCATGACTGTTGTCGTCGACATCGTTTCCTCATTCGCATCGTTGTAGTGGCGAGCTAGCTCGTGCAGTCGCCGGTCCGTCAGAACCTGCCGCTGCAGCCCAGCCCGGCCAGCCCGTGGGGGCCGCAACTCCATGTCGCCAGCTCATCGTCGCTGGCAGCCTCGTCCTGGTCCTCGTCCTCGTCCGAAGAGTCGTCGGGGGCCAACACCACGGCCAGCACCCCTACGGTGGCGAGCACGGCGCCACCGATGGTCAAGCCTAGCCCCACTCCCTGGACGGCCTCGGCGCGATCGCCCTGTCGGTTGATCACCGCGGCATCGTAGACGCAGGCGTCGTAGTCTCCTCGCGCGCAGCCAGCGCCGTAGCGGGCGTTGTGCTCGCTCACGCGGTCCTGGGCATGGTCGCGCAAGGCCACGCCTTCGATGAGCGTGCCGATGCCCATGCCCATCATCGTAAGGCCCACCGCCCCAGAGGCCACGCCGATGAGGGGCCAGGGGCTGTCCTCGGGCTCGGGCTCAGCGGGTGGCGGCGGCGGCTCGGGCGGTTCCTCCGGCTCCTCTTCGATCGGGATGGGATCGATCTCGAGGTCCAGGTGATCGCCGCCGTCGAGCTCCACCGATTGCTCGACGTCCTCGTGGCCCTCAGCGCTGACCACGAAGCGATGCGTCCCCTCGATCAAGCGGGTCCTGCCCAGGGGAAGCAGCTCGGGCTCTCCGCCGTCGATGGCCACGGTGGCGTCGTCGACCGTCGACTCGACCGTGACCGTGCCGATGTGCGACAGCGCCTGCTGCAGGTTCTCCTCGACCTCGGGCCGATCGTCCTCGGCCAGGGGCTTGAGCTCCGTGTTCAGCGCGGCTTCGAGCGCATCGGCCGTTTCTAGCCAGCGATCCAGCACCAGCGTGGAGTAGCCCAACATGCGCAGGACCTGGCCCGAGGGGTAGAGCTCGCGGGCCTGCGTGAAGAGCGTTCGAGCGCGCTCGAAGTCGCCGTCCTGGTAGGCCTGGAGGCCCTCGCCAGCAAGCTCGCGACCGCGAGCGTGGTTCTCTGCCTCGGAGGACTCGTCGCCCGCTTGCGCGGCGGCAGGCGTGGCGCCGAGGCCCAGCGCAACGGCCACGCAGAGCGCACAGGTGAGGTTGAATATATAACGCATCAGAGCCGACATGGTCTGGGGTGCTCAGGTTGACGATCGGGCTCGGAAAACAGCCCGCTGCTGAACCCGTAGAGTCTATTCGATCTACCCTCGCGGCGCGAGCCCGAGCCCGGATGATCAGTCCTCGTTCGTGCGCGGCACACACAGGGCCTCGAGCGCGCCCTCGCCCCGACTACACTTGCCGTCCTTTTGGCACGCCTCGCTCCGTCGGCAATGCTCGTCGGTCCCGGCTCCGCATTGCTTGCGGGCGCCCCGCTCGTCGAGGGCACACAGGCCTTGCTTGCGGCAGGCCTCCGAGCGCGAGCAGTCTTGGTCGGAGCCGGCCACACAGGCCAGGGGGCAAGAGCCGGTCGGCGCGCAGCTCGGAGCGGGCTCGGCGCGGCACATCCCGAGCTTGGTGCACAAGAGGCTAGCGCGGCAGTCCTGGTCCGAGGTCACCTGGCAGCCATCGCCCTTGGGCGAGCACCGTCCCTCGTTCCGGCAGACCCGCGCCTTGCGGCAGTCGTCCGCAGAGACGGCCACGCATTGCCCGTCCCGCAGGGTGCACAGTCCATGGGCGAGGCATCCCTCGGACTGACGGCAGTCGTCCTCGCCGCAGCCGACCAGGCCGAGCGAGACCGAGGCCAGCCATGCCAGCGAGCGTCCGCGCATCATGGCCGCGCAGCCTATGCCGTCCGCCAAGGGCTCGCAACCCGCGCGGTGCGCGCTACAGCGGCGCGAAGGTGGTGGTGGTCACGTCCAGCCGCGGGTGGCTCGGAAAGGACAGGCCGCGGACGGCCCGAGCGATGCACCCCTGGACGGCGGAATCCGGCGGCGTGGTCTGGACGGTCACGCCCACGGCGCGGCCGTTCTGTACGGCGGCGCAGATGCGAATGCCCATGGCGCTCGGTACACTGCAGTGCTGGAAGTAGCTCCCGCGGTTGAGCACGGCCCCGAACTGCGCTTCGCTGAGGTCGGGCGGGCCGCTCGAGCCGCCGATGCTGTAGCTCTCGCGGTAGGCAGCCACCGCGGCCTCGCAGCTCTGCCCGCCGCCCGTCGAAGCGCGGGGGGCTGAAGCTCGATCGAGGGGACCTTTTACCGGTCGCCGTAAGGCCGAGGGGACCTCCAGCGCGCCCAGCGGGTGGGCGGGCGGTTGGCGGGTCGCGGCGCGCGACGCCTCAGCTGTTGGCTGGGCGGGCCTGGTGGTTGCGCGGGGGATTGGGGGCTTCGAGGGTGTGGGGTGCGCGGCCGGGCGAGGCCGACGACGGACGGGCGTCGGCGGCGCGGCAAAAGGCCTGTCGTCCGCGGCAGCGCGCTCGGGCGATCGCGAGGCGAGCGCGATCGGCTCGGGCGGGTAGGGCGAGTCCGGCATGGCGAAGACGACCCCCATCCTGGCGTGACGGGTGGCGCCCCTGCGCTCGACCGCGGGCGCGACGGCTGCGGGCCCGCTCGGCACGACGGTCGCCTGCTCGTTGCCCGACGGTTCCAGCAGCCAGGCCCGCACGGGCATGGCATCGACGTACACCGCATAGCCGAGGGCGGCTGCGCCGAGCCAGTACGGCGCCCACCAGCCCGCCAACCGCGCCCCGCCGCCAGCGCGACGCGCTGGCGCGGCCGTCTCGGAAAGACGAATCCGGGGTTGAACGTCGAGCCGTACCGCCATGGTGTAACCCGCGGCTGGTAGCGCGGTTGAGCTCAGCCGTCCAGCCGCGAGCCGATCCGCTTGTGTGGTCTATGGCGGCACCGTATGATGCGCGCCTTTCGCGAGCGAGCGACCGGCAGCGTCGGCCATGGGCTTTTCGTGCGGCATCGTCGGGCTTCCCAACGTGGGCAAGTCCACCCTGTTCAATGCCTTGACCGCTGGCCGGGCCGAGGTGGCGAACTACCCGTTCTGCACCATCGAGCCCCATCGCGGGGTCGCGGTGGTGCCCGATGCGCGGCTCGAGGCGCTCGCCGAGCGAAACCAGCCGGAAAAGGTCACGCCCACCGCCCTGGAGTTCTGGGACATCGCGGGCCTGGTCGCAGGCGCGCACCAGGGCGAAGGGCTGGGCAATGCGTTTCTGTCGCACCTGCGCCAAGTCGATGCCATCGCGCACGTGGTGCGGGCCTTTGACGACGAAAACGTCAGCCACGTCTACGCCGAGGTCGATCCCGTGCGGGACGTCGAGGTGATCAACACCGAGCTCGCGCTCGCCGATCTGGCCTCGGTCGAGCGCAGGCTCGACAAGGCCGCCAAGCTCGCCCGCGTGGGCGACAAGGAGGCCCGGGCCGAAGCAGCGCTGCTCGAGCGGCTGCGCGACGAGCTGGGCGGCGGAGCCCCAGCTCGGCAGGTGCGGCTCGACGGCGCCGAAAAGCAGCGCGCGCGCGAGCTCTGCCTGCTGACCGACAAGCCCGTCTTGTACATCGCCAACGTGGACGAGGGAGGTGCCGAGCGACCCGAGCTGCTCGAGCGGCTAGACGAGCTCGCCCGGCAGCAGGGCGCCGAGCTGTTGACGCTGCGGGCCTCGCTCGAGGCCGAGATCCTCCAGATCGACGATCCCGCCGAGCGCCAGCTCTTCTATCAGGAGATGGGCCTCGGCGAGAGCGGCCTCGAGCGCGTCGTGCGGGCCGGCTACGGGCTGCTCGGGCTACTGACCTTCTACACCACCGTCGGGCCCGAGCTTCGGGCCTGGACCATCGAGAGCGGGACCCAGGCCGTGGACGCAGCAGGCAAGATCCACACGGACATGGCCCGCGGCTTCATCTGCGCCGAGGTGCTTCCCTGGCAGGACTTCGAAGAGCTCGGCGACGAGCAGGCCGCGCGCGAGGCTGGCAAGCTGCGGCTCGAGGGGCGCAGCTACGTCGTGCAGGACGGTGATATCGTCCGCTTCCGGTTCAACGTGTAACCGCATTGGTTCG
>CAYTYV010000310.1:0-8113 GCA_964441055.1 uncultured Polyangiaceae bacterium | reverse complement strand
GACCGAGCCGTCGGACGAAAGCACGGGCGCCGCGGCTGGTCGGGCCGTGCCGAGCCTCACGGTCCACTGCGGTTCGCCCTCGGCGCTCAGGCGAATCGCCCGCGCGCCCGCCAGCACCGCGACCACGTTTCCCTGGCCATCGAGCAGCGGTGGAAAGTCCAATCCGCCCGCCAGGCTACGGCGCCAGAGCTCCACTGGCTTCGAGGGCAGAGCTGTAGCCGCGCAGCCCTGTCGGCTAGCCCCGAGCCGTCGGGCCTGCCCACCACGACCACGGTAGGGCCATCCACCCCTACCTGGCCTGCCGCCAGCGAGGCGCCAGCAAGGGCGGCGCTGCCGAGCGCCGCCGCGGCGAGCCCAACGCTCCTCAGCGGTCTCTGGGCCGGTCTCGGGATGCGCCTGTCGTGCGCCGTGGGCCTTTTGCTCCCCATGGGCTCTGGCGAGCGTAGCCCGGATCGCTCACTGCGTCGCCTCAAAGCTCCTGCCGCGCGCGCCGTGCGCACCGCCGCGCGCACGGTGGCGCAGCGCCCAGGCTAGCCGGGCTCGCACCGCCGCTTTTTGGCCGTCATGGCCCCTGCGGGGTATGCCGCTTGAGGAGACGGACGACGGCGCCAGCCACGCCGAAAAGGGCTCTGCTATGCACCAGCACTACGTCGACCCGCACGCCGCCACTACCGCCCCAGAGCCACAGCCCGAGGCCGCGCTCGAGTCCGCGCCCAAGGAGCGCGACTCGGCCGAGCCAGCAGCGTCGGACAGCGACGCCACTGCCGACAGCCGGGTTCGCAGCGTGGAGGCACTGCTGGACGACTTCGGCGAGGACGACCCCTGGGACGGCCCCCCCCGGAGGGGCTCGCCTGGCGCGCGCCAGCTGGCGGCCAGCTTGAAGAGCCTGGCCAAGGTCGAGACCACCGCGCCCCCCGCCGTCGCGGCGCCGTGGGAGCTCGGCGATCCGGCCGACGACGAGAGCGGGGCGGACGCCGAGCAGACGCCCTCGCCGCACGCGTGCTTGACGCAGCGGCCCGCTCCGTCCGAAGCTCGAACCATCCCTGCCCTGGCCCATCGACCGCGTTCGCGTCGCGCATCTCGCGTCACGCTGTGGACGAGCCTCGCGCTGCTCGTCGTGGGGCTGGTGGCGGTAGGCGCGATCTGGCTCGAGCGCCCCGAGCTGTTCGCGGGCCGCGGCTCGCCGCTCGCCGACGAGCCTGTTGCGCCCGCGCCTGCTGCAGCGCCTGCCGCCGAGGCGAGCGGCGCCTGCATGACCACGCTGCGGCTAGAGGGGCTGCCCTCCCCTCACGAGATCCTGCTGCGGCTGGGCATCGCGCCGATGCATACCCCGCCGCTTCCCACGGGAGTTCGGCTCGAGCTGGTGGCCACCGCACCCGAGTGTGCCCCGCAGCGGCTCGTCGTGCCCTCGGACCAGCCCTGGCAGGACGTGGGCGGCACGCGCCTACACCACGTCTCGTTCGAGCTCGCAAAGGGACCGATGGTGGCATGGCCCGAAGCGCCGCTAGGCACGGTGGGCGGCGTGGGCCCGGCTGGCGTCATCGAGGTCACGACCCGGCCGGCTGGCGCCGAGGTCTGGCTGGTGGTCGGCGCGGGCGAGCAGCCGAGCGTCGAGGTGCAGGTGCCCTGCGACCGTCCCGCCCACCTCGTGGTGGTGCAGCCCAGCCAGCCCTCGCTCCAGCGCCGCGTGGCCCTGCAGCCCGCGCTGCTGCGCACGGCAGCTCACGGAGGCAGCGCTTTGCCCGTGAAGATGTAAGCGCGGCTGCCCCGCCCCCTGCGGCCTTCGGAGCGCGAACCACGGCCGGGGGGAAGTCGCTGCTACCAGCAACCGTCCTGGCAGCAGACGCGGCCGTCTTCGCAGTCGTAGCCGGGCAGATCCATCCAGCAGTCTTCGCAGCTGTCTCCCACCACGCAGTTGCCTGGCGACTCGTCGGAGCAGGTGCTGGGAGGGGCATCCACACAGCACCAGCCTTGGGCGCCTGGCGAGCCCGGGCAGTCGCGATTCGGATCGGGATCGACCGGCTCGAGGCCCAGGGGACACAGCTCCCAGCGCGCGTTCGTGCACACCCCGGAGGCCGAGTCACAGTCGGGGTGGAGGCTCGCGCCGCCTTCGCCGCCTTCGCCGCCTGCGCCGCCGCTTCCTCCGCTAGGGCCACCGCCCGTAGCGCCACCTGCGCCAGCACCACCGCCAACGCCTGTGCCAGCAGCCGTCCCGCTGGGCGTGCCCGTGCCAGCCGCGGTCCCGCTAGCCGTCCCGCTGGGCGCGCCCGTCCCGGTCGGGCTCGTGCCCTCGTCCTCGTCGCTGGTGCAAGCCGCCAGGGCAGCCCCCACAGCGACCAGAGATGCCAATAGAATCGGTGTGCGCATATGCCTGCTCCCTCCCCCACCTAGCCTATGCCTAGCCGAGGAGCCGGTCGAGCACCTGGCGATTGATGTGAGCGCGGCCGGACTCGAGGCCACTGGCTACGCCCGTTCGGCAAGTAGCGCTGGTCAGCAAGAAGGAACGCGGGCGACAATAAAGATGCCGCCGGCCGGACGCTGGCGCCCCACCACGGAGGAGGCCCCCCATGAGCGGACCGCAACTGGACAACGTCAAGCTACAGCCCTGCTGCCACGAGGCCCTGCAGGAGATCGGCGAGAAGCAGGAGCTGGGCAAGCTGCTGGCCTCGGCCCTGAGCGCCAGCCCCTTCATGCTGCTGCTCGGCTCCAACCCCATTCAGGCGGGGTTTTCCATCTCCACTACCGACTGGGATCTCTACCAGGACGCGGTCAGGGCAGTGCCCGCCATCGTCAAGAACCGCTGCCAGCTCATCTGCTCCTTCGAGGTGCTCAACCACCCGGGCGGGCCCCTGGGCGAATTCTGGCAGGCGATGTACGAGAGCTTCTCCTAGCGCGGAGGCTCTGCCGCGTTGACGTCGCCCCGCGGCTGGGGCACACAAGCGCCCATGCACGAGCAGGACAGGGCCATCGTCGAGTCGTTGGTGAGCGTGGCGTGGGCGGACGGCGACTTCGCTGACAAGGAGCGAGAGATGCTCGATGCCCTGCTCGAGTCCTTTGGCGCGAGCGACGACGAGGCGCAACAGATCCGCGACTACGCCAAGACCGCGCGCACGCTGGACGACATTCCGCTCACCGAGCTGTCGGTTGACGACCGCCGCACGCTGCTCAACACGGCGGTGCTGCTTTCGTGGGTGGACGGCGCGCAGCACGACAAGGAAAAGCAGTTCCTCGAGGCCTTGCGGGACAAGCTGCACATCCCCGAGGACGAGGCCCAGGGCATCATCGATCTCGCCAACGAGCGCGCCAAAAAGAACCTCTCGCTCTTGTAGGGGCGCTCCGCGGCAAAGCGGCGGGGGACAAGCCCTCGCCCTACGCCGTGCTTCGCGCTCAGAGGGGCGCGCCGAGCTGACGCAGGAACTCTCGGACCAGCGCGCGGGTGCAGTGCGCGCGGTAGGCGCGCGTGGAGCGAAGGTCGTCGATGGGCGCGATGTCGGCGTCCACGGCGCGGTCTACGGACTCGGTGCGGAGGGCGGCGAGCTCGGTGCCGCGAACGAGCGCCCGCGTTTCCGGCATCAGCGCGGTCACGGGCGCAACCGCGGCTGCGGCGAGGCCGAAGCGCTGGGCCGTGCCGTCCCGAAGCTCGGCCACGGCAGCCACGGCCACTTTGGAGATCGCCTGGGCGCGGCGCGGGCCCACCTTGCGCCAGTACCACGTCGCCTCGGGCCCGGGAGGGGAGATCTCGAAGGCGACGATGATCTCGTCGGGCGCGCGGCTCGACTGCTTGTAGCCGGTCTGCAGCTGGGCCATGGGAATGCGCCGCTCGCCGCGGCTGCTCTGCACGACCACCACGGCGTCGTAGGCCCCGAGCGCCGCCACGCCGTCGGCCGCGGGCGAGGCCGTAGCGAGATTACCGCCCACGGTGGCGCGCGCCTGGATGCTGGGCCCGCCAAGGTCTTCGGCCGCGCGCGCCAGTAGCGGCAGCCGCTCGCGCACCAGGGGATCGCGCTGGATCTCGGCAAAGGTGCACGCCGCGCCCACGCTCACGACGGCATCGACCGCGCGCACGCCGCGGAGCTCGGCCAAGCGCGAGATGTCGAGCACGAGCGGCAGCGGCTCGTCGAGCGGCCGAAGCGGCGTGAGCTTTTCCATGACCATGAAGTCCGTGCCCCCGGCCAGCAGCACGGTCTTCGCCCCGGCTGCCGAGCGGCTCGCCAGAAGCGCGCAGGCCTCGGCGAGCGACGAGGGCCGAGCCATTTCGAAACGGGACAGATCGGCCAGGCTCACCCGTCCACCTCCTGCCCGCGGCGGCGCGCGCGCCGCGCCTCGGCCGCGTCCAGCACGCCATCGACGATGCGCTGATAGCCCGTGCAGCGGCAGACGTTGCCCCCTAGCGCCGCGCGCACCTCGCGCTCGCTGGGATCGGGGCTATGCGCCAACAGCGCCTCGGCGGCCATCAGCACCCCGGGCGTGCAGATCCCGCACTGCGCCCCGCCGTGCTCGTCTAGCCGCTTCTGCAGCACGGTGAGCTTCCCGTCGCGGGCGAGGCCCTCTACGGTGCGCACCTCGCGCCCGTGACACTGCCCGATGGGCACCAAACAGGCGTTGACCAGCTCGCCGTCGAGCAGCACGGCGCAGCTGCCGCACTCGCCCTCGCCACAGCCCTCCTTGGCGCCTGGTAGCCCGAGCGGCCCGCGCAGCGCATCGAGCAGGCGCGTAAGCGGCGGCAGGTCGAGAGAGCACGCCTCGCCGTTGACGATGAGCTCGACCCTCATCGCGGCTCTCCTTTGCACTCGGCCAGCGCTCGTGAAAGCTCGAGCAACCTCTCGGGGGTCAACGGCAGCTCGTCGGCGACCAGCCCGGTAGCGTGCTCTACGGCGGCGGCAATGGCAGGCGCCGCGCCATCCATGGGCAGCTCGCCGATGCCCTTGGCGCCGCCGCCCGGGCCGGCCTCATAGGGCTGCTCAACCAAAATGGTGACGAACTCGGGCGCATCGCGCGCCGTCGGTACGATGTAGTCGGTCATCCGGGGGTTGGTGATCCGGCCGCCGTCCCAATGCACCTGCTCGGAGAGCGCCCAGCCGATGGCCTGCAGCGCGCCGCCCTCGAGCTGGCCCTTGCACATCACGGGATGGATGGCTCGGCCCACGTCCGCCGCCGACCAGAAGCGCGTCACCTCCACCTCGAAGGTGTCGAGGTCCACCTCCACCTCGGCCACGTCGCAGGCCCAGGCATAGGTGGGGTAGGCGTCTCCCTTGTAGCTCTGCTCATCCCATTGCACCCAATCGGGATGGCGGTACTGGCGCATCGCGCTCTGCTCGCCCTCGCGCGCGAGCAAGGCGTCGGCCGCCTCAGCCCAGCTTCCGCCCTGTTCGGCCTGTTGCGCGCGCACGCGCTCGCCCAGCTCGCGGGCTGCCTGCTCCACGATGGAGCCGACCACCATGGTGGTGCGCGAGGCCACCGTGGGCCCCGAGTCGGGCACGTGCGTGGTGCAGGGCACGGCGATCTCGACGTGGTCTAGGGGCACGCCAGCGGCGTCCGCGGCGATCTGCGTGAACACGGTTCGCTGGCCCTGGCCGATCTCGGTCGAGGCCGAGCGAACCCGCAGCCGGCCCCGCGGCAACAGATCCACGGCCACCTTGCCCTTGAGGACCCGCTCGCCCGAGCCGGTAAAGCCGGCGCCATGCATGAAGGCCGAGACGCCGATGCCGCGTGCCCGACGCCCTTGGATGCGTGGCCCCTGGGCGCGCTTCTGACGGTAGTCGCTCGCGCCCAGCGCGCGCTCGACGCATTCGCCTACCCCCACCGAGCCGCGAAGCGTCTGCCCGGTGGCCATGCGGTCTCCCGTGCGAAGCAGGTTCTGCACGCGCAGATCGGCGGGATCGCGTCCCAACTCGCGGGCCATGCGATCGACCTGCCGCTCGATGGCCCACATGGTCTGCGGCACGCCGAAGCCGCGGAAGGCCCCGCTGGGCGGCGTGTTGGTGGCCACGGCTAGCCCCTCGATGCGCACGTCGTCCCAGCGATAGGCGCCCGAGGCGTGCAACACGCCGCGCGATAGCACCACGGGGCTGAGCGTGACGTAGGCGCCCGCGTCCATCACCACCCGCACGTCGAGCACCCGGAAGCGCCCATCGCGATCGCAGCCCGATGCGATGTCGCACACGGCCGGATGGCGCTTGGTGGTCGCCTCGATGTCCTCGCCTCGATCGTAGATCATGCGCACGGGCCGGCCGCTCTTGCGGGCCAGCAGAGCCGCGTGCAGGGCGAGCACGGTGGGGTACTCCTCTTTGCCGCCAAAGGCCCCGCCCGTGACCGCCTGGGTGATGTGTACCCGCTCGGCCGGCAGCCCCAAGGCCCCTACGAAGCCCTTGACGATGAAGTAGGGGCACTGCATCGAGCCCAGCACGTGCACGCCCGCCTCGTCCCACCAGGCGCGCATGCCCTGCGTCTCGACATAGAGCTGCTCCTGGTGGCCCGTACCGTAACGGCCACGCACCACCCGCTCGCACTTGGCGAGCGCCGCGGCCACGGCCTCGGCGCTCTCGGCACAGTCGGCGCGCCCCTTGGTGATGAGGTAGCGCTTCTGAACGTTGTCCTCGCCCCAGACGATCTCGTCGCCCGCCAGCGCCCGCTCGGCGTCCAGCACCGGGGGCAGTGGGTCAACCTCCAGCGACACGGCCCCGACGGCCCGCGCGAGCTTGTCGCGATCCGCACAGGCGAGCAGCGCGACGGGCTCGTAGACGTGATTGACGCGCTCGGCGGCCAGCACGGGCTGGTCGTCGACGAACAGCGGCACCGCGTTGTGGGGCACGTCCTCGGCCGTCACCACGGTGACGTCGCTCCAGTCGAAGCCCGGGTCGAGGCGCACAGCGCGCAGGATGCCGCGGGCAGCCGGGCTGCGCACGGTGGCGCCGTACAGCTCACCCGCGGCGAGCGGCAAGTCGTCGACGTAGCGCGCGCGACCGGTGAGCTTGGCCTCGGCATCGACGCGCGGGACGCTTCGGCCGACCGCGGCGGAAGGGGAGGATGAAGGCTCGGTCGTCGCCATGGCGCGCCCGCATCTTGGTCAAAAAGCCGCGCGAAAGCACGGACTATTGCACGGCGACGAAGCGCGGCTTCCCAGCCCAAGCGGCAAGGTCGGCGGGCGTGTCGAAGTCGACCAGCACCGCTCTGTCGTCAACCGGCTCGTCCGCCGCGCTCGGCCCCAAGCTCCGGAGCAGGTCGCGTAGCGGGGGCGGCTCGGGCTGGCGGTAGCGATCCAGCAGGGCGGGGCGCAGCACGACCGGGTGTCCGCGTCGTCCGTCGTGGCGTGGTCGCACGGCCAGGACGTCGGGCTGGCCAGCCAATCGCTCGAGAAGCTGCGCCACCGTGGCAGCCCGCGCGGGGGGGCAGTCCACCGGCGTCACCACGAGAGACGCGGCCTTTGGCTCTGGACCCAACCGATGCGCGGCAGCGCCAAGGGAGCCGGCAGCGCCCAGCGGCTCGGCGGCACTCGAGCAGACCAGCTCCACGCCCGGCCGCAGCCAAGGACGAAGCGCGGCGGCCATGGCCTCGCGCGTCACCACCAGCACCCGCTGGCTCTCCGCGCCCAGGAGCGCCTCGGCATGCGCCATGGCTAGCGGCAGCTCGCCGCCCGAGCGGCCCGACCAGCAAAGCAGCGCCTTGGGACCGCCCAAGCGAGTGCCCTGCCCCGCGGCCAGCACGATGGCGACGACGGGCCCGGCGCTCAGGGCTCCCTCCCGCTCGACCGCTCGCGGTCCGCGCCCACGGGCTCGCTCGCGTTCGACGGCCCTGGCCGCGGACCTGGCCGAAGCTCGCCGCGCCAGGCGATGAGCGCACCGGCCACGGCCACGGCGATCTCGGCCGGCGACCGGGCGCCGATGTCCAGGCCGAGCGGCATCTGCACGCGAGCGATGTCCTCGGCCGCCACGCCTCGCTCGGCCAGCCAGGCGCGCAGCCGCGCCGCCTTGCTCCGGCTGCCTACGCCGCCGACGAGCCCGAAGCCCTGCCCCAAGGCCCATTCGATGGCCGCCATGTCGAGCTGATGGTCGTGGGTCATGACGACCGCAGCCGCCGTGCTCCTCGCCGCGCCCACGGCCTCGAGCAGCTCGGG
>CAYTYV010000309.1:0-8120 GCA_964441055.1 uncultured Polyangiaceae bacterium | reverse complement strand
CCCCCCCCCCCCCCCCCCCCCCCCCCCCCCCCCCCCCCCCCCCCCCCCCGACGGTAGTACTGCCCCTGGCAAACGGGTAGGGGCATCTGACTCCGGCGGCGTTCGCCGCGCAAGCCACTGCCGCTGTCGCGAGCCCGCGTTTCACGCTACACCTGGCTGAAGATGTCGGACCGCGATGTTCCGTCCTCGGCCAACGCAGCGCCGCGCTGGCTCAAACCGCTGGCGATCACGGCGGCCTTTGCGATCGTGATCGGCTTCTTCGTGGTGACGAAGCCGCCCGAGGTGGGCCTCACCGCGGACGCGGGTCTGGATGCCGAGGTGCAGGACGGCGCGCCGCTAGAGCCGCGGCCGCGGTGCGCCATCCGCTCGGGGCACCGCGGGCTGCTCGTTGGAACCAACGAGGCCCGGGTGGTCGATCCGACCGAAGGGCAGCTCGAGCCCTTTGCCGTGGAGCTCGGCCGCGGGACGAGCTGGGCCGAAGGTCATGCCGTGGGCGCCAGACAGCAGGGCCGGGCCTTGGCCGCGCTGGTGGATCCGGCAAGCGGGGCGGGGCGGCTGGTCGAGCTCGGCCCGGTCCGCGGAGATTGGGGCGCGCCGCTTCTCGCGGGCGCGGGCGACCTGCTGGTCGTTGGCCTGCTCGAGCCGAACGCCGCCGGGGCCGAGCTGCGCTTGGGCCGCATCGCCGCGCCGCAGGTCAAATGGCGGGCCCAGCTCGACCAGGGCTACGACGAGTCGCTCGCCTTCGACGTGGCCTTGGGTGAGGGCGTGGCCGTGGTGGTATGGGACGACGTGACCAAGGATGACAAGCGGTCGCGCGTGAAGCTCGCCGCGCTCGGGCTGCCCGAGCTCGAGACGATGCGAGAGCCGCGCGCCGTCTCGCCGCCCCCCGCCGATGCCGAGCTGCCGCGGGTGGCGAGCCGCCCAGGCGGGTTCTGGCTCGCGTATCTCGTGCGCGCCGAGCCTGCCGAGGCCGAGCGCGACTCCAACCCGGACGAAGACGATGGTGGCGCGTCCTGGCGGTACCCGGCCGAGGCCATCGCCCCGAGCTGGCTGGAGGTGGCGTTGCTCGCTCGGGACGGCACGGTAGAGGGCGCGCCGCAGACCATCACGCCAGCCGATGGGCACGTGCAAGCCTTTGACGTCGAGCGCGGCGCCGAGGGCTCGCTCATCGTGGCCTGGCGAGACGACGACACGCCCTCGGGCGCGCAAGGGGGACAGGTGCGTCTGCGGGTCGTGCGCGCAGGAGGCCCCGGCCCGACCACGGTGATCGCCGAAACCGACGTGGGAGCTGGCGTGCCGAACCTACTGCCGGGATGGCTCGCCATCAGCATGGCCGACGGCGGCCTGAGGCTGGCACCGCTAGGCCCAAACGGCGAGCTCGGCGGCGACTTGCGCACGGAGCCCGCGCTCGGCAGGGGGCAGCTTCTGGCCGCCAGGCAAGGATCGCTGCTGCTGGCCAAACCCTATGGCCGGGCCGCCGACCTCGTGACGGTCGATTGCGATCCCACCTTGGGCTTCGCCCCAGCGCCCGCAGATGCCAGCCCGCCCGATCCCGAGCGGAGCGAGCCGTAGCTTTCCGCGTCACCGCTAGAGTCTTTGAAGAAGGGCTTCGTGGAAAAATGAGTCAATGGTCCCCAAGGGGCTGGCGAACGCCGCTAGTCCGCGAGCGGATGCCAGCAGGCCACGCGATGCTGGCTACCCGTCTCGAGCTCGCCGAGCGGCGGCTCCTCGGCGTCGCACTTGCCTGGCTCGGCTCGGTCGCAGCGGTGGAAGAACACGCAGCCCTCGGGAGCCTCGGTGCTGGGCGGCGGCTCACCGTCGATCACCCGGGAGCCTCGGTCGACGCGCTCGGCGCTACCCGGCGCCTGGGGCACGGCGTCGAACAACGCACGGCTGTAGGGGTGGCCGCAGCGGCGGGCCACGCGGACGGTGGGGCCAACCTCGACCAGTTTGCCGCGGTACAGCACGCCCAGGCGGTGGCTCATATAGCGCGCGGCCCGCAGATCGTGCGAGATGAACAGCAGGGTCAGCCCAAGGTCCTGCTGTAGGTCGTCGAGCAGGTTCATGATCTGCGCTTGCACCGAGACGTCCAGGGCGCTCAAGGGCTCGTCGAGCACGATGAAGTCCGGCTTGACCGCGAGCGCGCGGGCGATGGCCACCCGCTGCCGCTGGCCGCCAGAGAGCTCGTGGGGATAGCGAGACCCGAGCTCGGCGCCGAGACCAACCTGGCCGAGCAGGTCAGCGACTTTGCCGCGCGCATCGGCCCGAGTCTTGGCCAGGCGAAATACGTCGATGCCCTCGCGCACGATCTCCTCGACGGTCATGTGGGGGTCGAGCGAGGAGTAGGGGTTCTGAAAGACGATCTGCATCCGCTGCCGCATGGCGCGGAGCTCGCCGTGCCCTAACCTGGTCAGGTCCTTGCGGTCGAAGATGATCCTGCCCACGGTGGGCTCGGTGAGCCGGATGATGCAGCGGCCCAGGGTGCTCTTGCCCGAGCCGGACTCGCCCACCAAGCCGAAGGTCTCGCGACGGCGGATGTAGAAGCTGACGCCGTTGAGCGCATGCAGCAGCTGGTGGCGCCGCCACAGCCCGCGTCGAATGGGATAGACCTTGGTGAGCTTCTGCACGTACACCAGGGCAGCCTCGCGCCGATCCGTGCGCGGCGACCGAGGCTGGGCGTGCTCCCGCTCGCGCCCGGCCTCTTGCCCACGCGTCGGGGTGGCATGGCGGCGCGGCGGCGAGCGATCGTTCATGACGGCTCCTCGACGCAGTCGGCATCGCGGGCGGCGTCCCCGCTCGGCGACTCTGCGTGGGCCGCGGGGGCGGATGGCAAGGCGCTGTCGCGCTCGAGGCTCGTCGGCCAGGGCGGGTCCTCGGCGGGATCGAACAGCAGACAGCGAACCAAGGTTACCGAGCCGTCCTGGCAGGGCACCTCGATCAAGGCGGGAAGCTTGGAGCTGCAAGGCTCGAAGGCCTCGGCGCAGCGGTCGCGGAACGGGCAGCCCGATGGAAGGTGTCGCAGGTCGGGGACCGAGCCACCGATGGCGGCGAGGCGCGACTCGGTCGGGCGCCTGCGGCGCTGCCGCGGCTGGGCGGGCGGGATGCTTCGCAACAGAGCTCGGGTGTAGGGGTGACGGGGCCGGGCGAGCACCTCGGCGGCGCCGCCCTGCTCCAGCACCCGACCGGCGTAGAGCACCACCACGCGGTCGGCCACCTCGGCCACCTGGGCCATGTCGTGCGAGATGAGCAGCAGGCTCATGCCCAGATCTCGCCGAAGCTCGGACAGAAGCGAGCCGACCTGCGCGGCGGCCAGCGTATCCAGCGAGGTGGTGGGCTCGTCCGCAATGAGCAACGCGGGCTTGCAGGCCAGGGCGATGGCGATGAGCACCCGCTGGCACATGCCGCCCGACAGCTCGTGCGGGTAGTCGCCGAAGCGCTCCTGGGGCTCGGGAAAGCCGACCCGTCGGAGCAGCTCGACGGCCTGCTTGCGCGCTTCGGCCCGGCTGATGGCTCGGTGGATGCGGAAGGCTTCGACGAGCTGCCAGCCCACCGAGTAGAAGGGGTTGAGCGCCGCCTGGGGATCCTGGAAAACGATGGACAGCCGCGCTCCCCGCACCGCCCTCATCTCGCGGGCCCCGAGCTCGAGCAGGTCCCGCCCCTCGAAGATCACCTGGCCGGAATCGACCTGGGCGGGTGGCGTGGATAGCAGCCGCATGATGGCCAGCGCCGTCACGGTCTTGCCGCAGCCGGATTCGCCCACCAGGGCGACGGTGCTGGCCGCGGGCACGTCGAAGCTGACCCCGCGGACGGCGATCAGAGCGCCCTCGTCGGTCGCGAAACGGACCACCAGATCGCGAACGGACAGCAGCGGGTCGGCCACGCGTCCACGTTACTACAGGAGCCGATGGCGGTTCAGGATTCTCGCTCGGGCCCGCCGTCGCCACCGTCGCTGCCGGGCCCGCCGTCGCCTGCGTCCGATCCGCCCGCATCGGCGCGGTCCCCGCTGGTGGGCCCCTTGGGCGGCTCGGGGTCGAGGTAGATCTCGAGTCGTGGCGGGCGGCCCGAGCTCAAGCCCGTACTATAGCAGGCGGCTCCCGGCCCCTCGGCCGAAACGCGCAAGGCGATCCCGAAAAGGCGCTTGCGATGCTCGGCCGACGGGGCGATGAATCCGGTGACGTCGAGCCGCAGGGCTCGTGCGGGCATCGCGGCCCAAGCGGCGGCGCGCTTGGGCAATCCAAGCGTGGGCAGGCGGCTGTGGCCCACCGTGCGCGAGTCCCATGGGCTCAACACCTGCGCCAGCGTGAGCTCGAGCTCGGCCGGGCCGCGGGAGCAGCCCGGCACCGGATCGAGGACCAGCAGCGCCGCTTGGACCCGCGCCTCGGGCGGCAGGCGGATGGCGAAGCCGAGCAGCACCGAGCGATGGTGACTGGGCCCGCCACCGAGGCGGATCGTTTCGAGCGCCTCGGCCGGCTCGGAGCAATCGTCCGCGCACAGCGCCGCTAGATCCGTCACGGGAAACTCGAGCCGCCTGGCCTCGGCGGACACGGGCGGCTTGCCTCCCGCGCGGCAGCGGCCCAGCACGCACTGCTGCCCCGGCCCGCACGGCGCCGCTGCCGAGCACACCGCTGGCCCGGGCATCTCGCCCACGCAGGCGGCCACCGCGCTCAGCCCGAGCACCGCCCAAGCGCACCCTCGCACGATCCATGCGCGTCCAGCCATGGCCGCAGCCACGATAGCAGAAGCCTCGCGGCTTTCGCGGCTTCGCTGCTATCCTGCGGCCGAGGTCAGACAACATGAAGGTAGCAAAATCGGTCGACTTCAGTCGGGCGGCAGCGGAGTTCGGACGCTTTCGCGATAGCTTTCCGGAGGCGCTGTTCGACCGGCTTGCCCGCGTCGACGTCGGCGTGCACCAGCAGCGGATCCTCGATGTGGGCACGGGCACAGGCGCCATGGCTCGCGCCTTCGCCCGCCAAGGCTGTGCGGTGACCGGCCTGGATACCAGCGAAGAGCTGATGAACGAGGCACGCCGCATCGACGAGCGGGCCGGGCTGTCCATCGCCTATGTCCGCGCCAAGGCCGAGCGCACGGGGCTCGCCGATCGCGACTTCGACGGCGTGTCGGCCGGGCGCTGCTGGCACTGGTTCAAGCGGGGCAAGGCCGCTCGCGAGGCCAGGCGGCTGCTGGTGCCAGGAGGCTGGCTGCTCATCGCCTACTTCGACTGGTTGCCCTTGCCGGGCAACGTGGTGGAGGCGACCGAGAAGCTCATCTTGAAGTACAACCGGCGTTGGACGCTGGCCGGCTCGACCGGGCTCCACGACAGATGGCTCACCGATGTGCGGACGGCGGGCTTTGTCCGGGTCGAGACCTTCTCCTTCGACGTGGTCGTTCCCTACTCGCACGAGGCCTGGCGCGGCCGCGTGCGCGCGAGCTCGGGCGTGGCCGCCAGCATGCCCCGGGGCAAGGTCATTCGCTTCGACGAGAAGCTTCGCTCGCTGCTCGCCGAGGACTATCCGGACGAGCCGCTCGCCGTGCCGCATTGCCTGTGGGCGCTGGTTTGCTGGGCTCCGGGCTAGACCACGCGGGCGGGCTGCGGTCGGGGCTCGGTCTGCTCGGGCGCCTTGCGGCCGCGGCCGAAAAGCCGGCCCGCCACCCGGCTCAGGTCGTCGAGGATGCCGTACATGGTCGGCACCAAGATCAGCGTCAGCACGGTGGCAAAGGCCAGCCCGAAGATCACCGCCACCGCCATCGGTCCCCAGAAGGCGGAGCTCTGGCTGCCCGTGATGACCTTGAGGCCGAAAAAGTCGATGGACAGGCCCAGGGCCATGGGCAGCAGACCGAGGATGGTGGTGATGGCCGTCAACAGGACCGGGCGAAATCGCACCGTGCCCGCCTGAACGAGCGCGTCGCGCACGGAGTAGCCCCGGGAGCGAAGCTGCTGAACGTAGTCGAGCAGCACGATGGCGTTGTTGACCACAACGCCCGCGAGCGAGATGACGCCGATGCCCGTCATCATGATGCCGAAGGGGGTACCGGTAATCACCAGGCCCCACAGCACGCCGATCATCGACAGCACGACCGAGCTCAGAATGATGAACGGCATGGCGAAGCTGTTGAACTCGGTGACCAGCACCAGGGCGATGAGAAAGAGGCACGCCAAAAAGGCTTTGCTCAAGAACTCTTGGGCCTGGCGCTGCTCGTCGTCGGCTCCGCCCAGGCGCAGGTGAAGGCCCGGCGGCCTATCCGCCTGCTCGAGGTACTGCTGGACCCGGCCGCGCACCTCGTTTTCGTTGTGCCCTTCGGCCACCTCGCCGGAGATGGTGACCACCAGCTTGCGGTCGATGTGGCGAATGGATCCGCTGCCGCCCGCCAGCTCGTAGGAGGCCACGGCTGAAAGCGGCACCGGGAAGGTCTTGGGGCTGACCATGATCCGCCCCGGAATGTGTAGCGCCAGAATGGACTGCAGGTCGTCGCGGTACTGGGGCGCGAGCTCGACCATGATGTCGTACTCGTCCTCGCCGTCGCGCAGCGTGCTGGCCTTGGTTCCGGCCACGGCGGTGCGGACCGTGCCAGCCACCACGCGGGTCGAGGCGCCCACGCGCTTGGCCGCGCCCCGATCGATGCGCAGGCGCATCTCGGGTCGGCCCACGCGATAGTCGTCCTGCAAGTCCGTCACCCCCGCGAGGCCGCTCATGCCGCGTCGCACCTTGGCGGCCAGCTCGCCCACCTCGTGGAAGCGCTCACCAGAGACCTCGACGGCAACGGCCGCACCCACGGGCGGGCCCATGCGCTCCTTTTCCACGGTCAGCCTGGCGCCGACGATGTGGGAGACCTTCTTGCGGATCCGGTCGATGGTCACGCGGCTGTCCTCGATGCGCACGGCTTCGTCCGGCTGGGCCTTGCTGTGGTGAGGCAAAAAATCGACGGTGATGCGCGCCTGGTTGCCCACGGTCTGTTGGCCCGTGAGCGGGTGGCCCGAGCCGGACACGCCCACCTCGACCACGAATACGTCGACGTTGGGCTCGGCCGCGAGCACGGCTTCGACCTCGCGCACGATGCGGTCGGTAGCCTCCAGATCGGTGCCATCGGGCGCCCGCACCCCGACCGTGGCCCGGTCGGGCTCGGTGTCCGGGAAGAACTCGGTGCCGTGGTGGAGAAAGCCATAGGCCACCACGCTCAGCACGAGCGTGGTGACGCCTGCGCCCGCGCAGATGTAGCGATGGTCGATGGCCCAGCCGAGCACCCGCTGGTAGACGGCCATCACGCGGCTCTGGGCCGCCCGTTGGTCGGCGCGCACCTGCCGTCGCGCCCGCTTCATCAGCCTGGCGGTGAACACGGGCAGGATGCAGACGGCCACGACCAGCGAGCTAAGCAGCACGGTGACGACCGTGCGCGGCAGATAGCCCATGAACTCGCCCATGATGGAGCGCCAGAACAAGAGCGGGGTGAAGGCCGCCACCGTGGTCAGAGTGGAGGCCGCCACCGCACCTGCTACCTGCTTGGTGCCTGCGATGGATGCGCTGACCAGGTCCTCGCCTTGCTCGACGTGGCGATAGATGTTCTCCACCAGCACGATGGCGTTGTCGACCAGCATGCCGAGCACCAGGATGAGCGAGAAGAGCACCACCATGTTCAAGGTCATGCCCAGCGCCCAGATGACGATCATGCCGAGCAGCATGGACAGCGGGATGGCGATCGCCACGAACAAGCTGTTGCGCACCCCCATGAAGAACAGAATCACCCCCACGACCAACAGCAGTGCGGTGATGATGTTGTTCTCCAGCTCGCCCACGATGTCGCGCACGAAGCGCGATTGATCGCCCAGCACCCGATAGCGCACGCCCTCGGGCCAGCTCTTGGCCTGCTCTCGCGTGATGGCCTTGACCTGCTCGGCGACCTCCAGGATGTTGGCGCCCGTGCGCTTGGTCACCGCGATGGAGACGGCGTCCTCGCCGTTCATGCGCGAGTAGGTGCTGCGGTCGGCAAAGCCGTCGACCACCGTGCCGACGTCGCGGACGAACACGGGACGGCCGCCCCGCCGCTTGACCGCCACCCCTTCGATGCCGCTGGGATCGACGAACTCGCCAGGCACGCGCACGAGGTAGTTG
The DNA here is from genome assembly GCA_964441055.1 of uncultured Polyangiaceae bacterium. GTDB lineage: Bacteria > Myxococcota_A > Polyangia > Polyangiales > Polyangiaceae > JACQWT01. The sequence goes on along the minus strand of CAYTYV010000309.1, from coordinate 15 downwards.
GCGGCGCCTGCGCTC
>CAYTYV010000308.1:0-8137 GCA_964441055.1 uncultured Polyangiaceae bacterium | reverse complement strand
GGGCTGGCCGCCCCCTCCTTGGTCGCCGCCTCCCGTGTGGCGGCCGCCTTCTCGGTGGCGGCCGCCTTCTTCTTCGCCGCCACCTTCTTCTTCGCAGCCACCTTCTTCTTCGCGGCCACCTTCTTCTTCGCGGCCACCTTCTTCTTGGCGACCGCCTTCTTCTTGGCGACCACCTTCTTCTTGGCGACCGCCTTCTTCTTCGCAGCCACCTTCTTCTTGGTCGTCACCTTCTTCTTGGCAGCTACCTTCTTCTTGGTCGCCGCGTTCTTTCCGCTGCTCGTTTTCGTCGCCATCGTCGCCGTCGCCCTCTCGCTGCCGCGTGGGACCGCCTGCGGTCCGACGAGTCGCATTGCCGCCATCCTACTACAGGATCCGCAGGAAGAAGGCCCGCCTGCTGCTCTGGCGGCCAAATCGGTCTTCGCCGAGCCCGCCTGCAGCGGCAAGCCGCTTGCGACCATCTCAGCGGCCGCTTACGCTGGGAGATGATGGGGGTCGGTCAGGCGAGGACCGCTTCGGGCTTTCAGCCCGGCATGATCATCGGCAAGAAGTTCGCCTTGTTGCGAAAGCTTGCCGAAGGCGGACTCGGCTCGGTCTACGAGGCCCACGACCTGCTCATCGGGCGCCGCGTGGCGCTCAAGCTGATCCGTCCCAAGGTCTCGCGCCGAACCAAGGTGGTGCAGCAGTTTCGGCGGGAAGCCAAGACGACGGCGAGCGTGTGCCATCCGAACGTGGTGACCATCTTCGAGATGGGCCGACGGCGGGACGGCTCGTACTACATCGCGCAAGAGCTGCTGGACGGGCTCAGCCTGCGGGAGCGCCTACACGAGCATGGCAAGCTCGATCTCGACGCCGCGGCCGACGTGCTGCTGCCCATCATGAGCGCGCTCGCGGCCGCACATCGACAGGGCGTGGTGCACCGAGACGTCAAACCGGACAACATCATCCTGGCGCGGGGAGCTGGCGGAGAGATCGTGCCCAAGCTGGTCGACTTCGGCGTGGCCAAGGTGTTTGCCGAGGCAGGCACGACCACGCCCTTCGGGGTCAAGATCGGAACGCCAGCGTACATGGCACCCGAGCAGGTCTGGGGTGACAAGGCCATCGACGGCCGGGTGGACATCTGGGCGGTCGGGATCGTGGCGATGGAGCTACTGACCGGACGAACCCCCTTCCCCGGCCCGACGCAGGCGGAGCTCATGAACCAGGTGGCCAACCAGCCGCGCTGGCGCATCGTCGCCCTGCTGCCCGAGCTGCCCGCGGCGGTCCAGCCAGCGCTCGCCCGAGCGCTCGAGGAAAGGCCCGAAGAGCGCCACCCCACCATGGATGCCTTCCGCAGGGAGCTGGCGGGTCGGCTGGAACGGACGATCCCGCCGCCGAGCGCCGAGGCCGAGGGCCTTCGCTACGACGCCGCGTGGTTCGAGGCGGACGAGGCCCAGACCCCATCGCCGAGCCCCGCGGCCACCGAGCGCGACACCCCTACCGACGAGGCCACCCCCGAGCCGATCGCGCTCAGCGACGTGCCAGAGGCCTGGGGCGAGGGGACGACGGATGCGACGCCCGGTGGCGGTGCCGAGCTCGGCTTGGCTCACCACGGGCAGCCCGCCTCGCGCAAGTCCCTACGCGCAGCCCGCCAGGCCGAGCGAGCGCTGAGCCTCAATGCCCTGGAGCAGGCCATCCAGAAGTCCAACCAGGTCCTGCGAGACGCCCGCGGCGAGCTGCGCGCACGCATGTGGTTGCTCCAGACCGTGGCCCATCTGTGGCTCAGCAACTACGTCGAGTGCGAGCGCTGCGGACAAGTCGCCCTGGAGGAGTTTCCCGCGGGGAGCATGGGCTGGTACGTCACCTTCGGCCACGTGGCCAGCGCCTGCGGCGTCCAGGGCAAGACCGAGGCCGTGCAGAAGCTGCACCGCACCTTGCTCGAGCAGCGCACCTTTGACGAGCCCTCTCCTGCGCGCGACATCGCCTGCTGTCGGCTTGCCATCGTGCTGGTACGCGCTGGCATGGCTCGCACGGCCGTGGATCTGTTCGAGCGGATCGGCGGCGAAGCCTCGCTATCCGACGCCTCCCAGCACGCGCTGGTGCGCGCCTGGACCGAGACGGTGGCGGCCGAGATGGCCGCCACGCGGGTGACTACAGCGTGTACATGCGACACGTCGAAAGCGCCGTCGAGCACTTCGCCTTCCAGGGCGACATGCGCAACAGCAGCTTGCAGCGGCACAACATCGGCAATGCCCTGTTGCAGCTCGGCGCCTACGCGCGCGCCGAAGCCGTGCTGCGCGAGGTGCTCGACGTGGCCGAGCCCATGCGCCTGAACCTGGCCGCGCCCGCCCGCGCCAACCTGGGGCTCGCCATGGCCCGGCTGGGTCGGCTCGACGAGGCCGTCGAGGTGGAGCGCTACGCCCTGAAGCAGTGCATCCAGCAGGGCAACCGACGATTCGAGGCGGTCGCCAGCATCTACCTCGGGTTGATCCTCGCCCTGGTGCGAGATCTCGACGATGCCGAAAAGGCCGCTCAAAAGGGCGTCGAGGCAGCCGCGGGCTCACCGCCGCTGGAGGCGCTCGCCAAGGCCAGCTCGAGCGGGATCTTGCTCATGCAAAACCGCGTGGACGAGGCCTTGTCGCTGGCCACCACAGCCATGGCCATTTTGGAGAAGCTCGGCGGGGTAGAGGAAGGCGAGGCGCTCATCCGGCTAGTCCACATGTCGGCGCTGGCCACCGCGGGCCGCGAGCAAGAGGCCCGCCAGGCCATCGCCACGGCGCGGCAACGGCTGCTGCAACGGGCCGAGCGCATCGGCAGCCCCACCTGGCAGCAGAGCTTCATCGAGAACGTTCCCGAGAACGCCCGCACCCTCGAGCTCGCCTCGCGCTGGCTGGACGAGGGCCGCCGCAGCTCCTTCAAGCTCGGCCCCCGCACCATCGTGGGCGTGGGCCCTGAGGAAGAAGCCGTCTAACCCGTTAGGCTCAGGTCCGCGGGCTCGTAGTACTCGCGCGGGTGCTGGCAGCAGGGGCACTTGGGCGGCGGCTCGGTGCCCGTGATCCGGTAGCCGCACACGGCGCACTTCCACTCGATGGGCTTGTCCCGCTTGTAGACGGTGCCGTTTTCCACCATCGCGAGCAGCTTCTGGTAGCGGTCGCGGTGGTGGGCCTCAACCTTGGCGATCTGCTCGAAGAGCACGGCCGCCTTGGTGTTGCCCTCCTCCTTCGCCGCCTTGACGAACTCGGGGTACATGGTGGTGGTCTCGTAGTCCTCGCCTTCGACGGCGGCCTTGAGGTTGGCCTTGGTGTCGCCGATGCCGCCCAGCATGGCGAGCTGGTCCTTGGCGTGACGCCGCTCGTTGTCGGCCGTCTCCTCGAAGATCTTGGCGATGTAGTGGTAGCCCTCCTTGCGAGCCACCGCCGCCCAGTAGGTGTACTTGTTGCGCGCCTGAGATTCCCCCGCAAAGCCCGCCTGCAGATTCTCTTCGGTCTTGGTCATGGCTGTTCTCCTCACACCTCGTGCTTGCGGCAAAGAGCGCGGCGGTTATGGCAGAGCCGCCAAGGCTCGTCTAGGGGCCAGCGGGGGCGTCATTCCGGCTCGAAGCGGATCGGCGCCGTCACGCTGAAGTACTGGCCGTCGGCGAGAGGTTGGTAGTCGAGGCGGTGAAACGCTCGGCGCACGCAGCGCACCATGGCGGCATCGCCGAGATCGTTGGCAACGAGCTTCACCTCGTAGATGCTGCCGTCGGCCTCGAGGACCACGTCCACGTCAATGGTCCCAGCGACCCCGGGATCGCGGGCCAGGCCTGCGGCGTAGCAGCGGCGGAAGTGGTGCAGGCCCTGCTCGAACGAGGACACGAAGGCATCTGCAGCGGCGTCCCTGGCCGCGTCGGACATGCCCTGGCTGCCGAGCATCAGGGCCTTGCTCAGCGTCACCACCCCGGCTTCGGGCGGCGGCTCCGGCTCGGGCGGCTCTGGCTCGGGCTCGAGCTCGACGGGCGGGGCCACGGGCTCGGGCGTGCGCTGAGGCGCGGGGCAGCCCGCCAGGGCCAGCGTCGCCGCTGTCAGGCCCGCCGCCATCGCAACGCCCCTGACGCTCCAGACAATCATGTGCATCGCCTCTCGCCCGCCTCCGGCCCTTCGCCTCAGCAGGCTTCCCCCGAGCGCCGCGAGGCGTCAACCAAGGGATCGTCTGCGACCCGCTACGCCCCGCTACACGAGGAAGCCGAGCAGGTGGCGCGGGAAGCGCAACCCGAGGTTGGCCATCTCCCTGTCACAGCTTGTCACAGGTCGCTGTCACAGCTTGTCACAGCTCGCCTCCCCGCCATCGGTAGTGCTTCGTCGGGTCGGTGGGGCCACGACCGACCTCGGTGACGAGATCCGCTTCGACAAACGCCTTGAGGTCGCGCTGGATCGTTCGGCGAGCGACCTCCGGGAGCAGCTTCTCGCAGTCGGCCAAAGAAAGGCTGGTCCGCTCCAGGAACGCGGCCACAAGGCTTCTCTGCCGAGCGTTGAGCTTGTGGCTCGCCGCGACCACGTCGGCCCGGATCGCTCGTTCACCCCTTGCCTTTACCTCCTGGAGCTGGGTCGAGAGTCCCGTCACGAAGAACTCGAGCCATCCAGTGAGGTCCATCCCAGCTTTCCGCACGCCTTGCAGGGCTGCGTAGAACGCGGCGCGATCGCGGTCGTAGTACTCGCTGATCGTGAAGAGGCGCTTGAAGTCGTAGCCAGCGCGATAAAGACAGAGCGTCGAGAGCAGTCGCGACGTTCGGCCGTTGCCGTCGACAAAGGGGTGGATGTGCACCAACTGGAACTGCGCAATTCCGGCAACGAGCACTGGATGGACGGCCTGCTCCTCACCAAGCCACTCGACCAACTCGCGGACGAGCGGCGGTACCTCGCTGGGAGGCGGCGGGGTATAGATGATCTCGCCGGTTCGGCTGTTGGCGACGTAGTTCTGCACCGTGCGCCACTGCCCAGGTCGGGCTCGGCCTCCTCGCACCCCTTCGACCAGCCGCTTATGGATCTCGCGGATGAGGCCCTCGGTGATCGCAGCGCCGCTGTCCAGGTAGTCGCTGACCAGCTCGAAAGCGCGGCGGTAGTTCAACAGCTCGCGCACGTCGTCCGCGTCGGCTCCGCGGACATCCCGTCCGGCCCAAAGCTCCTCGGCCTGCTCGATGCTGAGCTGGGTGCCTTCGATATGGGTCGTGTGGTGGGCCTCGAGCAGCAAGGCCCGCTGGCTCATCCGGCGTACCCACTCCTCCGACAGCGTCGCCGCCTCGAGGAAACCGCGCGCCCGCTCGATCGTCGTGAGCGCTGCGGTGACGGCGTTGGTGATGGTGAATCGCGGGTCGAAGCCCTTCATGCCGCGCCTCCCCGACGTCACGACGGCTCGCTCCAGCCCACCCAGCTCGCTCCGTCGGGACGGAGCTCCTTCTTCCAGATGGGCACGCGCTCCTTGAGCCGGTCGATGAGCTGGCGGCAGGCCTGGAAGGCCTCGGCGCGATGCGGCGCGCTCGCGGCGCACACCACGGCGATCTCGCCGACCTCGAGCATGCCAACGCGGTGGGCCACGGCCAGGCGAACCTCGGGCAGCTGGGCCTCGATCTCGTCGGCGACCGCCGCCATCTCGCGCTCGGCCATCGACTGGTAGGCCTGGTACTCGAGCTTGTCGACGGGCTGGCCCTCGCTGTGGTCGCGCACCTGACCGACGAACAGCGCCACCCCTCCGGCCGCCGAATGAGAGACGGCCGCAAGCAGCTCGTCCAGCCCGAGCGGCTCCTCGCGCAACGCGGTCCAGCTCATTCGCTGGCTCCCTCCGCGTCCCGTCGATAGTGGCCCGAGCGGCCGCCCGCCTTCTCCAGCAGCGCGACCTGCTCGATGGTCATGGCGCGATCGACGGCCTTGAGCATGTCGTAGACGGTCAGGGATGCCACCGCAGCGGCCGTCATGGCCTCCATCTCCACGCCCGTGCGGTCGGTGGCCTCGGCCTCGGCTTGGATGAGCACGAGGCCAGCCTCGACGTCCACGTCCACGTGCACGGCCGCGTGCGTCAGAGCCAGGCCGTGGCACAGCGGGATCAGCTCGGGCGTGCGCTTGGCGGCCATGATGCCCGCCAGGCGCTCTACGGCCAGGACATCGCCCTTGGGACCCGAGCGCTCGAGCGCCAGGCGCGCGGTCTTCATCTTGACCCGGGCCGCGGCCACGGCGCGGCGCTGGGTGGGCGGTTTGGGGCCCACGTCCACCATGCGTGCCTCGCCCTCCGCCGATAGGTGGCTGAGCTCGGCCGGCTCGGTGCTGGGGCGGTTGCGCTTGGTGGTCATGGGCAGTCGATGGGGCGGCGCGCGCGGCAGGGTCGGGCAACCCCCCCTTCTTCTAGACGTTCTGCGCCGTTTCGGCTATCAGCCTCCAGCCACGGGCGGGATGAGCGCCAGCTCGTCCCCGGGTAGCACCCGGTCGGCCTCGGCGGCATAGACACCATTGACCGCCACGCGCAGCACCGTACGGCGCGACGCCAAGCCAGGGTATTGATCGAGCACCCGCTGCAGGACATCGGAAACGCAGGACTCCTCGGAGAGCACGAGATCGAGCCGCGGCGCCCCAACCACGTCGGCCACGGCGCCAAAGGCCAGCACCGTCACCGTAGTCTGCTCGGGGCCGTCGTCCCGGGGACTCGTCATCACCACCAAAGCTAACACCGATTTCGGCGTCTGTGGGGGATGCCAGACGCCGCCAATATGGTTACGCTTGCGAGTTGGAAAGCGATGGCCGAAGACAAAGCCCTGCCCGTCGGCTCGATCTTGGCGAGCCGCTACCAGATCCGCCGCGAGCTCGGTCGCGGCGGCATGGGGTTCGTTTACCTGTGCCGCGACCTGGTGGTGGATGAGCGCGTGGCGCTGAAGATCATGCCGCGCCCCCGCGGCGAGGCCGAAGGCCAGAGCACCAGCCAACACAAGCGCCGTCGCAGCCGCAAGCACGGCCACGACGAGGCCTGGTTCTTCTTCGAAGAGGCGCGAGCGCTCGCGGGGCTGCAGCACCCGACCATCGTGCGCGCGCGCGACTACGGCGTGCTGGCCGATGGCTCGCCCTACCTGGTGATGGACGTGGCGCCCGGTCGCTCGCTGCACGAGTGGATCTACCGAGCCAAGACCGAGGGCCCGTTGCTGTGGTCCTTGGTCTGGACCACCATCGATCAAGTGCTCGCGGGGCTGGCGCACGCGCACGCGCGCGGGGTCATCCACGGCGACCTCAAGCCGTCGAACATCCTGGTGGACCGCACGGTGCAAGATCAGCCGCCGCCCGTGTACATCCTCGATCTGGGGCTTGCCTGGCTCACCCGCGACTTGGTCGATCATCGGCTGGACGGCTCTGACGAGGTGGCCCCCACGGTGCGCTACGGCGCGGGCACGCCCGGCTGGATGGCGCCAGAGCAGATCCGCATGGCCACCCCCCACATCGGCCCGGCCACCGATCTCTACCCGCTGGGCTGTCTGCTCTACACCCTGCTCGCTGGCGACGAGCCCTATACCGGGACCAACTCCGAGCTGTTCGAGCAGCACAAGAGCGCCCCCATCCCCGAGCTGGAGCTGCCCGCGGGCGTCCCGGCTGCCGTGGCCGACATGGTCGCCCGCACGATGGCCAAGTGGCCGTGGAATCGCTACGACTTCGCGGGCGATCTCCGCCGCGAATGGCAGACCGTCAAGCCCGACGGCATCGAGCCCGCGGCAACCGTACGCGGCTCGGCGCCCAGCCTGCGCGAGGACAGCTACCACCGCTTGCCGCGCATGCCGAGCGAGCTCAGCACGATTCCCGACTACGAGCCGCACGAGGTCGGCACCACGGCGGTGGCCACGCCTGGCCTACTGGGGCTTCGACCCAGCCCCATGGTGGCGCGCCTTTCCGAGCGAGAGCACCTGCTCGGCCTGGTCGAGACCGTGTGCGACAGCTCCGAGCCCATCCACCACTTTGCGCTGCTGTCGGGAGCAGCGGGCGTGGGCAAGAGCCGGCTGGCCGAGTGGTTGTGCGAGGAGGTCCACGAGCGGGCGCTCATGCTGCCGCTGCGCGCCCGCTACCGGAAGATCCAGGCCCCCCTCGATGGCATCGAGGGCGCGCTGGTGCAGCACTACCGCGTGGAGAAGGCGAGCCGGACGACCATCGAGCGGGTG
>CAYTYV010000307.1:0-8173 GCA_964441055.1 uncultured Polyangiaceae bacterium | reverse complement strand
GTGCCCGCCGTGCCGCCAACCCCGCCCGATGCGGACTCCCCGCCGCTTCCCGCCGTGCCGCCGGATGCCCCTGGACCGCCTAGCCCCGCGCCGCCCGCACCGCCCGTCTGGGTATCGTCGTCATCGTCGGCGTACCCGTCGTCGCTGGTGCTGGCGGTGGCGCACCCCAGAGCCAAGACCGCGCCCAACACGGCGAAGGCAACAAGCTCGGCAGCTCGGCAACGCATCGTTCGACTCCGCGCAAAGAAATCTCGCCGTGCCACGCGCCGCTCGGGCCGCGGCGGCATCGTCGGTCATGGTAGCAGCATTCGGGCCGCCACGCTGGTCTCGCGTGGCCTCTCCGCGTGGCGTAGCACCCAGGCGAGCGTCGCCATTGCCTGCTACAGGCGATTCAGTCACAATAGCGGCGGTGTTGCCATGAGAGCTCGGGTGTACTCGACCGCGACCGTCGCGCTCTGCGCCGCTGCGGTGGCCGCCGTCGTCGGCTGCGAGGGCCAGGATAGCGAGCTGTTCGGCCCCGAGCCCGTCGGCGGCACGGCGGGCGTCGCGGGAGCCGGCGGAGAGGCTGGTGCAACGGGCGGCCAAGGCGGCGTCGGCACGGCGGGGGCGGCGGCCTCCGGCGGCCTGGCTACTGGCGGCCAGGGCGGCCAGCCGACGGGCGGCACGGGCGGCAGCGAGCCCGACCCCAACGCGGGCGTCGTCGATTGCGCCGATGAGTTCTGCGTCTTGACCGCTGGCGAGATCTGCTGCCTCACCACGTTTCCGAGCCTCTCTGGCCAGTGCCTGTGGAACACCGACGGCTGCCCGCTGGGCTCGTTCGCCATTCGCTGCGACGGGCCGGAGGACTGCGCGCCGAGCGAGATCTGCTGCGGCAACTACAACCCCGGGCTGGGGTATACCTCCGTCTCGTGCGCGTCCGCATGCAGTGGCTTCAACAAGGTGATCATCTGCGATCCCGACGCCGCTGAGCCGTGCCCGTCGGGAAGCTGCCAGCCCAGCGACGTCCTACCCGACGGCTACTTCGTGTGCCGAGACTAGCGGTAGGTCGAGCCGTCACGCGGGACGTCCAGCATGCCGGTTAGCCCGGAAACCCTGTGCGTGCTGGCCGTCATCGTGGTCGGCGCCCAGCTCGTGGAGACGGCGACCGGCTTCGGCGCCACCGTCATGGCGCTTGCGCTGGGAGCGCACTTCCTGCCTTTGGACACCTGGGTGGTGACCTTGGTGCTCATCGCGCTGCTGCAGAGCAGCTGGCTGGTGGCCCGCAACGTTCGCCACATCGAGCTCGGCCTGCTGCTCAAGCGCATTCTGCCGCTGTGCGCGCTCGGTCTGGTCGTAGGCAGGATGCTCTTTTCCGTGCTGGACTTGGCGGGCCTTCAGGTCGTGCTGGGCTGCTTCGTGGTGACCGTGGCCGTCCTCGAGCTCGTGCGCCTGCAGCGGGGCAAGGCCGCGGGCGCTGCGTTGCCAGCTCCGGTGGCCGGCGGGCTGCTGCTGGGCGGCGGCATCGTGCACGGGCTGTTCGCTTCAGGCGGTCCGCTGGTGGTGTACTACGTCAGCCGCCGGCTGCCCGATAAGCGGCGCTTTCGCGCCACGCTGTCGCTTCTGTGGTTGCTGCTCAACACCACCTTGGCGATCACCCACGGGGCCTCGGGACGGCTGAACGGGGCGACGCTACAGCTCGCGGGCGCCATCTTGCCCGCGCTGGTCATGGGCATCGTGCTCGGCGAGATCCTCCACAAACGGATGAACGACCTGCTCTTTCGCAAAGTCGTCCAGGGCGTGCTGCTGGTGACGGGCGTGTTCCTGCTGGTATAACGAGGCGGACCGGCCCCGAGACCGACCGATGGGCCCGAAGGCCACCATGACGAGCAAGCTCTTCCCGGCGCCATGTCGCGCGCGCGCGTTGCTGCTGACGGCGCTCCTCGCGTCGCTCTGCAGCGGCTGCGGTGAGGCCACGCCACCGGCCACCATGAGCGTGGCCACGCTGCGCGGCTCGCCCTACGAGCGCGGCTTCCAACACGGTCAGCGGTTCGCCTCGCAGATCCGCTCGTTCTACACGGGCCTGCTCACCTCGTCGCTCCTTCCCTACCTCAACCGGGAGCGACCCGACCTCGCTGGATTCCTGCTGGAGTACCGCGGGTCCAAGTACGACGGCGGGCAGTTTTCCTACCAGCTCATGCTGGAGAGCGCGTTGCACATGGAGCCCAGCATCGCCCCAGAGCTGCTCGAGGAAATGCACGGCATCGCCGACGGCGCCCGCCTGCCCTACGACGACGTGCTGGTGCTCAACACCTTCCTTGACACGCTGCTCGGCTTCCGCGCCATGACCTTTTTCCTGCGCAAGATCCAGTCGCCCGAGGTGGTGTCGGTCGAGTTCACTGGCGGGCTCGAGAGCGATGGCCTGGACAACGACGGCGACGGCGCCATCGACGAGGAGGGAGAGGCCGTCGTCCAGCCCTACAGCTCGGAGCCCTTCGCCCTGATGGCCGAGGTACCGACGGACGGCGAGGTCCTCTTGCGGGTGCGCGACCGAGCGTTGATCGGCTCGCCTGAAGGGGTGGATCCCGACTCGCTGCGCATCCAGCTCGACGAGACGGTGTACTACTCAGGCCATCCGTCCATCTCCACTCAAGCCATCGTGGTGGACGACGAGCCCCTGCTGGAAGTGCGCTTCACCCCGCCCGAGGAGCTCAGCGCCGCCGAGGTACACTCCCTGCTCGTCCATGCCGCCGACCAGGCCTGGGTGACCGATCCGCCGCCAGCCCACGCCCGCATTATGCGCGGCGAGCGCTTCTCCTTTTCCACGGTGGGCTACGGCAAGCCCGCCTACGAGATCGACAACCGCGGTCACTGGGACGGCTTCAGCATGCCGCCGTCGCTGAGCTTCGCCCTGCGCGGATCGGCCACCCGCGACGGCCGGCCGCTACTGGCCCATCACTTCGCCATGCTGGACTCGAACGTCACCCACAAGCACACGGTGCTGTTCATCCACCTGCCGGACGACGGGGGCATCCCCCACGCCGTAGTGGGCTGGACCGGGGTGCTCGGCGGCTTTACCGGGCTCAACGCCGCGGGCCTCGGTTACGCGGTCAACAACTCGGACACCTTGGACACCCCCATGGTCGCGCGAGTTGTCGAGGAGCTCGTCGCCGCCAAGCTGCTCTCCAGCGGCGCGCCCGCCACCATGATGGGTCGCCAGATCCTGGCCAGCCAAAGCAGCGTGGACGAGACCTTGGACTACTTGCGGCAGGTGCAGCAGAGCAACGGCTGGAACATCCTGCTGGCCGACCAGAGCGGCGCCATCGTCGCCGTGGAGGTGGACGGCGACGCCACGGGCGATGGCGACGGCGGGCTATTCGCCTTCTCGCCCGACGATGGCGACCCGGCCAACCTCGACCCCCACGGGCGCCGCTGGAGCAGCGTGGGGCCCGACGACCTGCGCATGGCGGCCCACTACCGCATCAACACCGAGGACGTCGACGCCCAGGTGCTTGACTGGGCGGTCACGCCGCAGCGCACCTGGACCAGCTACTACCACCGCTCGCTGCGCGCCTACTACAACCTGGGTGACCGGCTCGCCCGCGACTACGGCAGCTACGATCTGGACCAGGCCATCGCCACCTTGCGCGACCCCAACCTGGTCGACACCCGCGACTCGATGAACGCGGCGGTGCTGCTGCCCGCCGACCGGTTGCTCTACTGCGCCATGGGACAGGTGCCAGCCACCGACGGGCCGTTCGTGCGCTTCGACCTCAGCGCGGTGGCGAGCGCGCCGTGACCGCGAGCCGCTCGCCTCGGCTGCGGGTGCGCCTGAGCGCGGCCGACGGGATCCCTGCCGAGTTCGTGCCGCTGCGGGTCCCCGCCGAGCTCGATGTCTCGCTCGACGAGCTCAGTGCCGAGCTCATCGACGAGCTGCAAGCCGAGATCGAGCTGGAGCTCGCTCCCGGCAGCTACGAGCTGCCCGTGCTAGGGGATCGCCCGCTTTGCGTCGAGATCCCCGAGGACACTCGCGCCAAGGCTTGGGTTCTGGCCGGCCGCTCCACCGACGGCAAGCCCCAGACCATCGTGACCGAGGCCGGGCTCCGCTTCGAGCGGCCCATCGCCCTGCGCAATGTGCTGTCCATTCTCGCCGGGCTCCCCTCGCTGTTCGAGGACCAGGAGCTCGCCGCCGTAGTGCAGGGGTTGCTCGCACCCGAGGGGCGGCGCTCGGTGGCCGACTCGCTGCGTCGCCTCGGAACGTCGCTCGGCGCCGTGCTCGCGCCCGAGATCGACCGCGTGCTGCCCGCCCGAAGCCGACTGCGCAAACGAGCCCAGCGCGTGCGCTCGGGCCTGGCCACGCTCAAGCAAGAGGTGGACCTGCTGGCCACCGTGCTGCTCGCGGAGGTCTCGGCGAGGCCTGTCGAGCGCAACGGAAGCTGGCGGCTCGATCTGCGGTTTTCGGGCGAGATCGCCTACGGCGACCGCGCGCAGGTGCCCTTTGCTGACGTCCTGCTTCCGCGCCCCATCCTGCCTGCTCCGCACGCCTCGCTCGCGCGCCTTTTGTCGGCCGAGCCCTTGGCCACTGCGGTGGTGCGGACCGACCCCGGCTGGCTGGACGACATGCTCGCCGAGCTCGCCGGCATGCTGACGACCTTCCGGGGCAGCTTCGTCTGCGGCGTGGCCCTGCCCGGCCTCGATCTGGCGATCGATCTGTCCGACGGCGGTTCGCTCGAGCTGGAGGCGGCCCCGCTCGACCGCGGGCTCGCCGAAGGGCGTTTCGAGGGTAGAGTCCGTCGGGACGAGATCGCTCTGAGCACCGAGCAGCTGAGCGTGGAGCTCGACGGCGGCCGCGTCGTCACCCGCGCCGAGACCATCATCCGCGCAGCGGGCGACCGTCCCTCGACCGGCCCCGACAGCGTGGCCCGCCGCTGGCTCCGCTGGCTGCGCAACCCCGAATGGCCGCCAGCCGGACTGGAGATCGAGCTGGCCGCCAACGTCGATCCGGCCACCGTCGTCCCCCGCGTGCAGCTCTGCGGTCGCTACGGACATCCGTTGATGCACGGCGGCGTCGAGCTCAGCGCAACCCTGCACGAGCTCGGCCTCGGCGGCGAGATCGACGTCACCGTCACGCCTTCCGCGCACGGCTGGCCTCGCCATCGCGGCACGCTGCAGTTCCGCGCCCGGGTGGCGCTCGCCGAGGGCAGCCAGCTCGATGATGGCAAGACGCGCTTTGTCCCGCAAAGGGGCGGCGGCACCGTCGGCGGCGAGGCAGAGTGGACCGATGACCAGGGCCTGGATCTGAGCGTCGAGGCCGACGTCGACTTCGCCGTGGAGGGCCGCACTGCTGTCGACGCGCTGCCGGAGCTGGCCATCGATCACGGAAAGCTTCGGAGCGCGCTTGCGGGGGCCCTTTCGCTGGCCGGCCGGCTGTGCACCACGAACCTGACCCTCCCGCTGGTCGAGCTCGATTTCGCTGGCAGCCGAGCCGAGCTCAGGCTGGAGCGCGGCGAGCTGGAGCTCGGCCCGCGCAGGCTCTGCCTGCCAGGCGGCAGCACCCTCAAGGCCGCCGTGGCCGAGGGCATGCTCGCCACCTCGGGCCTGGGCCGCGGCGCCATCGAGGTGGCCTGGGATCTCGGGGGCGAATCACCGATGCTGTACGCGGCCGAGCAGGCGGCCGAGCTGTTCGTGCCCGCGCTGCGCAAGGGGGCTTTTTCCGTCGACATCAGCCCAGCCGGCGGCCTGACCATCCGCGGCGAGGAGTCGGGCCTATACGACGCGCGCTACTTCAACGCCCTCATCAACCCGGGCTCCGAGCCCGAGCGCTGGCTCCAGATCTTGGTGGACGACGAGGCCATGGACCGGGTGCTCGGGGCGGTGCGGCTCTTCTCGGCCGAGCTCGCCGAGCTCGGCGCCAAGCTGCGCGAGCTAGCCCATCGGGTGCGAGACGCATTCCAAGCCGAGGGCATCGCCCGACCCGGGGACTTCATTCCCGGCCCGGCCATCGCCCGGGTGCTCTCGCGGGTGCTGTGCGGCTCGACCGAGCTCGCCGAGCCGATCCTACCGTTGGTGCGGCAGGTCACCGACGGCGGCGGGCTGGATGTGCCGCGGACCAAACGCCTGCTCGAAGAGCACCTGCCCGAGCACGACTACGACTACGAGCTGGATCGCGGTCTTCGCTGGCTGGCTCTGCTGCTGGCGCCCACCGAGCCCGTGCCGTCGCGACTGCGCCTCGCCAAACCTCCGCTTTGCGAAGATCCGCAACACGCGCGGGGACTCGAGAGCCTTCCGTCCGCGGCCGAGCTGTACCGCACGGTAGATTCCGCCGGGCCGCTACCCCAGGGCTTCGCCGCCAAGCTGGCCGAGCTTGCGCCCTACCTGACGCTGGAGCAGCTCGACTACCTGCTCGACCGGCCGCGCGCCGATTGGCCCGACGACGAGCTCAGTCGCCTCCGCTACGTCCGCGCGCTCAAAGAGCGGGTGCAGCTCATCTCAGAGAGCTATGGCGGGCTCAGCTTCGCCCCGCAGGCCTTGGCCATCGGCTTTTTTCTCGGCGAGGCCGCGCGCATCCGCGCCGAGCGGCAGGTCCAGGCCCCGGTGAGCGGGGACCACCGCGCGGGCGACGCGGACGCCCGCAGGGCGGCCAACATCGTGCTTGGCCCGCAAGACGTGGCGGTGCTGCTACAGGCAGGGTTGGCGTCGGCCTGGCAAGGGCGCCTCCAGCAGCTCAACCGACGGCTGCTGTTCGACCTGGTGCTCGAACAGCCGCCCGCCTTCCTCCGCGAGGTGCTGGTCGAGATGGCCGCGGGAAGCCGCCGCGCGCTCGCGGGCATGCTCAATGCGCTGCTCAATCCCGCGCAGGACCGCATGCGCCAGCCGCTGGACATGGTCGCGCTCTTCTCCGAGCGGCTTGCCATCGACATGCCGCGGCTGGCCGACTACATGGCGGGCGGACGCTGGGCGCGGCACAGCTACTGGGAGGCGCTGGCCCGCGCCGCCGATCGGATCCTGGCCGAGGCCGAGCCGTACCTGGCCAAGCGCGCCCACCTGCAGAGCTGCCGCCATCCGGTCCCCGTGGCGCCCGATCTCACCGCCGCCACCTGGATCGCTGCCGATCAGGCCCAGCAGGCCATCGGCCAGGCCGACGCGCAGGCCGCGCAGCTCGGCTTCGACGGCCCGCCGTCCGCCGAGCACGAGCGCTCCAAGGCCGCCTACGAAGAGGCCTTCGGCGCCTGCGCCAAGCTGCTCGAGGTCGAGCCGCAGGCCCTCCAGCTTCCTTGGTTCCGCCTGTTCTGGAGCCGCAACTACGAAGCGCTGATGGTGCTGTCGGTGCTGCGCAGCGCCCAAGAGGACCTCGATGCCGTACGCAGCTGGCTCGGTGTGCGCACCGGCTTCGACCGCTTCGACGACGAGCAGGCGCTGGTCGACGCCGTCATCGACGCGCTGTACTACTTCGAGCGCGACCGCGCGCGACTCAAGGCCGACCCCTTGGTGCGGCTGCTCATCGATCCGCCGCCCGGCCACTACGACTTCACCATCGTCAGCGCCATGGGGGTCATCACCGAGGGCGCCCGCGGTCAAGAGCTGGCCGAGGCGTACGGGCGACTGCAGGAGCGGCGCGGCATCGCCGTCATTCGAGCGGACACTGCCACCGCCCGCTCGCTCGAGTACAATGCCGCTCGTATCGAGGACGCAGCGCGTCGAGCGACTACGCCGTGGGGCGTCATCGGCTACAGCCAGGGATGCGCCAACGCACTGCAAGCCGAAAGCCGCCTGCTCAGCGGCACGCCCACACAGCAGCAGCTCGCCCGCACGCTGCTCTGCCGCCACTTGCTGTTCAGCGCCGCCAACGGCTCGGCCCACGGCACCGCTGGGGACTGGAAGTTTCTGCGAGCCATGGCGCAGGGCGATCGCTACCTCAAGCACTACCAGGCCGTGTTCTCGTCGCAGGCCATCCGCTTCTTCCTCGACAACGTGCAGCTGCTGCTCGACTCGCGGCTGTTCGTGACGGCCATGGGCGGCGTGGAGTCGCTCTCCTACGAGGGCGTGCAGACCCTCGTCCGCGATGGCCAGTTCAAGGCCACGGCGCCGACCACCAGTATCCGCGGCGTGGTCGAGGACGAGACGCTACCCGAGGCGCTGGAGTGGCTGAGCAACGTGCTTACGCGCCAGCTCGAGACCACCTACCACGACACTCAGG
>CAYTYV010000306.1:0-8175 GCA_964441055.1 uncultured Polyangiaceae bacterium | reverse complement strand
GACGCCCGGAGCCCCCATCGTGAAATCAATCCAGGCGGCAAGCAGATCTCGCCCGTTGGGGCCCATCGACTGGCCCCCACCTGTCTTGGGGCCAGTCGAAGGGCCCCAACGGGCAGGCGAACGCCGCTAGTATTGCGTTCGGCAGGGGGTGGGGTAACCTTATCGACGTGCGTACTTCGTTGCTCTTGGTTGTCTCAGCTATCCTCCTCGCCTGGTCTGGCTCGGCCGCGGCGCAGGCTCCTCCGCCGTACCAGCCGGGCTACGGTCCGCCGCCTCCGCCAGCCTACGGGCCTCCGCCGCCAGGGCCGGCCTACGGCGCGCCTCCGCCGGGCTACGGTCCGCCGCCGCCGCCACCGCCCGAGCGCCCCTCGTGCTGCTTGTGGTCGGTGCGCTACGACCCCTTCGACCTGCTGTTCCGACGCGTGACCTTCGAGGGCGAGGTCAACATCGTCGGCCCCATCACCGTGCAGCTCTCGCCCACGTGGATCTTCGACTCGCCCGCCGCGGACGTCTCCGAGAGCGGCTTCGACGTGGGCCTGGACGTCGTGTGGTACGTCCAGGGCGATCCCTTTCGCGGCTTCTGGCTCAAGGCCCACGCCGAGTACGAGTACTTCAACGCCACGCTCACCCGAGAGGTCGACGGTGTGCCCTCGGGCGTTCCCAACCCCGAGCACTGCGACGAGGACTCCGAGCCCGGTACCTGCAGCACGAACGTCAACTCCATGATCGTCGGCGCGATGGTGGGCACCAGCACCGTCTTTGGAAAGAACGGCGGCTTTGCCATCTCGGGCGGCATCGGCATCGGCGTGGCCCTGGCCGACACGGTCACGCTGCAGGTCGACGGCGAGAACCCAGAAGAGACCGGGCTGGCCTACACCTACTACGACAAGACCGACCGGATCCGCCTGCTCGGCTCGCTCGGCCTGGGCATCGCGTTCTGATTTGTCGGCTTTCCGCCGTCAGTAGCGCGGGTCGCTCTGGCGCCGACCGAGGTTGTGGCGGCGACGCTCGGGGCGAGGCGGCAGCACGCGGCGGTCGGCGCCTTGGCGGCGGTCCGGGATGGCGCGTCGCTCGAGGTCTTGGTCGCCGAGCAGGCGGTCTAGCTCGACCAGCGTGGACGGCGGCTCGGCGCCGAGCTCGGCTGCGTGCGCCGCACACAGAAAAAGGCGCCTTCCCTCGACGGACACAGCCACCAGCGGGCTTTCGCGCCCTTCGCATACGGCACAGCGGTTACGGGGCCGACCCATGGGGCCATGCTGAGCGGTGGGCAGGGCCTTGGGCCAAGTTCTCCGCAACGCTGCGGGCGCATCAGTTTTCGATCTTCAGCGACTCCAGAGCGGGCGCGGCTTGAGCCGCAAACGGGCGGCGGTGGGCGGGCAGCACGGCTGCCTGCCGCTCGACCCACTCGATGACGCGGTCGGCCGGTCGGGTGCCCGAGAAGCGGCCGAGCTCCTGGATCCCGGTCGGGCTGGTGACATTGACCTCGGTGAGCTTGTCGCCGATGAAGTCCAGCCCCACGAACACCAGCCCGTCGGCGCGCAGCCGCGGCGCCATGTCCTCCACGGCCGCCCGCTCGGTCGGGCTCAGCTCGCTCGGCCGCACCTCGGCGCCGACGTGGATGTTGGCCCGCAGATCGCCGTCTTGCGGCAGCCGCATGATCGCCCCCAGCGGCTCGCCGTCTAGCAGCAGCACGCGCTTGTCGCCCTCGGCCACCTGGGGGAGGTACTCCTGCACCACTGCCAGCTGCTTCCCCTCCTGCGTGTGCAGCTCCACGATGGCTCGGGCGTTGTGCTCGCCGCTTTGCACGGCCATCACGCCGAAGCCGCCCGCGCCGTCGACCGGCTTGATCACGCCGCGGCCACCGACCTCGTCGATGAAGGCGAAAATCGCAGCCGGGTCGGCGGAGACGATGGTCCGCGGCATCCACCGACGGAAGCTCAGCGTGTAGAGCTTCTCGTTGGCCTCGCGCAGCCCGCGGGGATCGTTGAGCACCAAGGTGGTGCCACGGAGCGAGTCGAGCAGCAGCGTGGCGTGCCAGTACGCTGGATCAAAGGGCGGGTCCTTGCGGATGAACACCGCGTCGACATCCGCGAGCGCGATCCGCTGGAGCGGTCCGCGCAAGGCGATAGCGGGATCAGTGCCGATGGCGAGGCGGCGGACCCGGGCGGTCACCCGCTCGCCCACGTGCTCGACGTCGTGGATCAAGCAGTGCCAGCACTCGTGGCCGCGTGCCGTGGCCGAGGCTGCAAAGGCGTACGAGGTGTCGCGGTCGGGCACCACGCGGTCGATGGGATCCATCACGAAAACGAAGCGCATGATTTGGCCTTGTTGCTTCCCCCACGGCCTCGGCTGCGCGCCGCAGGCCCTCTCCTCCGGGGGCGGCCTCCCCCCCAAAACCTAATGGCGCGCGGGGCGATGACAAGGGCGGGACAGTCCCGGGCGGCCAAACAGGGCTTGCCGCGAGCGGTCGGCAGGCTCATCGTGGGCTGGTTACCATGATGGGGATCTCCAAAACGCGCTTGGTCTTAACGAGCCGACCGGGGCGGACGACCGCGTGGCTGAGCGGCATGTGCCTGCTCGCGGCGCTGGCCCTGCTAACCTGTTTTCCGAGCGGGCGCCCGGCCGAGGACCCATCGCTGCGCGCGGGATCGGCGCCGACCAAAAGCCAAGCCGCGCCATCGGCGCCCGCCGCGTCTGCCTCGGCTGCTGGAGGCCAGGCGGGCGCGCTGCAGCCGGGCGGGGCATCCTCGGAGCCCGGGCCGGTCGCCGACCGATTTGCGGTGTCTGCCGAGAGCCCCGTGGCCGCTCGCGCAGCCCTCGACGTGCTGGCCCGAGGCGGCAGCGCCGCGGACGCGGCCGTGGCCGGGCTGCTGGTGGCTGGGGTGGCCCAGCCCGTCTCGAGCGGCATCGGCGGAGGCGGCTTCGCCCTGTACTGGGACGCTAGCTCGGGCTCGGTCACGGTGCTGGATTTCCGGGAGACCGCGCCCATGGGCCTGCGTCCCTCGGACTATCCCGATCGCCTGCGGCCCAAGCGAGGGCGCGGGGCGATGGTCGGCGTACCGGGCGAGATCGCGGGCCTGTGGGAGATGCACCAGCGCTGGGGCAAGCTGCCCTTTGCCGAGCTGGTCGAGGGCGCGGCCGAGCGCGCCGAGCAGGGCTTCGAGCTCAGCCATCACATGGGCCGCTCGCTCGGCTGGAACGAGGCCTGGGTGCTCGAGACGCCTGCCTACCGCGGCATCTTCGCGCCCTTGGGCGAGCTTCTCGCCACGGGCCAGGTGGCCACCAACCCCGCGCTGGCGCGCACCTTGCGCCGCATCGCCACCGAGGGACGGCGCGCCTTTTACCGAGGGGCCGTGGGGCGCGACGTGGTGGCCACCGCGCAAGCCGCGGGCAGCCGCATGGTGATGGCCGATCTCGAGCGCTACCAGGTCGTCGAGCGGCAGCCGCTGCGGACCACTTGGGCTGGCCGCGAGATCTACACCATGCCGCCGCCCTCGGCTGGCGGGCTGATGATGCTGCAGAGCCTGCACCTCTACGAGCCCGAGGAGCTGCGCGCCTGGGGCCATGGCACGGCGGTCTACTACCACATGCTCGCCGAGTCCTTCCGCGCCTCGGTGGCCGATCGCATCCGCTACATCGGCGATCCCGCCTACGTCAAGATGGACGTCGCCCGGCTGGTCTCGCGCGAGCGCATGCGCGAGCGACGGGCGCTGATCTCCCCCGAGCGGACCCGTCGGGCCGAGTCCTTTCCCCTTTGCGAGGCGGGCACCAGCCATTTTGTGGCGCTCGACGCCGAGGGCAACGCCGTGTCGGTGACCAGCACGATCAACCACATGTTCGGCGCCAAGCTGGTCACGCGGGGCGGCTTTCCGCTCAACGACGAGCTCGACGACTTCACCACCGAGAGCCTGGAGCGGCTGTTCGAGGCCCGGCGTCGCCCCAACGCGCCACGGGGAGGGGCGCGCCCCGTCTCCAGCATGACCCCCACCATCGCCGTGCAGGACGGCCGCGCGGTGCTGGCCGTGGGCGGCTCGGGCGGCACCCGCATCGCAACCTCGGTCTCGCAGGTCCTGCTCGCCCAGCTGGCCTTTGGTCGGCAGGCCGAGCAGGCCGTCGGCGATCCGCGCATCCACACGCCCGCCGACGGCGGCCTGCTGGTCGACGAGGCCGTGTCGGCCGAGACCGTGGCAGAGCTGCGTCGCCGCGGCGAGGTCATCGGCGCGCCGCGACCGAACTACAGCGCGGTCGGGCTCATCACCGTCACCGAGTCGTCCGGCCTCGTCCGAATCGACGCCGCAGCCGACCCGCGCAAGGGCGGCTTGGGGCTCGTGGGCCGCTGAGCCACTACGTAGAGGTCAGGCAAGCCGTGGCCGACAAGAAACCCAGCTCCAGAGGCCAGCGCCGCTGGCTGCTCCTGGCCCGCCGCAAGGCCAAGAAGGAGGCCGCTCGCGAGCGCCGCAAGGCGCAGAAGACCGCGGTGGCCGAGCGTCGCAAGGCCCGCAAGGCCGCCATCCTCGAGCGGCGCCGCGCCAAGAAGGCCCTCGCCCGCGAGCGCCGCTCCGAGCGCGCCCGGCACCGCCGCACGCTGTGGGAAGACGCGCGCAATCTGCCCAATCTGCTGACCTTCCTGCGAATCCTGCTGATCCCCGTGGTGCTAGTGCTGCTCGAGCAGGGCGGCCCGCAGCACTGCTTCTGGGCGGCCATCGCCTACGGCGCAGCCGCCATCACCGACATGCTCGACGGCTATCTCGCCCGTCGCCAGGGCTTGGTCAGCGTGCTCGGCAAATTCCTCGATCCGCTGGCCGACAAGCTCATCGTGGCCGCCGTGCTGGTGTGGCTGGTGCAGATGGGACGGAGCCCGGCGTGGGTGGTGGTGCTGCTGCTCTCGCGGGAGATCACCATCACCGCGTTGCGCTCGGTGGCCTCGTCCGAAGGGCTGGTCATCGCCGCGGGGCAGGGCGGCAAGCACAAGACGGCCCTGCAGATGCTCGGGCTGATCGCGCTGATCGTGGGCTACCCCTACAGCATCCACCTGGGCGTGATCGACCTCGGCCGCGTCGACTTCGTCCACGTCGGCCAGCTGCTGGTCTACACCTCGCTGGTCTTCTCGCTGACCAGCGCGGCCGGCTACATGCAGCTATTCGTGGAGGCCATCGAGGCCAACAAGGGAAAGCGGTCCGCCTGAGGGCTCGCCGAACAGCGAGCTTCCGGCAAGCGCCCGCCGCTGGGGCTCACTCGACCGTGGCCGCTCGAGGTCGTTTCTGCTAGCGCAGGGAGTCATGCACGCCAACAAGCTGTGGCCGCTCGTCGCTCCTGCGCTTTTGGGCTCGGTCTTGGTCGTCCACGCCTCGGGCTGTGGTCGCCAAGGCGAAGGGGAGCGCTGTGACCAGGCTGCGGAATTCGGGGGAGGGGATTCGGACTGCGAGGACGGTCTGATCTGCGTCTCCAGCGCCGACCTCGGGACGCAGTCGGACATCTGCTGCCCCGCGGACGAGCAGGCCCGCACGGATCCAGCCTGCATCCCAGGCGCGCTCGAGCCCGATGCAGGCGCGGGCGGCACGGGCCAAGACGGCGGCAGTGGCGGAGCGGGCGGCGGAGCTGGCGGCACGGCTGGCAGTGGCGGAGCTGGCGGCTCGGCGGGAAGCGGCGGAGCAGGCGGCACGGCTGGCAGCGGCGGAGCAGGCGGCACGGCTGGCAGCGGCGGAGTGGGCGGCACGGCTGGCAGCGGCGGCGCGGCTGGCGGCGGCGGCGGCGGCGGCCAAGGCGGCGGCTAGGCCAGGAGGTCCACCCGCGCTCTCGCTGGAGCGAGTGCTCCGCGAGCCCTTTCGCAGTAGCGCCTGTTCACAGCTCCTCAAGGCCCTTCGCGGTCTTGCAGGCCCAGCGCCTCTAGCTGGTGGGCGAAGGGGTTGACGACCAGCAGCCCGTCGAGATCCTGCCCGTCTTGCAGGTCCTCGGTGAGCAGGTAGCGGCAGCGGGCCTGCTCGGCGGCGGCCACGATGAGAGTATCCCACCACGACAGCCCGAAACGGTCCTCGACGGCCCAGGCGCGCTCGTAGAGCTCATCCGTTACGGGGACCGGTCGCCACGCCTGGAGCTGGCGGACCTCCTGGCGCGCGATCGGTGCGGCCACAGGCACGGCCAGCTTTCTCGTCACAACGGCGTAGAACTCGTTCAGCACCTGCGTGCTCACGCGCCCCGTCTGGCCCCGCCATAGCGCCGCCAAAACTCGCTGCGCGGCAGACTGCTTGGCAGGCTGGTCGCGGTCGTGGCGGTAGACCAAGACGTTGCTATCGACGAAGTGCAGCGCGGTCATGGATCTCGTCCCGCGTGGGTCGCCGCCGCCCGCGACTTCCTCCCGTCGGCGCCACGGCCAGGAATTCGCGCATGGCGCGCTCGTAGGCATCAACGCTCCGCATGCGCGACCGCAGCAGCTCGCCGACGAAGCGAGCCAAGCTCATCTCCCTGCGAGCCGCCTCCACCCGAGCCCAACGGGCCACCTCCTCCTCCATGGTGATGGTCACGTTTCTCATGACACTAGATTAGTGTTACACGGGGTTCGTGTCAAAGCCTGGCGCAGGCTCAGCAGGCTCGACCCCACGCTCCTGTCCCTCAGCGACTTGAGCTAGCCAGCGACTATTCTCGCGAGATCGGCGGGGCGGCGCCCTGAGCCGATCCGAATTTCGCCTGGTAGCCGCCGCTGTCCCACCACTCGAGGGCCTCGCGTGCTTCACGCTGGCGAGTCTCGCGTCCCTGCGCTCCGACGGCGCTCCACTTCATGCCCGTCATGCGCTCGAAGCTCCACGTTGAAAAGCGCGGGTACTCCTGCGGCCTCGCGGTCGATCGGGCCAGCTCTTTGCGCAAGGCGGCGGCCACGGCACCCGCAGCTTTGCGGCCGCCGATATCGGCGAGCGCTTCGACCAGCAGCTCCTTGACCTGAGCCGTCGGTCCCTCCCACCACCGTTTGGACTCGAGAACCAGGTCGAGCCACTCGGTCAGGACGGGGAGCGCGTCCTGGTTCTGCTGCTGCCCGGCCGCCATCACCGCCACCAGCGCCAGGGATAGATCTTCGTCGTCCAGGGCGCGCACCACTTCGCTCCGAGCGGCAGCGGTATGCGACGCACCGAGCGCGCCCAGCGCCATCATCCGCATCTCGCGATCGTCACTTTCGCGAGCCCAGCGAATCAGCGGTTGGTCCGACACCGCGTCGTCGTTGATTCGCACCACGATCATCGCCACGAGGCGGAGATTGTCGGGCGCCGAGTCGTCACGGGCGATCTCGCGAAGCTGCGGCACCTTGCTCTTTCGATACAGCTTGGTCAGGCCCTTGAGGCTCGCCCAGCGAAGCTCGTCGTCGGCCGCCCACTCCAATAGGCGCTCGGGCTCGCGCGAGTCCCAAACCTGGTACCCCTGTTCCGACAGCCGATCCTCGTACGACTTGGACTTGCCAGCTCGGGCCATCCCGAACAGCGACCGCGCATCGTCGACCAGGTGGTGCTCGATCGTGGCCGCGACCCGCGCAGGCCGCGCAACTGCCACGGGGCTCGCCGTCGCCGCCTCGGCGGCCGACGCGCTCGGCGCGTTCATGGACGAGGCACACGGTGCCGCGTTGGGCATCGCACGCGGCGCCACTGGATCCGGACAACCGCAGCTGACGGCAAGAACACACGCGACAACTAGGCCATGACGCATGACATCAGACTCTAGCCTCGACTTGAGCGCTTTTCAGCAATGAGAAGAGTCCGCGCGGCCACCGAGGCGGCGCGCGGGTGTTTCCATCAGGGGTGCCTTCTGCGATGAGGGAGTTGCGACACGTTCTCATGCAAGGAGGAGCCCGTGCTGGATGTGCCCTTCGTAGCGAGCTTCCTCGCCGGCTTCACCGCCCTTTCGTTCGACACCTTCTACACGCTGATGTGCGGCTGGGTGCTCCAGCTCGGCATACGGTCACCAGCACCACGCCGATGCTCGCCTCCCGCCGTCCTCCTACCGAGCGGCCCGCATCACGGCGAAGATCTTCGTGACGGCCACCGGGAGCGCGCACACCCCATCCCCATCACGCAGCACACAACAACGACCGCCCAAGGCGGTCGAAACGGGGAGCGGATGATTCGTCTCCCCGTCGCAACGACCGCCTCGAAGCTGTTGACCGTCCCCTTGCCTAGCGGTGGCTACCAGCCA
>CAYTYV010000305.1:0-8195 GCA_964441055.1 uncultured Polyangiaceae bacterium | reverse complement strand
AGTGGTGTCTGCGCCTTTTCGCTTGGCAGCGCCGCGAAGCCTTCCCAGCGGCGAGGTGACGCCCGTCTTGCGGGCGCGCGTGCTGCGCTTTTTTGCGGTCGAGCGGGTGCGCGTCTTGCCCTTGCCCTTGGTGGCCGCTGGATCGAAGTTGAGATCGCCCAAGCGGCCATGCACGCGCCAGCCGTAGAAGCCGTCGTCCCGCTTGGACCGCTTGACCTTGGGATCGAACTCGATGAGGGCGGGACTACTGGAGCCGGGCTCGCCGAGCAGCGAGCGGGTGTCGTCGTTGCGCGTGCGGTAGGCGTCGGTGAACCTGAACATCAGGTACAGATCGGCGCGGGCGCGCGTGAAGGGCTCGCGGATCCGCACCTGGCCCTCACCCTTGAGCTCGAAGTCCCTTCCGGCCGCATGGATCTCCTCGATCTGGAGCGTGCCGTCCTTGGCCGTGGCCGCCAGCGTGATGTCGCCCACCTCGGCGGCGGGAAGCGCAATGCCCTGGAGCTTGGACTTGCCGTCGCCGACCACCACGCGCTTGATGGATAGGTCGAGCTTGCCGTCGGCCTTGCTGAACTTGCCCTCCCCGGGCGCCAGCTCCAAGGTGCCGCTCACCGTCCCCTGGATAGGGATCCCCACCAAGGCGCGCAGCGGCTGGAGATCTCCGAGCTGCAGGTCTTCGAGCTCGACCGCGACCGCCCCGCTGCCCTTGCCGTAGGGAATCGTGCCCTCGATTTCCCCTCCCAGCGCTTCGGCGCCGAAGTCGATGCGTACGTCGCCCACCAGCAGCGGCAGAAGCTGGACCCGCGCGTGCGCGCGGTCGATGGTGATGACGCTGGGCCGCGGCGGCGCGGCCTCGGTCGTCTCCTCGCCGCCGAAGGCCAGCGCCGAGCCGCGCTTTTTCGCCTCGCGCGGGGGGAAGAACAGCCGGGCGCGGCGCACCTCGATGCCCGAGAACCAGTAGCCGTCGAGCTCGCCGATCTGCAGCCGGATGGGCTGCTCGCGCGAGCGCAGCGCCGCCGCCCGCCTGCCCGAGCTTCGCTGCATCCGTTCGAACTCGCCCTCGATGCGGCCCTTGAGGCTGTCAAAGGGAAAGCTGAGGTAGCCGAACAGCGCCAAGCACAGCAGATAGAACAGCGGGTAGAGCACCCACTTGAGCACGCGCGCGACTTTGGGGCTCACAGCTCTTCGCCTTTCGGTGCGCGGCCCGGCTGGTCGTCCTCTGACTTGCTGGCGCCCGCAGGCGAGCTCGCCTTGCGGTCAAAGGCCGATACCGACAGGCCGACGTCGAAGATGTCGGGGCCACCCGTGCGCTTTTTGATGTTGATGCGGCTGATGGCGACGGGATAGCCAGAGCGCTTGATCTTCTCCAGCGTCTTGACCAGCGGCAGCAAGCTGACCTTCTGCAGCTTGACCTCGGTGATCCGCTCCGAGTACCGCTTGCCATGGGGAACCTCGGGACGGTCCTTGGATTCGGGCACGTCGAGCCCGTTTTCGCTGGCGGCCTTTTCGATGAACGAGGCCAGCGCGGGCGTCTTGCGGTTGTAGCGCATGAGCATGGCGTCGCGCTCCCGCTTGCGCTCGGCCAGCTTGGCCTCGGCCGAGCTCATCTGCTCGAGCAGCTCGCGGATCTCCTCGTTAGTGCTGCGGGCCGAGGCGACATGGCTGTAGATGTAGACCGGGATGCCCACGAAGATGAACAGCGCGAAGACCACGCCCAGCACCATCAGGAGCTTCTGCTCCCGCTCGGAGAGCTTGTCGAAGTGCAAGCCGGGGCTCATCGCGTGCCTCCCGTCTCCCCGCTGTCTTTGGCCGGGGGCGCCGAGGTCTTGGCCCGCGCCTTTTGGGGATCTTTGGCGGTGCACTTGACCTCGAACTCGAGGACGTACTTGTGCTTGTCGGCGTTGCGCAGCCGGGTGGTGCCCTTTTTCTTGACGTCGTGGAAGCAGGGGTGCTCGGCCAGCTTGTCGCGGATGACGTCGGCGTCGTCGATCTTGGGCACGATGCCGCGGATGAGCACCTGGCCGCGGTTGTAGTCGAGCTCGGCGATGTCGTGGGTGATCTCAGGAGCGATGCGCTCGGACAGCTCGACCATCACGTCAAAGGCGTCGATCGGCCCCATGGGATCGTCGGTCTTGCCGCTGAGCGCCCTGTCGAGCTGCTGGGCGGCGACAGCCGGGTCGCGCGTGGGCTCGCCGAAGACCGCTTCGGTAGCGGTGGCGAGCTGCTCCTCGAGCGCGGCTCGCTCGGTATCGAGCGCGCGCATGTCCGCGAACACCGAGAAGCCGAAGGAAAACGCGATGGCCGTGCCCAGCCCAGCTAGCAGCGGCGTCTTGTCGCGCAGGAAGCGAAAGCTCTGCTGCGGCTCGAGCGGCCCGGTGCGCAGGTTGAGCGCCGCCGCTCGTCGAGAAAGCCCGAGCGCCAGGCCGATGGCCTTGGCGAAGATGCCAGCTCGCGGGCGGTCGCTTTCGGCAGACCAGTCCGCCTCCAGCGGCGGCAGGCCGTCGACCTGCACGCCGAGCTCCTCGCGGAGGTAAGCGTCCAGGCCAGGGGTCTGCGGCCCTTGGCCCAGCAGGACCAGCCGCTCGACGCTCTGGCCGCCCTGGGCCTGCCAGGCGGCCAGGGTCTGGCGCAGCTCCCGCACCAGCGCGGGCCCCTCGGCAGGCAGCCGCGCGGCTCCGCGATGGATGGTGCGCGCCTGTTGGGGCTCGCCGCCGCGCATCAGCACGAGGTCGCAATGGGTGGCATCGACGTCGAGCAAAAGCCGCAGCTCGGGGCCGCGCAGCGGGGCGCCGAGCTGCGCCAGATTGGCGAGCGGAAGCGCCCCAGCGCCCACTCGCGCTGGCTCCTGCCCCGCGGTCCGACGGATCAGATTGATCCGGTCGCGCACCTGATGGGTGTAGGCCACGCCCGCCAGGATGGGCAGGCTCTGGCGTCGGTCCACGCCAGGTGCGGCCTTGAGCACCCGATGGTCCATGACGGCGTCGTCGAGCTCGAAGGGAAGCGTGGACTCCACCTCGTAGCCGAGCACGCTGGCGAGCTCCTTCTGTGCGGCAGCAGGTAGCTCGATCCGCCGCAGAAAGGTCTGCTCGCCCGGCACGGCCACGGCGCAGGCGTCGATCCGCAGGCCAGCGACGGCCGCGCGGATGGCGGCCTCCACGGTGGGATGAACGGACAGTGGCTCCTCCCGCAAGGTCTCGATGACGGGCCGCCGCAGCGTCGAGCGCAGCAACGCGATCCGCACCGCCTGGGGGGCGATGTCGATGCCCAGCCATCTAGCCATGGGGTTGCGTCCTTCGGGTCATCGGTGCGGTCATTGTACACGCCAGTAGACCAAGCGGCCGGCTGGATCGGCGACCATGGCGGCCATGATCTGCTCGGGATCGAGGTCCTCGGGGACCGTTGGGGGGGGCGGCGTTGTGGGCGTGCTGTCCAAGCTCTCGTCCTCCTCGCCCGTCGGCAGCACCATCACCGAGCTCAAGTCGGGCGCGCCGCGGAAGTCCACCACCGCGTGGATCCGCACGCGGGTCTCGCGGCGGTGGCCCTTGACCACGCCGTCGGCGTAGATGCTGAACATCTTGCTCTCGGTGGTGACCATGTTCTTGAGCTCCGACTCCGACTTGAACACCACGGGCTCCAGGCCGAGGGCGGCGAGCATGGGGCCTACCATGCCCTTGCCCTTGACGGTGTTGACGAAGTCCTTGGGCGAGCCGAACAGCGGGGCCCCTCGGGTAAAGGTGCGCGCCAGCGACACGCCCATGACAAAGGCCTGCGCCTGCAGCGGGTCGATGCACAAGGGGGCCTCGGGGGCGTTGGCGCAGACCAGCGCCAGCAAGGTGTGGGCGTTGGCGCTGTTGACGTTGATCTTGCCCTGGCC
Organism: uncultured Polyangiaceae bacterium; assembly: GCA_964441055.1. Classification (GTDB taxonomy): domain Bacteria; phylum Myxococcota_A; class Polyangia; order Polyangiales; family Polyangiaceae; genus JACQWT01. The sequence continues at coordinate 4,324 of CAYTYV010000305.1, read as the reverse complement.
CCACACGGTCACGATGCGCTTGTCGGGCTTGTCGGGCTCGGGCTCGATGAAGGTCGCCCAGAAGTCGTCCGAGATCCCGCGCACCAGGCGCAGCTCCTCGAGCGAGTCGTAGGCGGCGTTCTTGCGCAGGTAGGGCAGGCCGATGAGCTGGTAGAAGTTGTCCTCGGCGCCCGCGGCGATCGGCCCAGTGGCGGTCGGATCGCAGGGGTGCATGTTCTCGTCCGAGTCGGCCCAGTCGATGATGGCGCCGCAGATGGCCGAGCGATCCGAGTGCTGCTCGTCGCCGTCGAGCTGCTCGAATAGGGAGTTGTACTGCTGCGGTCCCATGAGCGCGAGCAGCTGGGCCATCAGCCGCGTCTCCGAGATGATGTCGCCGCGCGCGGCCACGTTGACGTTGAGCTTGCTGTCCTCGTCGACGATCACCACCTCGAAGTGGCCGTTGCCGCCCAGGCCCAGGTGGTTGCCCGTGCGGGGATCGACGTTGGCCAGCGTGCGAAAGGCCTCGGCGCCGCGAGCGTCGTTGAACGCGCCGAGCAGCTGGTCGGAAAACTCCCAGACCGGGATCTGCGGAGGCTTGGCCCTGAGCATCATGAACAGCGGCGCGATGGCACGTCGGACGGTGGGCTCGGTGCCGACGAGCAGCCGCGAGAGGTTGACGCCGCTGCGCGCGAGGTACTCGGCCTTGAGCGCGTCCCGCTCGGCCACTGCCGCGGCCAGGGTGGCCGAGCTCTCGTTCTGCACCTCGACCAGGAACACCGCCAAGATGGTGATGGCTGCCAGCACCATCACCAGGGCCACGCCCCGCCGCGAGGAGCGCGCGCGCCATCGCAGCCGAGCGCGTCCAGTGCGCGCGCGGACGCCGCGCGGTCGGCCGGGGCTGCGGTGTGCTCGTATGCCCGTCATCGTGCGGCCGTGGCGAAATCCAGCGGAAGCTGGATGGCGATGGGAGTCTTGGTTTCGAAGCGAATGGTCCCGGTGGGCCCGCCGCGGAGCACCAAGGAGATCCGCACCTGCGCGGGCAGCCGACCGAGCTGGGCGGCCGGTTGCATGCTGTCCCAGCTCGTCAGCCATTCGCCCGTCAGCGGATCGAGGTACTCCAGATCGAACTGCTCGACGTCCTCGGCCAGCACCTGCACCACCCCGCCGTGCTCGGGATCATCGTCGAGGTAGACCGCCTCGCGGCGTACTAGATCGAGCTTGTCCTCGTCGGGGTCGGACGCGACGAAGTACGACAGCTCGTTCTGATCGGATTCGTGGCTGTCGCGCTCGAGCCGACGATGCGAAAAGGAGTTGAAGTCGACGCGGTCCGGGCTGCCGTCCGTGCCGATGAAGGCGGTCTGGCGGGGGGGCTGCAGCGAGGAAAAGGGCTGGTGGGTCGAGATGAAGGCCGAGCCCAGCTCGCGCGACATGCGACCGAGTGCGGCGCGGCCCTGGTGATAGCGGTCGCCCACCTCGACCATGTTGCGCCGCGAGCTCGACATGCCGTACATGGCGGAATAGACCAGGGCCGTCATCAGGGCGATGATCCCGATGGAGACCATCACCTCCAGCAGGGTGAAGCCGCGCCCGCCGCTCGGCGCGCGTCCGCTCATCGCGGCCCCCCGATGCGCGTCGGCGGGCTGCCGCTAGGGGCCGCCGCGTCGGCGGCGAGCTCGGCGGCGTCGATGGCATCGCCAGGCATGCGGCCCATGATGCCTCCCTGCCGCGGGTTGACCACCCACTGGACGACCTCGATGTCGTACTCTCGCGCGCCCTCGGTCCACGTCAGGGTCACCGTTACCCGTCGCGTGGCAGCCTCGAACATGGCCTTCAGATCCGGGTAGACCATGGTCATGACCATGGCGGCGATGGCGTCCACGCCTCCCACGGCAGCGGCCGCCATGTCGCCTTCGCCACCGCCTGCCAGGGTCGAGACCACGTCCTCGACCCCTGCGTCAGGGGTGAACACATCCTGGCCTTGCCCGCTTCGGGCCAGGGTGCTCAGCGCTCCGAGCTGGTCGGTGTCGGTGTCCAGCTCGGCATCCAGATCCAGGGCGCCCAGATCGGGCTCGGGAAACTCCGGTCGGTCGATGCTCCAGCGACAGGACATGTTGGGGGTCTCGTCCCCCTCGCAGCACGGTCCGCTGTCCTCGTCGTCCACCTCGGGCAGGCCCTCGAGGGCGAGCTGCTCCTCGATCTCGGTCATCTTGCAGCGCACCAGGCCGACCGCCACGCTCATGTGGCGCGCGTGGGAGGTGGCCGAGACGGCGCTGGCCTGTGCGGACAAGATGGCCGTGAGCCCCAGGCCGAGGATGGCGACGGCGACCATCACCTCCAGCAAGGTGAAGCCGAGCAGGCGAGCCCTTAGAGCTCGCCTCACCATGTCGAGTCCTCCCGTTCGGAGGCTTCCTCGTCGGTGCGCGGGCGCTCCATCTCGGCCGGTCCACGGTGGACGGTCACCTTGCCCGTGAGCGGGGAGACCGTCAGGGTCATCACGTCGACCTCGTCGGTCTCCTCCTGCGGGGCGCCTAGCTGGAGCTGGATGGCGGCCCGCTCCGTTTGCCCTCCCGGCCAGAAGTAGAGATAGGCCCGCTCGGACAGGACCGGCTCGGTCTCGTGGGCCACCTCGATCTGGCGGAAGTACACGCCCGAGGCGAGCGCCTTGCGCACGGGATCGGCCTCGGTATCGGGCGCCTGGTCGCGCTTCCAGGCCGAGTCGAACCACGAGACCCTGACCGGCTCGAATCTAGGCCGCGCTTCGCGGGGTCCTTCCATGACCTCCTCGAAGATGCTCTCGGCCTCGGCGATGGCCAGCTGCTCGGCGTCGGTCGCAGCGGCCGCTCCACCCGTGCGCTCGTCTTGGCGCAGCAGCATGCGGCCGCTGCCCTCTTCCAGCGCCACCGAGCGGGTATCGAAGTCGAAGACCAGCCGCGTCGGTCGGGAGGTGGCGTTGGCGTGGTTGTAGGCCACGCGCACCGCGGCGGCGACCAAGGTGGCCGACTCGCGCAGCCGAGCCGAGCGCAGCGAGCGGATCCCCAAAAAGGCCATTCCCAGGATCAAGCCGACGACGGCGATGACGATCAGCACCTCCATGAGCGTCAGCCCGCGCGCGCGCTGGCGCGCACGGGCTCGAGCCCTAATGCCGAGTGGTCTCGGTCGGGCTCGAAGCGGCTGCTCAGAGGTGGGCACGATTGCGTCTTCCGTCGTGAAAGCTCAGTCTGCGGCGCCCCCGCCGCGCGGCCCGACGACGATGTCGTCCTCGGTGCCGCTCTGCTTGTCCGGTCCAATGGAGAAGACCGTGACGTCATCGGCGCTGCAGGCGATGGTGTAGGGCTGGCCCCAGGGGTCTTCGGTCTTGCCCGCGCTGTCGAGCTCCCTGTCCTCCACCAGCCGGCTCACGGTGGGGCACTCGCTGCCGTCGGACTTGAGCGCCCGCCAGGTCTGGGCCGCCTGGCGGATGGAATGCGCGTTGGTGCGGGCCGTCTTCTTCTGCGCCTCGACCCAGCGGGGGTAGACGGCAACGCCCACGCCGCCCGCGATGAGCGCCAAGATGGCCACCACGATGATCACCTCGAACAGGGTGACGCCGCGGGCGCCGCGGGCGCTCTGCAAAAGCGCGCGCCAGCGCCTACAGCGCGCGGCGAGGCAGGCGCGCGGTTGGGATTCGGGAAGGGTAAGGTCCGTCGTTCGGTCGAGCGGGTTCATGGTTTGCTCTCCGGGTAAAAGTCGGTTCTTCATTCCACGCGATCCAGACCCCGCAGATCGCCGCGGGGTCCCTTGCTGACGAGGTCGTAGCCCTGCCGATTGCGGCGTCCCGGGCAGGTGAGCTCGAGGCGTCGACCCCAGGCGTCGACCGGGGCGATGCTCAGGTAGCCCTGCTGGCGCAGCACATCGAGCGAGGGAGGGCAGCGCCGCCCGTGATCGGCGCGGTAGGCGTCGATGGCCTCGCGAACCACCACGATGGTGGCGCGGGTGGAGCGCTCGCCCGTGCGGCGGCGCTCGCGCATGCCGAGCAGCAGTAGCAGCACCACCATGGCCAGGCCGGCCAGCAGCGGACGCGAGCGCAGCCAGGGCCGCAGCAGTCCGCCGCGCCGCTCCCACGGGAAGAAGATGGTCTGCTCTCGCGAACGGCGGCGGGCCATGGCTTGCCTAGTGGATGAACTCGCTCATCTGCATCAGGGGGCTCAGGATGGCGAGCGCGATGAAGGCCACGACGCCGCCCATCAGGGCGATGACCACGGGGCCGAGCAGGCTGGTGACCACCTGGACGCGCGTGTCCACGGCCGTATCGTAGGCCTCGGACACGCTTTCCAGCATCTGCTCCAGCTCGCCGCTCTTTTCGCCG
>CAYTYV010000304.1:0-8201 GCA_964441055.1 uncultured Polyangiaceae bacterium | reverse complement strand
GGCGACATCTACGTCCGCCTCGTGCAGGGCCGCCACCAGGTCCGCGCCCACGACCACCAGGGCTGCATCAGGCAGGGGCTCCGGAGCGCCCAGCTCAGGCGTGGCCGTGGCCCGAGCGATGACGATCGGCACGACCTCATGGCCCCGCGCCGAAAGCGCCCGGGCGATGGCGCTGCCCGTGCGGAGCGACACTTCGTGCTCGTCGGACCAGCCCCCCATCACCATTCCGACCCGCCAAGCCGTGCGCGGACGATCCATCGAGACACCTCCTGCCCGCTTGGGTGCGGGCGCAGCTAACCGCCTGGTCGGGCCGACCCGGCACCGCACGCGGTCACCGACGGTCCTTTGACGCCTCCCTTGCCGGAGCTCGGATCCGGCGAGCTACCGACCGCGCCGACTACGGCCGCCGACTTGTTTCGCTGTCGCAACTCCGACGACGCCGTGTCTTATTCCGCGTACCAACCGCCTAGCCGAGCGGCCAAGAAAACGACGCCACGAAAGAAGTTAGCGGCGTTCGGCCAAGGTCTCTCGGGGCGGTGAGGGCACGGCGATGGGCGCTAAGGGGCCAGCCTTGTCTGCCGCCTAGACGGGTTCGACGAAGGGGATGGCGGTCGTCAGCGGGCCTCTTGATGAACAAAGCGAGTATATACAGCGCAATAGGTGGTCAAATGTAATCTTCTACTTTTGTTTTCTTGGTACTTGCAGTTTCCACCTAAATTGGGTCACGATTCCATTTCGATGACTGCTACTGCCTTCGACAACGGGCCGTGCGCTGCCCCAGGCGCGCGCGAATCACGGAAAACCGTCAGCCGCACGAGTCGCGGGCTGCTCCTCGCGGCCGCGGGCGCGGCGGTCCTGGCCGCGGGCTGTGCCAGCACGATCCCGCGGCGGCCCGTCCCCCTGCCCGAGGATCGGCGGGCGCTGCCCGCGTGGTATCCCGAGCAGTCGTGGACGGCGGCGCAGACCGAGCGCGACTACGTCGAGGGCAAGGTCGTGTTCGATACGGCCAAGTGGAACATCCGCGAGCCGAGCGCGCGGGTGCTCGGCCAGCTCGTCGAGTACATGAACCGCAACCCGGATGTCTCGCGGATGCGACTGGAGGGGCACACCGACTCACGCGCCCCCGACGAGTACAACCAGAAGCTCTCGGAGCGCCGCGCCATCTCGGTGGCCAACTGGCTGGTAGACCACGGCGTCGACCACATGCGGCTTCTGGCCGTCGCCTTCGGCGAGACGCGTCCCATCGCACCCAATGATAACCCGGTGGGTCGCCAAGAAAATCGGCGCACCGCCTTCCACATCGCCGAGATCAACGGCGGTCGCTTCATGGGCAAGGACCCCACCGCTGGCGGCTTGGTGCTCGAGGTCAAGAGCGCCGAGGAGCGGCGCAGGGAGAGGATGCGCGGCAAGGTGCCCACGGCGGTGCCGGAGCCCTTCACGCCCGAAGGCGACATCATCAAGCCCGCAGAGATGGATCCTCCCAAGCGGACGGACGAGGAGGACAGCCCCAGCGGCCAGCTCGAGCCTGCCGGGGACGGCTAGAGCCCCCAACGCCGCTAGCGCACCACGTGCCGATGAGCGGGGGCGGGCGTGCGGTAGGGCGACAGCTCCTCGAGCGCGCGAGCCAGCGAGCTGTGGTAGTCGAGGATGTTGCCCTTGGGGGTGGCGTACTCCAGGTAGCGGTTCTCGTCGGTGGACACGATGGGCCCGCCCCCGTCTTCGCTGTCGCGGATGAAGCGGTCGAGCTCGGGGCCCGAGGCCATCAGGTAGTCCAGCATGGCGAGCAGCGACCTAGGAGCCGCCTCGCCGTGCACGCCCAAGCTCTGCTGCACAGCCGGTCGGCGAGCCAGCTCCCCTAGACGCTTTTCAGAGGCGCGGAGCGGACGCGTGCTGGCCACCAAGATCCCCTGCCCTCCGGCCACGAACAGGGCCACGTGGGGGAAGACCCGACGCACCGTGCGCAGGACCACGCCGAGCTCGCGGCGCGCGATGTGGTGAAGCTGCACCCACTGCTGCACCACCCCAGCCGGACGCAGCCGACGGCGACACAGCTCGTAGAACTGCTCGCTGTAGAGGTTGGCCGCTCCGGCGAACCACACGCTGGTAAGCTCCACCGTGATGAGGTCATAGGGCTCGGCGGCCAGCTGCAACACGTTGCGGCCGTCGTCCATCCGCAGCTCGACCCGCGGATCGTCCAGGCTGCCGCGGCTGGGCTCGGCGAAGAAGCGCCGCGCCGCCTCCACTACGGCGGGCGAGGTCTCGGCCACCTCGATGTGCCCATAGGGGTAGCTCGCCACGGTGCCCAGGGTGGTACCCGTGCCCAGCCCGATGACCAGGGCGCGGTCGAAGCGCGAGACGAACAGCGATGGGAAGTGGGCGAAGCTCCGCTGGGCCTCGAGCTCGGGCCCGTCATCCCCTTGGAACTTGCCGTTGGTGTAGAGCGTGTGCACGCGGCCGCGACGCGCCACGCTGGTCAGCCCGCCGTGCACGTCCTCGCGCACGAACAGAAGCTGGTCGGGCGGCGGCGGCGCGCTGAAGTACACGTTGGCGCCGTTGGTCATGGCCACCATGTCCCAGCCGGGACTCAGCACCACGATGCCCACGCAGCCGGCCAACACCACGGACGCGCCGCCTAGCTGGCGATCCCGTTGTGCCGCCGCCGTCACCACGGCGGCCGCGGCGAAGCAAAGGCCCAGCACGCGCAGCGTCCACTCCGAGCCGAGCGCGCCGAGCAGCAGGTAGCCGGTGGCCACCGAGCCCAGGATGGAGCCCAGCGTGTTGGCCGCGATCAACCCCCCTACCCGCCGAGCCACCTCGGGCCGGCCGGCCATGCGGCCGAGCAGCAGCGGAAAGGTCAGCCCCATGCAGACGGTGGGCAGCAGCAGCACCGCCGCGGCGACCAGAGCGCGCACCAGCTCGCGCCCGGCAAAGGACCGCACGTGCGGGCCCGCGGCCAGAAACACGCGGGGTAGCTCGTCCCAGAGCGGGGTGGTGAGCAGCAAGGCCACCGCCGTGACGGACAGAGCCAGGCTGAGCGCCCGCCGCCCCCAACGTTGCTCGAGCCGCGGGGCCAGCGCAGCAGCCCCGCCCAGAGCCAACAGGAATACCGCCAGCATCAGTCCAAAGGCGTAGGCGCTGTTGCCGATGAGCAGCGCGAGAAGGTGGGTGTCCACCACCTCGGCGGCGAAGACCAAAAAGCCCGAGACAAAAGCCAATGTCATGAGCAGGCGACGCTCGACCGCGGGCAGGGCCTCAGCGCGGGCGAGCTCCGGCGTCGGCGCCGCAGACGCTCGCTCGTCGCGCGGGGCTGGCCCCAAACGCCAACCTAGCCATAGCGCGTAGCCACCCACCGCGACGTTCACCACGGCCGCGGCACGCATGGCCGTGTAGATGCCCAGCTCGGGCAGGATGAAGTACGCGCCCAGCAGCGCGCCCAGCGCCCCGCCGACGGTGTTGACGGCATACAGCGCGGCCAATCGCGCGCGAGCGCCGCCGTGCGCCGCCGACGCCTCCGGGCCGGCCACCACGCGGGCCAGCAGCGGCAGGGTGAGGCCCATAGCGATGGTCGGCACCAGCACCACTGCCGAGGCCAGCACCACGCGGATCGCGCTGAGCAGCGCCAGCGACCGCGCGCCGTCAGCCGCCAGGCGCAGGTACAGCTCGGCGGTTGCCTCGAACAGCACGGGCCCCAGAGCGCACACCGCGCCGACGACGATCTCGGCAACGCCGTAGGCCCAAAGCGGACGTCGCACCCGACCGCCATAGCGTCCCCCCAGGTGCGCCCCCAAAGCCAGCCCGCCCATAAAGGCCGCCAGCACCGCGCTCACGGCATAGGCGGTGGCGCCGAAGATGGTGGCGAGCTTTTTGCCGAAGGCCACCTGGTAGAGCAGCGCCGTCCCGCCCGAGAGCAGAAAGAGCGTGGCGATGGTGGTGAGTCTGGGCCGCATGGTTGGTTCGCCGATGGGGGCGCCGGTCGTCGCTGCGCTCCTTGCTCTGCTCCCAAACCCCCGCAAGGACCTGTCCGGGAGAGCTCGATTGGTATGCAGCAGCTTCTCGACTTCTACTACGTCACGAAGTCGACCCTCCATAACGACTGCGCGCTCGGCCGAGCAGCGCAGCCGCTAATGCGGCGGCACAGGCCAGCACGAACCAGTCGCCGAAGCGGCTGTAGAGCGTGCCGCCCGAGCCGAGCGGCAGCTCGGCAACGATGACGCCCGGACCGTCGACGAAATGGTCTTTTCGAGCGAGCACCTCGCCGCGGTACGAGGCGATGGCGCTGATGCCGTTCGAGGCCGCGCGCACGATGCCGTAGCCGCTCTCGACGGGGCGAAATAGGCTATTTTCCAGATGGTGGTTCTTGACCTGGGACCAGTCGTTGGTCGGCACGGCGAGAAGCTGAACGCGCTCGCGGCCGTAGGCGCGCGACAGATCGGTGAAGTTGTCGTCCTGGCAGATCATGCCGCCGAGGCGCGCCTGCCCCGCGTCCAGCACCACGGGCTCGCCAGAGCCGGCCTTGTAGCGTTCGAGGCCGACGATGAGATGCGTCTTTCGGTACTGGCCGCGAAGCGCGCCGCTCGGGTCGATGAACAACAGGCGGTTGTCGTCATGGCCGTGGTCAAAGGCCCCAACGGCCAGCCACACCTCGTGCTGGCGCGCCAGCTGCCCCAGCCGAGCGATGGTGGCCTCGCGGTCGGCAGGGGTGAGGCGCAGGCCCACCTCGGGCGAGACCACCAGGCGCGCACCCGCGGCTACGGCGCGCTCGAGCAGTGGGCGATAGACGGTCTCCAGCACCGCTCGGGAGCCCGCCGCGTCGCGGCGCTTCAGGTCTATCGAGGTCCAGCCCACCGCGGCGACGCGCAGCGAGCCCACTGGCTTCCGAGCCCACGATGCCGCATTGACGCCCGCCACCGCCACCACCAGCGCGGCCAGCGTCAGGGCCGCAGCCCGTCGCCGGGTCGGCTCTAGCGCGATCAGCACCGCCAGCGCCTGCAGCGCTACGATCGCAAAGACCAAGCCGGTCACGCCCGTCAGCGACACGAGCCCGATGGCTTGCGGCGCCGCGGTCCACACGCGCACGAAGGCCTGCGCCGTCCCCCACACGGGCACGAGGGTGAAGTCGGCCCACTGGACGACGGCGGCGATGGCCCCAACGGCCAGCGCCCCCGCCGTCGAACGGCCCCGCATGGCGAGCGCGGCCAGCGCCACGAGAAGGGCCCAGAGCGCGCTCGAGTAGAGCGCCAGCGGGCCCCCCATGAGGACGGGAAGCCCGAGCGCCACCACCGTCGGCACGGTGTACGAGAGCCCAAGCACCGCGCCCGCCTGAGCGGCGTGTCGCAGCCGGGGTCGCAGCCGCGCAAGCGCCCATAGCATCGGCGCTAGCGCCACGAGCTGCAGCGGCCAGGCGTGCACGGGATAGTCCGAGGCGAACAGCAGGACCCCCGAACCGAAAGCCGGCAAGGCCAGGCGAGCGCGCGCTACAGCGGCGGCCGCGGGCTCTGGCAGCGACGCGGGCGCGGCGGACGCGGCGCGAGTGGCTTGGCGGTCAGAGGCCATGAGGCTCGTGCCCGTATAGCAGCGTTTCGGCGGAGGGCGATCCCCAAGGCCCGCGCGCACCCAACGACGAGGGCATGCACGAGACAGCCTCCTTTTGAGGTACGCTCCCCTTGCCGTCTACCTACCCGCGCCGCCTTCTGTCGTGGTCGGGTTGCCCCTACCCTTGCCGGAGGATCCACGCATGCCATCGGACGTCATCATCGCGCGCGCTGCCGAGTGGGCGCGACACGACCCCGACCCCGAGTGCCGCGCCGAGCTGGAGCGACTCATCGCCGAGCGCTCGGACGAGCTCGCCGAGCGCTTTGCCGGTCCGCTTGCCTTTGGCACAGCTGGGCTACGCGGCATCCTCGGGGCGGGCGAGAGCCGCATGAACCGAGCCGTCGTGCGGCGGACCAGCGCGGGCCTGGCGCAGGTCCTGCTCGAGCAGGACAAGGACGCCGCGGCCCGCGGCGTGGTGGTGGGCTACGACGGCCGCCGCCTGAGCCGACAGCTCGCCGAGGAGACCGCGTCCGTCATGTGCGCGGCGGGCCTAGCCGTGCACATGAGCGAGTCCGTCTGTCCCACGCCGCTGGTCGCCTTTCTCGTGCGCGAGCTCGGCGCGGCAGCCGGAGTCATGATCACCGCCAGCCACAACCCGCCCGAGTACAACGGCTACAAGGTCTACGCGCCCAATGGCGCGCAGATCATTCCGCCCGCGGATCGCCGCATCGCTGCGGCCATCGACGGCGCCCCACGCGCGGACGAGCTCGCCACCATGAGCCTCGAACAGGCCGCCAGCGAGGGCCGGCTGCATCGCTTCGGCCGCGAGACCGAAGAGGCTTACCTCGAGGCCATCGCCAAGCTGGTGCCGCCCGTGGCGGGCGACCGCTCGCTTGCCATCGTGTACACCCCGCTGCACGGCGTGGGCCATAAGCTACTACGCGAGGCTTTCGGGCGGGCCGGCTTTGCCTCGCTCCATACCGTGGCCGAGCAAGCCGAGCCCGACGGCGCCTTTCCCACCGTCCGCTTTCCCAACCCCGAGGAGCCCGGGGCGCTGGACCTGGCCCTGGCGCTTGCCCGCCAGCGCAAGGCCGAGCTCATCGTGGCCAACGACCCCGACGCCGACCGGCTGGCCGTGGCTGTCCGCGACGCGCGCGGGGGCTATGTCCAGCTCACGGGCAACGAGGTCGGCGCGCTGCTGGGGCACTTTCTTCTGACCGCCACGGAAGAGCCAGCTGGCGACCGCTTGGTGGTGAGCACCATCGTCTCCTCGCCGCTTCTGGGGGCGATGGCTCGTGCGCTAGGCGCCCGTCACGTCGAGACCCTCACGGGCTTCAAGTGGATCGCCAACCGCGCCATGGAGCTCGAGCGAGACGGCGGCGCACGCTTCGCCTTCGGCTTCGAGGAGGCCCTGGGCTACGCGGTCGGCACGGTGGTGCGCGACAAGGACGGCATCAGCGCGGCGCTGGTGATGGCGGCCTTGGCAGCCCAGCTCCGCGCCGAGGGTCGGACGTTGCTCGACCGCTTGAACGAGATCGCGCGGCAGTTCGGCCTATTCGTCTCCAGTCCGCGGGCGATGCGGCTTCCGGGAAGCCGCGGTCGCGAGCGAATCGAGGCTGCCATGGACCGGCTCCGATCGCAGCCACCGGAACAGCTCGGCGGCCACCGGGTCGTGGCCACGCTAGACGTGCTCACCGGCCAACGCCACGAGCCTGCGGGCCAGAGCTCGGCCCTCGAGCTGCCCTCGAGCAACGTGCTGGTGCTCGAGCTCGACGGCGGTCATCGGGCGGTGGCGCGCCCCAGCGGTACCGAGCCCAAGCTCAAGCTGTACATGGACGTACGCGAGACCGTGACCGCGGCCGAACGCGTGGACCAAGCACGCCAGCGGGCGCGCGAACGGCTGGACCGCATCGAAGCCGACCTCGTGGCCGCGCTCGGCTGGTAGGGGCGATCAGCGGCGCCCAGGGGACCGGGATCCCTCGGGGACAAGGCGCGGGGGCGAGGCGGGCCTTTTCGAGGGCTTGCGGCCCGCTGGACAGGCGATGAAGTGGCCCGTCCTGGGCTCGATTTTCCGGCTCCCCACGAAGATGCGCTGGGGCTTGGGCCGTGCGTCGGTTTTGAGGTCGAAATGAACGCAGCCGCCGTCGCGCACGCGAAAGCTGAAGCCGTGGGCGTGGCCCAGGGTCGCAAAGCTGAAGGCCCAACCGTTCGAGCTCGGACGAACGCGGTTGCGCAGCTCGTTGGGATAGGCGCGCACGTGCTCGATGGGCGAGGATGTCCCCTTTAGCCGCCCCTGAAAAACCTGTCTCTCGCCCGCGGTGGTGATGCGCAGGCGCCAACCGCCGCGGGGCCCCTGCCAGATCCAATAGGCTGCCGGAGCGCCGGGGCCAAAGCCCGGTGGGCGCCCTCGCGCGGCGTCCTCCGGCAGCAGCTCGGCGCGCGTGCGAGTGGGGGGGGGCGGCTCGAATTCGGCGGTTGGCGGATCCTCGCCGGTCGGCGCGGCCAGCGCGGCCGGCTGCCGCATGGACGGCTCAACAGCGGGTGAAGCGGGCTCGAGCGGCGGCGCGGCTTGGTGCGGAGGCTGCCGAGGCGGCGGCGGATGGGGCACGCGCGGCCGAGGCTCTCCGGCTCGGGGGGGGTGGCCGTGGGGAGGGGCCTCGTGGGTGTGA
>CAYTYV010000303.1:0-8215 GCA_964441055.1 uncultured Polyangiaceae bacterium | reverse complement strand
CCTCCTCGGTGCACTCACTTGCATATAACCGCTTATCCGGGTATATGCAAGTGCGAGCACGAGGAACGCTGCGGTGCGCACCCTGAGCCAAGTCTTCAAGGCCCTGTCGGACGAGACCCGGCTACAGATGCTGGGCCTGCTCATCGAGCAGGGCGAGCTGTGCGTGTACGACTTCGTCGAGGTGCTCGGCATCACCCAGTCCAAGGCCTCGCGTCATCTGCGGTATCTGGTCAACGCGGGCCTGCTCGACGACCGCCGCGAGGCCGTGTGGGTGTACTTCCGACTGGCCGAGAGCCCCGAGCCGGTCCAGGCCGCAGTGCTCGATCTACTGCCAGGCCTTGTCGCCGAGCGGATGCCGGGCGAGCTTTTCCCGCGGCTCGAGGCGTGGCACAAGCGCACGGGATGCGCGCGAGGGGCATGTAGGTAGCGTCGCCGGGCGGGCCCAGAGAGGCGGCACGACATGACGACCATCACGGTGCTGGGAGCGGGCATGATGGGCAGCGCCCTGTGCGTGCCGCTTTGCGATCGCGGCCACGAGGTGCGGCTGGTGGGCACCCATCTGGACGGCGAGATCGTGGCCAGCCTCAAGGCCCGGCGCTTCCATCCCACGCTCAAGCACAGCCTGCCCGAGGCCATCCAGCCCATGAGCGTCGACGAGCTGCCGAAGGCCATGGACGGTGCCGACGTCATCGCGCTCGGCGTGAGCTCTGCTGGTATCGACTGGGTGGGCGAAAAGCTCGCGCCCTATGCGCGCGCCGACCGACCCGTGCTGATGATCACCAAGGGTCTGGCCTTGGACGGCGAGCGCCTCGAGCTATTGCCCGACCGGGTGGCCGCGCTCCTGCCCGAGCCGCTGCGAGGCGCGGTGCATCCGACTGCGGTGGCAGGTCCCTGCATCGCGGGCGAGCTCGCGCGCCGCGTGCCCACCTGCGTGCTGCTATCCGGCCGTGACGCGGCCTGGCTCGAGCGGCTCGCCGACCTGCTCCGCACCGACTACTACCACCTGTGGACCAGCGGGGACGTCGAGGGCGTGGAGATCTGTGCGGCGCTCAAGAACGCCTATGCCATGGGCTTGGGCCTGGCCGATGGGCTTCACCTCGGCCGCGGCGGCAAGCCCGGGAGCGTGGCCATGCATAACCACGCCTCAGCCGTGTTCGCTCAAGCGGTCGGCGAGATGCGCCGCCTCGTCGCGCTCTTGGGCGGAGACCCCGACACGGCTTGGGGCCTGGCCGGGGTAGGGGACCTGGACGTGACCGATAACGGCGGTCGAACCGGGCGCTTCGGCGGGCTGCTGGGCCAGGGGCTCGGCGTGCGCGAGGCCGTGGAGCGCATGGCAGGAGCCACCCTCGAGTGCGTCGAGATCCTGGGCGTGCTGCGGCAAGCGCTGCCGTCGCTCGAGCAGCGCGGCGAGCTTGCAGGCGACGAGCTGCCGCTGTTGCGCCACCTGGCCGCGGTGGTTTTCGACGGAGCGGCCGTGGACGTTCCCTTCGAGCGCTTCTTCGGGGAGGGCCATAGAGGGGCCACGGAGGGGGGCCATGACCGCTGAGGCCGCCGAGCTCGTCCTCGGCATCGATTGCAGCACCACCGCGTGCAAGGTCCTGGCCGTCGATCGGCAGGGCCGCACGGTGGCCGAGGGACGGGCCGCCATCGCCCTCGAAAACCCGGCTCCCGATGCCTGGCAGCAGGATGCCGAGAGCTGGTGGCAGAGCTTGCTCGAGGCGCTCTGTCAGGTGAGCGAGGCTTTGGGCCCGCGCGCGGCTGCCATCGTCGCGGCGAGCATCGCCCACCAGCGTGAGACCTTCGTGCTCACCGACGATGCGGGAGCGCCGCTTTGTCCCGCGCTGGTGTGGATGGACGCCCGCTCGGGCCCGCAGGTGGCCGAGGCCATCGCTGAGCTCGGCGCCGAGCAGCTGCATCGCATAAGCGGCAAGCCCGCCTGCACCACGCCGTCGCTCTACAAGGCGATGTTCCTCTTGCAGGAGCGGCCCGAGCTCGCCGCTGGGCGGCCCCGTCTGCTCGATGTGCATGGCTTTTTGGTGGCGCGGCTTTGCGGGCGCTTTGCCACCTCGCTCGCCTCGGCCGATCCGACGGGGCTAGTCGACATGCAAGCGCGCGGGTGGTCGTCCGAGCTTATGGCGCTTTGCGAGCTCGAGCCGGAGCAGCTTCCCGAGCTTGTCGCGCCAGGACGCGAGATAGGGCGGCTGCTTCCCGAGGTGGCCCGTTCCTGCGGCCTTCCGCCCGAGCTGCCGATCATCGCTGGAGCGGGCGACGGACAGGCCGCGGGCCTGGGCGCGGGCGTGCTCGCACCAGGACGAGCCTATCTCAACCTGGGAACCGCGGTGGTCTCGGGCGTCTTGGCGCGCGAGTATCGCACCGACCGTGCCTTCCGCACCCTGTACGGCGCGGTGGACGGCACCTTCTTTCTGGAAAGCGATCTGCAGGGCGGGACCTTCACCGTCTCGTGGCTGGTCCATCGCTGGCTGCGGTCGCGGCATCCCGAGCCCCGCCCGTCCTTTGCCGAGGTCCTGGCCGAGCTCGAGCGCGAGGCGGCCGAGCTCGCCCCGGGCGCCGAGGGGCTAGTGCTGGTTCCCTACTGGAACGGGGTTATGGACCCGTACTGGGACCACGATGCCCGCGGCGTGGTCGTCGGCTGGAGCGGCGCGCACGGCCCCGCGCACCTTTACCGCGCCATCTTGGAGGGCATCGCTTTCGAGCAGCGTTTGCATACCGAAGGCCTCGAGCGCGCCGCCGGCCCCATTGCCGAGCTGGTGGCCTTGGGCGGCGGCTCGCAGAGCGAGCTATGGTGTCAGATCCTCGCGGACGTGCTCGAAAAGCCCATCGTGCGGGCCTCGAGCGCCGAGGCCACCGCGCTCGGCGCCGCCATGCTGGCGGCCGTGGGCGTGGGCCTTTACCCGGGCCTGGACGAGGCTGCCGCGGCGATGACCTCCACGGGCGCGCGC
Organism: uncultured Polyangiaceae bacterium; assembly: GCA_964441055.1. Lineage (GTDB taxonomy): Bacteria > Myxococcota_A > Polyangia > Polyangiales > Polyangiaceae > JACQWT01. Next base: position 5,255 of record CAYTYV010000303.1, on the reverse strand, counting down.
TACGTGCCGGGCGCAGACCAGCCTCGCTACCAGGCGCTGTACGACGAGGTGTACCGCCACCTCTACCCCGCGCTGGCCGAGCCCCTCGGCCGCCTGGCCACGCTGCGAAAAAATGGGGACAGGCCACCTATGGAATAGTCAGAAAGTGGCCTGTCCCCATTCTTTTCTAGTCGCAGTAGTCCGCGCCGTAATGGTCGGTGTAATAGGCGACGATGCCGTCGAGCAGCTCGTCGAGCGCTGCTCTCGGATACCACACGCCCTTGACCATGACGCCAGCGATGGCCCGAGTGTTCGCGATATCTTCGAGGGGATTGGCGTCGAGCAGTAGCAGATCAGCTTCTTTGTCGGGCTCGATCGTGCCGAGCCGGTCGAGGGCGCCGCGGTGGCTGGCCGCATCGTAGGTGGCGCCGCGCAGGGCGCGATACGGTGACAGACCAGCGCCGACCCACAGCTCGAGCTCCTCGTGTAGTGACAGACCCGCGATCACGAACGGATTGGACGCATCCGTTCCGGCGATGAGTGGCGCGCTCAGCTCGTCGAGCTCGTGGAGCTTGGCCTGCAGCGCCGCGATGGGATGGGGCTCATACGGCGTTGCGCTCATCCAGCGGTCCACGAGTAGCGGGTGCACGTAACAAAGCTCATCGACGCCTTGCTGCTGGAGCTCGTCCACCTTGGCGTACTTGTCCCACACTACGAGCGTGGGACAGTTGACCATGCCGATCTCGGCCGTGAGCGCTTCGAGGCTGCCGTCCGAGGAGTCGATGTCGTAGCCCAAAAGATGCTCGTTCGTGTGCTGACCACTGCCAATACAGTGCTCGAGCCCGACGGCATCGGGCGGGTGGCCTACGACCGGGATCGAATGCACGGCTGCTTCGGCAATGATGGCGTCGTAGGCTTCGCGGTTTAGCCGCGTGTAGACCTTGATGGCGTCATAGCCCTCGGTGACCTGCTGCGCCACGCTCTGCTGGGCCTCGTCGGCCGTGGTCACCACTTCGCTACCGAGCCAATAGGGTGGGTCGCCGTCCATGATCGGCCCGGTGGTGTAGACCTCTGGACCTACGGCTTGCCCTGCTGCGACGTCGTCGCGGAAGGCGAGCGTCCAGTCGAAGCCCCACATGACGCGCACGCTGGTCACGCCGTAGACCAAATAGAGCGCGGCATCTTGCGGGTAGCTCATCTCTTGAAAATGGATGTGCATGTCCTGCAGGCCGGGCATCAACACCTGGCCGGTGGCGTCGATCGCCTCGGCCCCGTCGGGAACCACGACGTCGACCGACGGGCCGACTTGGCAGATCAGGCCGTCGGCCACCACGACCGTTTGGTCGGTGAGGGTCAGCTCTTCGGTCATGGGCAGCACGTCCACGTCGACGAAGGCGCGTAGCTGCTCGCCCTCACAGACCACCGGTGGCGTCGTCCCGGAGCTCGTGCCGTTGGGGGTAGAGGACTGCTCGGTTTCGTCAGCGCAGCTCGCCACCGTCCACAGGTAGAGCAAGGCAGCGCCCAGCGTGCTCGTACGGCGGATCGCGCTCATGGCTGCTCTACAGCCTATCGTCCCTCGAGCGTGAGGCACTAGCTCTATTCCGGCCGCGTGAGCGGGTGACGAGCCCCTGCGCGGAGCGCCCGTGGGGCTCAGCCGCGGGTGCAGCGGCACACCAGGCCGAGCTTGGTGTCGTTTGAGCAGCCCACCACGCCGTTGTGCACGCAGTGGTCGCCCGGGGTGTCGTTCCAGGCCTCGAGGCATGTCCCGCCGTTAAGGGCGCAGACGTTGGCGCAGGACGTGTAGTTGGCGTAGACGTAGAACTCGCAGGCCGTCGCGGTCTGGCTACATTCTTCGTACTCGGGAACCTGACCGTACTGCTCGTAGCAGGTGGGCGTGGTCACGCCGCCCCCAGTGCCACCCGTGCCGCCCTGCCCGCCAGTGCCGCCAGCTCCCGCCGCGCTCCCCGCGCCCCCTGCGCCCCCGGTCGGGCCGCCCCCTTGACCAGCGCCCCCGCCCGTTCCCCCCGCGGCGCCGCCCTCGGCCACGCCGTCGCCACCAGCCCCACCCGCTCCAGCGCCGCCGCCGGGCGACGAGGGCAGGTCGTAGACGAGGTCACCCAGACCCAGCACCGACTCGCAGCTCATCCCGAAGGCACAGCACGAGGCGACGAGTAGCAGTTTGCCCGCGAAGGGCGTCCAGCTTGCGCTCGCCGCTGTCATGGAGGATCTAGGCTAGCATTGCACGGTCCAGGGCGCGCCCCCGTCCGCGCGCGCAGCGCCTCGCCGGGGACATCTTCGGCCGACGTCCCGCCACTACCGCGGCGGCGGCGTGTACACCTCGCAGGGGAACAGCCCCTCCACCGTATGGGCGCCCTCCTGGATGGCCTGGCAGGCCGCGCCCGTGAGCTCGAGCTCGGACGGGCTGTTGAGCTTCCAGCCATCGGGGTCGTTGCAGCCGAGCTCGTTGCCGTCGAGATAGACGTGCCCCTGGCAGGCCAGGGCCAGATCGATCTCGCCGTCGATGGCGAACACGCAGTCCTGCACGCCCTGGACGATCTGGTTGAAGTCGTCCAGCAAGGACTGAGGATCGAGCGCCTGGTAGTACGGCGCGCCCGGCTGGCCCACCCCGACCTCCGCCAGATCCTGCAGATGAGCGCTTGTCACTCCGTCGCCCACGCCGATGACGTAGGTGTCGATGCCGTCTGCGTAAGCGGCGGACACGGCGGCGATGGACGGCGCGGTCTGGTTCGGGCTGTGGGGATCGGCGCAGGTGTCCGGCATGCCGTCGGTGGCCAGGACGATGACCTTGCTGCCCGGCTCCTGGATCTGACCGAGGGCTCCGGCTGCGGCGGCCACGCTCTCGGCAGTAGGCGTGTCCTTCTCGGGGGAGCTGCTGTCGAGCAGGGCCTTGATGGCGCCGTAGTTGTCCATCGCTGGCGCCACCTCGGTCAGCATGGGGCAGATGCCGCCCTGGTTGCCGCCGTTGCTCGTGTAGAGGGTCACGCCGAAGCGCATCTCGCCGTCGAGCTTGCCCACCACGCCCTCGACAGGGTCGACCAGGGCGTGCTTGACCGCAGCCCAACGGGTGAATCCTCCGCCGAACGACTCGGCCATGCTTCCCGACTGGTCGATGAGCAGCACCACCGTGGGGACCATTTGCTCGAAGGTGACGTCCACCATGGCACAGACCCCGCCTCCCGAGCCGTCGCCCGGGGTATCGAAGCCCAGATCACCCCCAGTGCCCGAGCTCGAGCCGAGCTGACCGTCGTGGCCCCCTGGGTTGTCGTCCATCTCGCCGACGCATGCCGACGAGGCCATCAGCGCGACTGCCGACGCGCCGATGATCAACTTGCCCGTGATGGTGCCCATGTCCTGTTCTCCAAAAGAGCAAACGAATCCCGTGGCTGGCCGAAGGCTGGGTAGCCCGCGGGCGCTTGGATGAAGACGCCAGCAGCGCTTGCCAGCGTTGGGAAGCCGAGCTGCAACCGGTGTGCCAGGGCCGTGATAGCGGCGGCGAGGCCGGGGTCCAGTTTGGCCCAGCGGTTGCAGGCCCAGCAGTGGCAACCGCACCCGCTGTGCCGATCAGTCCGGCGCCCGAACCGGAATCCCCCGGTTGTGGCCAACCTGGAGAGAGCCCACGTGAAGCTACCCGTCGTCCCCCACGCCCTATGTGCCCTGACCCTCACCACGCTGAGCGCAAGTGCTGCTGCCGGGCCGCCCGTGCTCGATCAGCTCGAAGCCTTCATCGACTTCGAGGAGGGCTCGGGCACCATCGCCCACGACGGCACGGGCAACGGCCACGACGCCACGCTGGTCGGTGGCACCAGCTGGGGGAGCGGATACGCCCACGTACACAATGAGGGCGACATGATTCGGGTGGAGACCTCGAGCGCCATGCGAGGCGAGCGCTTCACGTACGACATCTGGTTCGAGGCCAACGCATACTCCTTGGGCGGGCGGCTGTTGCACCAGGCCCACCACGTCGGTGGAGAGGGCCCCGACATCCTCGAGTGGTACGGCCAGAAGGTGAGCTTCCGCATCACCAAGGGGGCGCACGCCGTGTTCGACTCACCACTGGTCGGCTCGCTGACCACCCCCGCACCGCCCAACCACCTGGCCCAGTGCGACGAGAGCTTCCACAGGAATGATGGCCCCGAGCACCTGGTGTTCGTGCACGACGGCCAAGCGCAGTGGGTCAAGGTCTTCCAGGGCCTGGAAGGGCAGCCCCTCGAGCTGGTCTACGACGGCAGCTATTCGGGCAACTACTCGGTTTCCGACGAGGATCTGACGCTCGGCAACGCGCTGAGCGGCGACGACCGGGCCCACCCAAGTCGGTTCTACACCTTCGCCTACTACAGCAAACTGCTGAGCTACGCGGTGGGGGGCAATGGTCACGTGACCGGCGGCGAGGTGCTCGACATGCACCTGGCCGGATCGTCGGTCACCATGGGCACCGACGATCCGCCCGACGGCGGCCCCGGAAATGAGGGTGATGGGGGAATTGGCGTGGTCTGCGACGACCTGCTAGCTACCGAGCATCCCAACTCCTTGGCCTACTTGGACGTCGAGCAGGGCGATCCGACCACCATCACCTTCCACATCACGAGCGTGCCCGATCCGGCCGAGCTCGATCTGGCCACGCTGTCGCTTCAGCTCGATGACGCCGATCATCCCGGCGTGGAAGGAACAGTGTACGTCAACGGCGACGGCCCTTTGGATTTGCCCGCCGACACCTCCTGGAACGACCAGGTCAAGTGGGCCGAGCTTGCTATCCCAGTGGCCTTCTTGGTCGAGGGAACCAACACCTTCGCCTTTGGAGCGGGCTCGGGCAGCCGGACCTACTACGGCGTGGGCAAGCTCGCTTTGACGGTCGAGGGGCCGGCGTGTGAGCCGGAGCAAGAGGAGCCGCCCATCCAGGACGGTGGCGTGGACCCGCCCGACGAGCCCGAAGACCCAGCCGATCCCGCCGATCCCGAGCTGGCTGGCGAGCCAGCCACGCCCGACGAACACCCCCAGGGGCTGCAGGGCTTCGTCTGCACTCACGCTGGGGGGCGCTCCGCGGACCGCGATCTGTCCCTGCTAGCAGTGCTGCTGGGAGCCTCCGGGGTCTTGCTGACCCGACGCGCGCGTCGCCGCAAGCCAAGCTGAGCATGTTCTGAACATGTCATCGAGCACACCCCGATGACCGCGACAGCCGCCTCGCGGCACCTGCCGCCGCTTCCTGAATCGCCCCGGGTTCGCCGGAGACCGTTTTCGTTGGATCAGGCAGCCCTCGC
>CAYTYV010000302.1:4841-8233 GCA_964441055.1 uncultured Polyangiaceae bacterium | reverse complement strand
CAACGAGGATTCCACCGGCTACGCGGCCACAAGAGCATCCCTACCCTCATCGCCGAGCTGCTCGAGGCCGCTGAACAAATCGACCGGATTGACGATCAGCAGCAGGCCGCCTGATATTCACCCCCCGACGAGACCGCCGATGCGATGATCAACACGCCGCGGGACATCTCCTGCTCCTCCGGCCTCTGCACGTGCTGGTCTCGGGCCGGGCCCGTGTCGCTCGCATGCTGCGGGCGGTGGCAGATGCGCTAGACGCGATGCAACGCCAGGGTCCTACCGAGCCCAGCGGCGATTCGGCGGAGATCGCCCGGATCGCTGGTGACCACCAGGTCGTTGCGGGCCAGCGCGCCGACAACCACCGAGGCATCGACGACGTCGCTCGTACCCGACCGCGCACACGCTACTCCTGCGCTTCTGGCCCGGTGCTCGGTCAGCGCCTCGAGGCGACAGCCCACCAGCAGACGAGATAGATTCGGCTGGGGTCCGCCGCGCCAGGCCTGTGCCAGGACCCCGGCGGGCACGACAGGACGCTGCCCCCGCTCCAACGACCGCTTGTGGAGCGCCCAGAGCTCTCGCCGGTTGGCCTCCACTGCGATGAGCGCGCCCGTGTCGTAGGTAACCCCGCTCATGGCGACGGCGGGGCATCGAGCAAGGCATCAGCCGCAGCGAGCTCCTCGCCAGTGAGCGGGCCATGCTCGGCCTCCCATTCGGAGACGGCAGCCAGGCCGGCCTCGATGGCGAGCGCATTCTCGGCCGCCCTGTTCAGCCAGGCCGAGAGGCTGAGCCCCTGCCGACGAGCGCTTTCAGTCATGGCCCGGTAGACGGGCTCATCGAGCGCCACGGATAGCTTCTTGACACTCATGGATCGATGGTAGCACCACGGTGCTACCACGGCCAGGACGACCGGTGCTGCGTCGCGCCTTACTTCGGCTGAAAGTACCGCCCCACCTGCTCGCGGTATTCCTCGGGAACCTCGCTTCGCTCGACCGCGCCCACCTCGTCCGGGCCCACCACGCCGAGCTCGCCCGTGCCGACCTTGTTGGCGGTCTCGCCTGCCTTGCCGCGGCCGCGGCCCATGACCGTGCCCGGCATGGGCTGGGCTGGATTGAGCGGGCCCGAGGCGCGGGCGCGTACGGACTCGGCGTCCACCGGGTCGGTCTGCCCGTCGTGCTCTCCCGGACCGCCGCCGCGGCTTATGCCGGGTGGTCCATCGGAGTCGCCGCCTTGCTGCGCGCCTTGTTGCCCTGCCCCGCCTGGCTTGTTGCACTGCCCGCCGCCCGGCATGGGCATGGGGACGGCACCGCCGAGCTGCCGCTCCACCTCGCCCAGCCCTTTTTCGGCATCGCCCAGTCCCTGCTGCCGCTTCGACTCGCCGCTCTCGGGCAAGGGCTCGTTGGCATAGCGACGGAGCTGCTCGGCGAGCTCTTTCTGCCCCTCGGGCGTGGCGAGCTTCCGCTGCATCTCCTCGAGCTGCTCCTTGGTCATGGGCGTCATGGTCGAGGTCTCGGGGTCGAGCTCGCTGGCCTGGCGCTTGAGGCGCTCGGCCAGGCGCTGGCGCTCCTCTTCGGTCAGGCCTTCGAGCGCCTTGTTCAGCGCCTCGCTGAGCTTCTGCGCATCGGCGCCGCTGCCCGATTGGTTGAAGTCGCGCAAAGCCTCTTTGGCCTCGTCGCTCAGCCCGTCGCCAAAGGCCTTGGCGAGCTCGCGCAGCAGATCGGCCTGCTGGCCGCGCTGGGCGAGCAAGCGCTGCTGCTCTTCCAGCGCGCGCGCCACGTCCTCGGCGCCCTGCTGCCGCGCCGCTTTGGCAGCCTCCTCCAAGGTGCGCTTGGCCTTCTCGCGGTCCTTGGCTTCTAGCTTGTTGGCCAGCGCCTCCATCTCCTTGTCGAAGCGGGTCAGATCGCGGTCGCCAAGGGCGCGCTGCGCCTCTTTCATCGCGGGGTTTTCGCCCAGCTTGCCTAGGGCAGCCTCCAGCCCCGCGCGTTGCTCGCCCTCGCCGAGGCTCAGCCGCTCGGCCGCCACATCGTCGCGCAGCTTGGCCACCTCCGCTTGCGCCTTGCGGCGCTCGGTGCCCTGCCGCAGCTCTTCGCGGAGCTTTTTGGCGCGTTCGCTGAGCTCGGCGAGGCGCTTTCTCTGGGCCTCGTCCCTGGGGTCCAGGTCGGACAGCCGGATGACCGGGTCCAGCCCATCGAGATCGGTGAGCTCGACGGTCTCGGCGCCAGGCGGCGGCTTGGGGGCGGGCGGCAGCGCGGGCAGGGCGGCGAGGCTCAGCCAGACGATCGCGCCCGCCGCCAAGGGCAGGACCAGGTGCCAGCGCCGCACGATGCGCGGCCAGGTGCGCTTGGGGGGCTTTTTCTCGAGCGCGGCCGCGGCCTGCTCGATCACGACGGCGGCCGCTGGCTCGTCCGCAGCGCTTCGGCCCATCTCCACGGCGGTGGCGATGGCCTCCTGCGAGCCGAGCTTGTGGTCCAGGTACAGCGCCACCTGCTCGTCGCTCCAGCGCCGACGCCAGGCCAGCACCGCGCCCGCTGCTGCGCCGACCACCGCGAGCAGCGCCGCCCACGGGCGCAGCTCACCCTGCCGCAGCCACCAGAGCAGGGCGGCCGCAGCCACACCCGCGCCGAGCCCCAAGGTGGCGCCCGCCAGGATGCGCCGCGCCGCTAGACAGGCCCGCACCTTGGCCGCCCAGCGTCGAAACGCCGCCTCGAACGGCTCGCGCTCAGGCTCGCTCGCAGCATTGGCTCGCTCGGGCTCGGTGCTGTCGGTCATCGCCCTGTTTTGTAGCTCTGCTCAGTGCGGGCTGCATGGAAAATTGCCCCCGAGCACGGACGGGACAGGGCGGCACGCACCGCTACAATACGTCGGCTGCCAGCTCGGCCAGGTCGCTGCGCTCGCCCTTGACCAGGGCCACGTGGCCCGCGAGCAGCTCGCCCCTGAACCGCTGAGCCACCACGGCCAGGCCGTTGGAGGCGTGGTCCACGTAGGGGTTGTCGATCTGGTGCAGGTCGCCCGTCAGCACCACTTTGGTCCCGTCGCCCGAGCGCGTGAGGATGGTCTTGACCTCGTGAGGGGTCAGGTTCTGGGCCTCGTCCACGATGAGGTACTGCCGCGGCAGGCTCCGGCCGCGGATGTAGGTCAGCGGCTCGACCTGGATCGTGCCGCTCTCGACCAGCGGCACGTACGAGCGGCTGCTTCGCTCCCCGCGGCTTGCACCGCCGTAGATGTACTCGAGGTTGTCGAAGATGGGCTGCATCCAGGGGTTGAGCTTCTCGTCCACATCGCCGGGCAGAAAGCCCAGATCGCGTCCCAATGGCGTGATGGGCCGGCTGACCAGCAGCCGCGAGTAGGTGTGGTCCGTCGTGGTGCGGACCAGGCCCGCCGCCAGCGCCAGCAGCGTC
>CAYTYV010000302.1:0-4831 GCA_964441055.1 uncultured Polyangiaceae bacterium | reverse complement strand
TCTTGCCCGTGCCCGCCTTGCCGAGTAGCGCGACCAATCGCACGGCATCGTCGACCAGCAGATCCAGCGCGATGGCCTGCTCCTTGTTGCGCGGGCGGATGCTCATCACGCCCTCCCGCGGCACGCGCAGCGCGCGCACCCGCTGCTCGCGCGCGTGATAGCGCGCCAGCGCGGTGTGGTTTTCGGCCTGGCGATCGCGCAGCAGCACCCCCGCGTTGGGGTGCAGGCCGGCCCCGTCGACCTCGAGCTCGCCCTCGCGGAAAAAGGCCTCGATCTGCTCGGGCGAGACCAACAGCTCGATGACGGACTGATCCAGGTCCAAGTCGCGCACGCGCGGGTTCTCGTAGGTCTGCGAGGACACGCCCAGCGCGTCGGCGCGGATGCGCAGGTTGGTGTCCATCGTCACGAACACCGTGGGAATGCTCCGGTCCTGGTCGCGGACCGCGATGGCCGTCTGCAAGATGACGTGATCGACCGAGCTGCTCTCCATGCCCAGACCCAGCTCGGGGCGCTCCTTGGGCAAGGCGATCTGCAGCGTGCCCCCCTGCCCCGTGGGCACGGGATTGGACAGCGAGCCGCAGCTACTGCGCAGCTCGTCCAGCACCCGCGCGATGGTGCGCGCGTTGCGGCCGCGCTCGCTGCTTTCCCGCTTGAACTTGTCGATCTCCTCGATCGCGAAGATCGGAATGACGACGTGGTTGTCCTCGAACTTGAAGACCGCGTTGGGGTCGTGCAGCAGGACGTTGGCGTCGAGAACGTAGTTCTTTCTCATGGCTTAGGCGATGGGCCAGGGCGCCCAGCGGGGCGCGCCCGAGGCCGGACCCGCCGTGGATAGCACATCGCGGCCCAGCGGCCGCAACCAATCTGGGCTCTAGGTCCTCGTCTAACCCCTTGCCTGAGCCGCGCGAGTGCCGTATGACACTCGCCCTCCGAGGAGCAGCCATGTTCTTGATGATCGCCAAGAAGCCGCGCAAGACGACGCGCAACAAGAGCAAGCGCTACCGGGCCAGGCTCAAGGCCAAGAACCGCGGCCGCCGCGGGCGGCTCGGCACCTAGCGCTCCTGCTGCTTGTTGCTCCGCTTCAGCTCCACGAACACCCGTCGAGCCACGGCTCGGAGCGTGTCGAACACGCCAGTTCCCGCCGTGGCCACGGAGGGGAAGTCGGGGGCGCCGTAGGGGTTGAGCGCTTGGCGCAGCTCTTCGACGGGCACGATGTCTGGCAAGTCGCGCTTGTTGTACTGGATGACGTGCGGCAGCTCCTCCAGGGTCAGATCGTACTCGCCGAGGTTGGACTGCAGGTTGTCGAAGGACTCCTCGTTGGCGTCCGTGCGGGCAAACTGGGAGTCGGCCACGAAGACCACGCCGTCGACGCCCTTGAGGATGAGCTTGCGGCTGGCATCGTAGAACACCTGCCCGGGCACGGTGTACAGGTGGAAGCGGGTCTTGAAGCCGCGGATCTCACCCAGCTCGAGCGGCAGAAAGTCGAAGAACAGCGTGCGGTCGGTCTCGGTGGCCAGCGACACCAGCTTGCCCCGCACCGCGGGCTTGGTGCGCTGGTAGATGTACTGCAGGTTGGTGGTCTTTCCGCACAGACCGGGACCGTAGTAGACGATCTTGCAGTTGATCTCCCTCGCCACGAGGTTGATGAAGGTCATGGCTGCACGGCCTAGTCGTTGAAGCCTAGTCGTTGAAGAGGGTGTCGATGTCGGTGTCGGTGATCTCGGCGAAGGGAGAGCGCGCGGCCTGATCCGGGCTGGGCGAGGCCTTGTGCTCGATCTCCGCGAAGATGGCGGCGAGCTTGTCGGTGGTCTTGCGAGCCCGCAGCCGTACCAGCCCTAGACTGGAGCGGGCGTCGAAGATCACCACCAGGATGACGCGGCGGTCGACGAGCTGGATGTAGATGTGCGCGTTCTTGCCCTCGTGGAACTGGGTGGCGAACTCGTGCTCCCGCAAAAGCTCGGCCATGCCACCGGTGGCGGCGATGTTGCCAGCCGTCAGCGAGGCCAAGGAGGTGGTGTCCAGGTTGTCGACCTCGCCCGCCCCAGCGATGAGCTGGCCGCTGCGGTCGATCACGAACACCGCACGGGCATGGGCAAGGCCCACCAGCTCGGTGACCGCATCTTGAATGCGGCTGAGCTCTTGCTCGTGGATGATCGTCTGGGCGGAGATCATCGCGCCTCCGTCGAAACCGGCTCGGCAAAGCTCCGAGCCCATGCCAACCCGCTGCCAAGCCTTTCCGGAACGGGCGGCCAAACACGCCGAATCGTCGTTGTATCCGACCGGGTATGGCGTCGCAAGGCCCCCGGACGAGGTCGGCATTTGGCAGCCGGACCAGGGTGGCGTACGACGGACGACGTGCGGCCGAAGCAGAACCTCCGAGAAAGCGTCGGGCCAGCGGTCGGGCTGCCCGCCCAGACTGGCGTCCTGCCGAGCGGCCGCCGCGCCACCTTGACCTGGCACTGGACCCGAGCGCTGGGGGCGTGCTGCGTGCTGTGGGCCGCGCTTTGCCTGGCGGCGCCGATCCGCGCTCAGCCGGCCGAGGACGTCCCCGCCGCCATCCCTCCTGCGACCGCCCGTGCGCTCGATGCCATCGACCGAGCCTCGGGCCCCGAGCTCTACGCGCGGCTGCGCGAGCTCTGGCAAACCTGGGAGCTCGGCGATCCCGTGCACGTTGAGGAAGCTCTGGCAGCCGTGGCGCGTGACCGGACGCTGGAGCCGGCCGTGGCAGCCTACGCGGGCTTGCTGGAAGCCTACACCCTGCGCCGACGAGGCGATCTGGCGGGCGCCAGGAGGCGGATCGACCAGCTGGGCTACGTCGGCGACTGGCTGGTCGTCGGTCCTTTCGACAACGCCAACAAGACCGGCTTGGACCGCTCCTGGCCGCCCGAAGAGGAGCTCGACGAGCCCGTGCTGACCGATCGCGTCTTCGACGGCAAGGAGCGGCCGGTCGGCTGGCGGCGTTCGCCCGACATCCACCGCTACGGCTGGCTGGACTTCGGCGCTTTGATGCGACCAGCACAGGAGATCTGCGCCTACGCCAGCACCTACGTGCGGGACACGGCGGGGCCTGGGCGGCGCGCTCGGCGCGAGCTGTCGCTGTGGGTGGGAACGACCGGGGCCTTCAAGCTGTACTGGAACGACCGCCTGGTGCTCGCGGACGAGGCCTATCGCCAGCTCGACGCCGACCGGTTGGCAACGCTCGTGCGCCTGCGCCCTGGCTACAATCGCCTGACGGCCAAGGTGTGCGGAGGAGCGAGCCCGCCGACGCTGGCCCTGCGGCTGGCCGATGCCCGCGGCGCCCCAGCCCCGACGCTGGAAGTCACGGCGAGCCTGGAGGCGAGCGTGGCGGCTGCCTCGACGGCGCAGCAGCGCGCCCTCGCGCCGCCGCCGCCCGCCCGCGCCCGGCCGCCTCGGCTAGCCGGGCCGCTGCAGCGCTTCGGCCGACTGCTGTCGGCCTCCCCTGACGAGCCGGCCGTGCAGGAGGCGCTGGCCCGCTATCTGATGCTGACCGGCGGCGAGGCCGAGGGCGACCACCAGGCGCGCGATCTGGCGCGCCGCGCAGCCGAGACCGCGCCCACCGTGGACCGACTGATGCTCGCCGCCCGACTGGCCGAGGACCGCAATCGATCGCGCCGCCTAGTGGACCGCGCCGAGGCGGTCGCGCGCGGCCCGGCCGAACGCGCGCAGGTGCTGCTCGCCCAGGCGCGCCTGGCCCGCTCGGGCCCCAACTGGCGCGAGGCGGTGCCGCTGTACGACGCCGTGCTGCGCCTCGAGCCAGGCAATATCCCGGCCACCCTCGGCAAAGTGGATCTGTTCGTAGAGGCCGGCCTGCCGCGCACGGCGCTGGCCGCGCTAGAGCGCGCTGCCCGAGCCGAACCAGCATCGGTGGCGCTCCGTCGCGCCCTGGCGCGGCAGCTTCGCGCCCTCGGCCGCGAGGCCGAAGCTGCCGCGGCCGAGGACCGCTACGCCGCGCTGCGCTTCGACGACCCCGGCTACCTTCAGAAGCAGATCGAGCTGGGCGTGGCCCGACGGGACGGCCCAGCCGTGCGCCACTGGGCCGAGCGCCTGCTCGAGACCGAGCCTGCATCCAGCTGGGCGCACGGCGTGGTGGCCACCGCCTATCGGGCGCTCGGCGACGCCGACGGGGCCGTGCGCACCTACCGCCAAAGCCTGGCAAACGCACCTGAGGACGTGGGCGCGTTGCGCGCGCTGGCGGATCTGGAGGGAGAGCGCGGCCGACGAGCAGAGCAGATCGATCTGCTGCGACAGATCCTGCTGGTTCGCCCGCAGGCCGAAGAGCTTCGCCACTACCTCGAGCACATCCAACCCCGCGCGCGCCCTCAGGACGAGCGATACGCCTGGCCAGCCGAGCGACTGCTGGCCGAGCGCGAGATCGCCGACCGTCGCCACAGCCGTCGCACGATTCGGCGCCTGATCGTGACCACGGTGTTTCCCAACGGGCTGGCCAGCCGCTTCCATCAGGTCGTCTTCCAGCCCCTGACCGATGCCGCCGCGGCGCGCAGCCGACGGTACGCCTTCGTCTATCACGCCGATCGACAGGTGGTCCGACTGCGCGCGGCCAAGGTCTACCGACAAGACGGGCGCGTGGACGAGGCGGTCAAGCAGGGCTCGGCAGCGGCCGACGACCCCGCCGTCCATCTGTACACCTCGCAGCGCGCCTACTACGTCGAGCTGCCGCGCCTCGAGGCAGGCGACGTGGTCGAGCTTCGCTATCGCATCGAAGACGTCGCGGCGCGCAACGAGATGGCCGACTACTTCGGCGAGATCGTCCAGCTGCAGTCGGCCGAGCCGGTCGGCAGCGCCGAGTACG
>CAYTYV010000301.1:0-8271 GCA_964441055.1 uncultured Polyangiaceae bacterium | reverse complement strand
CGTGGGCACGCACTCCATCCGATTCGTGGTCAGCCGCTGGACCAGGCGCTTCGAGCAGGATCCCACCCTGGAATCCGAATGGCGCAACCTCGTAGACCAGCACCTCAAGGAGCTACGGGGCTCGTGAGGCGCCACCGCCCGTTCTCAGCCCTAAGGCGCCTCGGCTGCCCCCGCCCCCACTGAACGCCGAGATCGACCATGGCGCGCGCGACCACAGACCTCGAGCGAAAAAACCGCGAAAAGGACTGGCAGCGGGCGCGCTGCTTCCACCGCATCGGCTGCCCGCCCGATATCTACGGCGGCGCCATTGCGGGCGGAGACCAGCCGGCCTCCGGCTTCGGCTTTCCGTGCGGCTGCCGCAACCCCAAGCACGACATGGCCGAGTCGACCGCCGCCGAGGGGCTGGAGGACTTCGGCGAGGCGCTGCTGGGGGGCATTCTGTTCGGCCTGGTGGGCGCGGGGCTGGGCGCGGGCATCGGGGCCCTCGTCGGTCTGGGCAAAGGCGAGGACGTCGAGGATTGGGCCCAGGACGGCGCTCTGTGGGGCGCGGCCATCGGCGGGGCAGTGGGCTTTTTCGGCTGGCTCGCCCTCAAGGACTACGCCTCGCGCCAGCTTCTGCGCACCCTGCCGAGCTGGGTGCACGTGGAGAACACGCGCGAGGCCATCCAGCCGGTCGAGAGCGAGACCGAGCGCGAGCTCGAGGGCATCATCCACCAGAGCTTCCAGACCTGGACGGACATGCCGCTTTTCCAGTTCCATCGCTACTTCGATTGGAACTTCTACGTCATCCCCGATCCGGGCTACCGCTGCGTGGCTGGCGAGGGGAACTGGTCCGAGAAGGCCTCGGAGCTCGTGGTCGAGTGCGAATGGGACACGGGCGCCTTTGCGGGCGTCTCGCCCACCAGCGTGGGTGCCCTGTACGCGGGCGCCGATCTGTCCTGGCCCATGAACGGGCAGCTCGTGTGGCTGGCCGGCCGCTGGATCTACGACTGCGGTCACGGCCACGAAAGCGAGGAGTGGAAGAAGCTGTCGTGGTCCGAGCGCAAGCGGCAATGGCAGCAATCCGAGCGGATGCGGGCCGAGCTCCACCCGATCAAAGCGGTGGCCTCGGCGCGCTGGCAGGCGGTGAAGTTCTCGCGCAACCGCAACCACTACGTGCCGGGCATCCGCTTCGTGTTCTTCGCCAGCCGCAAAGGTGGCTACTTCGACTTCAAGGATCTGCGCGTCAAGGACTACGAGTTCGTGGTCGACCTGCCCCGCCTTCCGTCGCAAGACGCCATGGACTTCGAGATCGTCGACGCCGAGGCCTATCCCGGCTGCAAGATCATCAAGGCCCGCGGGCGCGGCCGCCACGCGGTGCCCCCGCCAGGCGAGGGCGAGGCGCAGGTGCACCTGCGTCCGACCGAGCTGCTGCTGCGCATCAGCACCGAGCCCTTCAAGCACGACGGCTTCGGCCGAATGGCCAACATCACGCCCATTGTGGAGCCATTCCAAAAAGACGGCGGTGACGGCGACTTTCCCACGCAGATGAAGGTCACGATCCCGCTCAGCCAAGCCGGGCCCGACGACGACTGCTTTGGCGTGCACATCGATCTCGGCTGGCTGGACGACGCCCAATGGACGCAGGCGCGGCAAGTCCGCGAATGCACCGTGACCTTCCACTCGCTCAGAAAGCTGGACGCCTTTCACGACTCGGGCGGCTCGGAGCAGTGGCGCATGCGCCTCGGGGTCAACGGCCAGTGGACGCAGACGCCCGAGACCGAGCTCGAGGCCGGCTGCCGAATGTCGCTGGGCGACGCCTCGTTCACCGTCTACCTCGGACCCGACGACCCGCTCACCGTCTGCGTGCACGGCACCGAGCACGACGTGGTCGAGAACATCTTCCGCTGGAGCGACGACGACCGCACCATCAAGCTCGACGGCGCGCCCATCGACTACCAGCAGGACATCATCCGCGGCTCGCCCAGCCGCGTGCGGCGCATTAGCCGCAAGGTCTTGGGGATGATGATGCACACCTTCCAAGACACCTCCGATGCGCTCGGACGCATCCACAAGGAGTATCGCCCGACCGAGTTCGCGCTCGGACGCAGCCATCGCAAGGACGAAAACGCCATCGTCCTCAAGGAGGACACCAAGCTCGCCGAGACGGTGCCGGATCCGGCCGGGACCAACGACTACACGGTGTCCTACAGCATCGAGGTCAAGCGGCAGCGGATCCGGCAAGGCTAGCCCGCCAAGCGGGCAAACGGGCATCCATCAAAGAGCACGGCCAACGCGGGAGCAAGACACATGACGACAGCAGCGCCTGGCGCCCACGCGATCTTCCCCTTTCACTTGCAGGGAATCGACGACGACGAGCTGCGGGTCGTGTCGTTCCGCGGGCGCGAGCAGGTCTCGCGCCTGTACGCCTTCGACGTGCTGCTCAATGCGCGCAGCCGCCACGGCGGCTCCTTCGAGCCCGACGTGCTGGGCGCCAAGGCCTGCCTGGGCATCCACGGCATCGAGCAGCCGCGCGCCGTGCACGGCATCGTGCGCTCGGTGCAGCGCCTGACCGACTATCGGCTGCGAAGCGGTGACTTCTTTCGCATGCGCGTCGTTCCGCGCCTGTGGCTGCTCGGACGAACGCGCAACAGCCGCATCTTCCAGGACCAGACCGTCCCCCAGATCGTATCCGCGGTGCTCGAGCAGCACCGCGTCGAGCACCGCTGGAAGCTGGCGCGCGACTACTCGCCGCGCGTCTACTGCGTGCAGCATCAGGAGACCGACCTGCACTTCGTTCGGCGGCTGCTGTCGGAGGAAGGCATCTTCTTCTACTTCGACCACCCGGACGAGGATGGCCCGGGCGAGCAGCTCGTCTTCGGCGATCACACCTCGGCCTACGTTCCCATTGCTGGAAGCTCGACGCTGCCGCTTCGGGACACGACGGGCTCGGCCGAGCGGGAGTACATCCGCTCCCTCGAGCTGCGCCACCGCCTCGAGACGGGCGCCGTGCGCGTCGACGAGTTCGACTTCAAGCGCCCCTCGCTGGATCTGCACGCCATGGCCAAGCACGACGACGAGGTGCAGTTCGACGAGAGCTCGCTGGTCGCCTACTATCACCACGCCCACTTCGAGGACGACGAGATCGACGAGGAGGAGGCCGCCCTGCAGCTCGCGCAGATCCGCGCGCGGCGGCTCGTCGGCGAGGGCAGCAGCTGGTGCCCGCGGCTCGTGCCTGGCGCCACCTTCACCCTGGTCCAGGCGCCCGCCGAGGTGCTCAACCGGAGCTACGTGGCCCTGCGCGTCGAGCACGAGGGCCATAACTATGGGCTGGAAAGCGCCCTGGATCTGGGGCAGCCGCCCGACGGCCCGCAGGAGTCCTACCACAATCGCTTCACCTGCTTGCCCGCGGAGCGGATTTGCCGTCCGCAGCGCATGCCGTGGCGGATCCAGCAGACCCTGGAGACCGCCACCGTGGTCGGCCCCGAGGGCGAGGAGATCTATCCCGACGAGCACGGCCGCATCAAGGTGCAATTCCATTGGGACCAGGAAGGCGAGCTCAACGAGCACAGCTCCTGCTGGATCCGCGTGATGCAACCCTGGGCCGGAACGGCCTGGGGGTTCCAGTTCATCCCGCGCATTGGCATGGAGGTGCTGGTGCTGTTCGTGGGCGGCGACGAGGACAAGCCCATGGTGATCGGCTGCGCCTACAACGGTGAGCATCCTCCCTCCTTCAAGCTGCCCGAATGCAAGACCATCAGCGGCATCCGCACGCGCTCCACCCTGCGCAGCACGGGCTACAACGAGCTCAGCTTCGAGGATCTGGCCGGCTACGAGCGCATCCACCTGCGCGCCCAGCGCAATCTCGACGAGCGGGTCCTGAACGACCACAACACCGTGGTGGGCAACGACCAGGTCAACCAGATCCAGAACAACCACACCGAGAACGTCGCCGCCAACCAGACGCTCACCGTCGGGCTCAATCGCTCGGTCGCCGTGGGCGGGCAGGCCACCACCGCGGTGGCGGGCGATCTGTCCTGCGCCGTGAGCGGCAGCCAGCACCTCAACATCTCGGGCTCGCGGCGCGACGAGGTATGCGGCGATCGCGGCGACCGGGTGGGCGGCACCTTCCGACAGCGGGTGGCGCAAAACCAGGCCGCCGAGGTGGGCGGCAACCTCGCCTTTCTGGTGGGCGGCGATCACCGCCTCCAGGTCAAGGGCCGCAGCGTGAGCTCGGTCATGGGCGACGCCATGAACGTGGTCAAGGGCAACCACAACGCGGTGATCTCGGGCCAGCAGAGCGTCGCGGTCAGCAAAGGGAGCAGCGTGTCGCTGCGCGGCGATCTGAACGTGGCGACCACGGCCAAGACGATATTGCAGGCCGACGAGGGTCTGGTGCTGACCTGCGGCGAGAGCCGCATCGAGATCGGCAAGGACGAGATCAAGCTCACCTCGCCCAAGCTGACGCTCATCGGCAACGACGAGGCGACCTTGGCGGGCGGCAAGAAGGCCGCGCTCAAGCTGGACGGCGACGGCGATCTGACCGCGGCGAGCGTGAAGGTCAACGGCTCGGGCGCCTCGGTGCTGCTAAACGGCGCCGCCCAGGTGCTGGGCTCGTCGGTGAGCCTGGGCGGCGGCGGCGGCGCCTCGACCTCGGTCTCGGACAGCGTCGAGACGGAGACCACTGAGCCCAAGGAGCTGGTGGTGCAGCTTTTCCGGCCCGCCGAGGTGGCGGGCGACGAGCCGCAGCCCTTGGCCAACGCCGAGGTGACTGCCACGGGCCACGGCCCGGAGCCGTTTACAGGCTCGACCGACGGCAGCGGGATGCTGCGGATCCCCGTGTACTACGAAAAGTGCGTCATCGACGTGACCGCCGACGATTACCACCTCGAGCTTCATGCGGGCGGTCTGGACGATAGCGACGAGGAGCACGCCGCGCGGCAGCGCCTCTACAACCTCGGCTATGGGCCTGCCGACCTCGATCTGTGGGATCGCAACGAGCTGGCTCTGGCGGCCGGGACCTTCCAGGAGGGCAACCAGCTCGAGACCTGGAAGGGGATCTGCGACACCACCAAGTCACTACTGAAGGGCAAGGCGGGCGGATGAGCCGAGAGCCATTCAAAACGGAGGTCGTGCCATGCGGGATAGCCTGATCCGTCCGACGCTGTCGAACACGGACAAGCCCTACGACCGGGCCAAGCCCTTGCACCGCATCCACTGCCCCGACGACGTCTGGGGCGGAACCCGGCCCGAGGGCAACGAGCTGATGAGCGGCTACGGCTTCGAGAGCGGCTGCCGAGGCCTCAAGGAAGACGAGTCGCCCATGACCGCGGGGCAGTTCTTCGAGGATCTGAGCGAAGGCGCCCTGGTCGGCTTGCTGGGCGGCGTGCTGTTCGGCCTGGTGGGTGCGGGGCTGGGAGCGCTGACGGGCACCATCGTCGGTGCGGCCAAGGGCGAGGATCTGGAGGACTGGGCGCAGGACGGCGCCATCTGGGGCGCGGGTCTGGGCGCGTTGGCGGGCTTCGTGACCGGTATCTGCGTGTGGTTCTGGGTCAAAGACGAGGCCGCCAAGCAGCTGCTGGCCACGATACCGGGCTGGGTCCACGTCGAGAACACCCGCTCGATGACGCAGCCCGTGGACGCCGAGCTCGAGCGCGAGCTCGAGGGCCCGCTGGGCGAGTCGCGCCTGAGCCGCACGGATGTGCCGCTCTATCAGTACCACCGCTACTTCGACTGGTGCTTCTTCGTCACCCCGTCCCCGGACTACCTGTACATCACGGGAGACGGCAACAAGGACGAGGACGAGGAGGTACCCGCGGTCGAGTGCGAATGGGACACGGGCGCCTTTGCCAGCGCCTCGCCGACGAGCGACGGAGCCATCTACACGGGCTTGGATCTCGGCTGGCCCGTCGACAACCAGTACCTATGGCTTGCCGGTCGGTGGATCTACGACTGCGGCCACCCCATCGACAACCCCACCGAGCAGAGCGACCCAAAAAAAGCCAGGCTGATGAAGACCGAGCTTCATCCGGTCAAGGCCTTTGCCTCGGCTCGCTGGCAGGGCGTGCAGTTCTCGCGCAATCGCGATAAATACGTACCGGGGATCCGCTTCACCTTCTTCGCCAGTCGCAAGGGCGGCTACCTGGACTTCAAGGATCTGTGCGGCAAGGACTACGAGTTCATCGTCGACCTGCCGAAACATCCCTCGCACGACGCCATGGACTATACCGTGGTGCCCTCGAAGGACTACCCCGAGAGCAAGACCATCAAGGCTCGCGCGCGGGGACGGCACGCCGTTCCCCCGCCAGGCGAAGGTGACGCTCGGGTGCACGCGCGCGAGACCGAGCTGCTCATCAACATGAGCTCGCAGGCCTTCGATAACCCCGGCTTTGGCAAGCTCGCCAACGTCACGCCGACCGTAGAGCCCATCGAGCCCGAGG
The DNA here is from genome assembly GCA_964441055.1 of uncultured Polyangiaceae bacterium. GTDB lineage: Bacteria > Myxococcota_A > Polyangia > Polyangiales > Polyangiaceae > JACQWT01. The sequence goes on along the minus strand of CAYTYV010000301.1, from coordinate 1,852 downwards.
GCTCGACCGAAGTGCCGACCCAGCTCAAGGTCAAGATCCCACTCAGCCAGGCTTCCCCCGACGACGACTGCTACGGCGTGCACATCGAGCTCGGCTGGCTGGACGATGCCAACTGGAATCTGGCGCAGCAGGTACGGGAGTTTTCCGTGACCTTCCACTCGGTGACCGCCATCACCGCCTCGCACGGCGGCGATTGGGAGTTCGAGGGCGCCAACGAGGAGTGGCGCCTGCGCTACGGGGTCAACGGCCGCTGGCTGCAAACGCCAGAGACCACGGTGGGCAAGGGCGGGCACATCTCGCTGGGCGACAAGAAGCTCACCGTCTACCTCGCCGACGAGGACGAGCTGCGGGTCTACATCCACGGCACCGAGCACGATCTCGTCGAGGACATCTTCCGCAAGTCCGACGACGACCGCACGGTCAAGCTCGACGGCAAGGCGATCGACTACCAGGAAGATATCGTCAAGGGCGACGCGGCCCATCGCCGCCGCATCGCCCGCGAGATCTTCTCGATGATGCTGCACACCCTCAAGGACCAGTGCGAGGCCTTGGGCTACATCTCCAAGGGCTTCCGCGCGGCTGACCTGGAAACCCATCGCCCCGTGAAAAAGCAGGAGACGGGCCTCGCCAAGGTCAAGGACAAAAATCCCCCCGAGGCCCGCACCGAGCCGGCCAGCAGGGGCGACTACGAGCTGTCGTTTACCATCGAGGTCCGCGAGCAAGACCTCTAGCGCCGAGCCCCCGCACCGAAAGGGATCTCATGTTCGCAACCATCAGGCTCATCGACGGACGGCTGGCCACCTTCGAGTTCGGCCGACCGCTCGATCCCAAGCTGGATCACCAAAGCTATCTGGCGAGGATGTTGGCAGACTATTGGCGCCGCCGCGACGAGCTGTGGGATGTGCCGCCGCACATCGCCAGCGAGATCTTGACCGCGATGCTGGCCGAGGTGCAGAGCGATCCGGCCCGCCTTTCCACGGTGGCCCGCGCCCTCGGCGAGCTCATCTGGGACGAGCCCGCCCCCCACGTGGAGCCGCTTCTCGAGCACGCCGACCGCGGCGTGCGCTTGGCGGCCATCGAGGCGCTGGGCGGCATGGGCCGCTTTTCGAGCATCAAGCTGCTCGGCCCCTCGGTCATCAGCGAGGATATGGACGTTCGCCGCGCCGCCACCATTGCGCTCGGCAAATTCGGCATCCCCGCGCTGCCCATTGCCACCATGCAGGCGGCAGGCACCGACGAACAGCTGCGCCGCCTTTCCCAGGAGGCGGCCGATCGCACCCGCGCTCAGGCGGCGGCCGATAACGGCGCCTTTGTCGAGGCCGTGCTTCCCACCGACCAATGGCAGGATCTGCAAGGCTGGATCGGCTTTGTCAGGCGGCACTTGATCGCGGCGGCGCGCTCGGCCCGCAACAGCGATGAGGCGCGCGCCCGGGCCTGTGCGGTGCTCACCATTCACCGCGTGCGCCAGCTCGCCCCCGAAGGGGTGCAGTGGCTGGACGACGATGCCATCTCGCTCGGCACGCGACAACGGCTAGCGGTGGGTATGGGCCGCTGCCGCGCCAGCCAGGCCGTCAAGACGCTGCTCGAGCTGCTCGAGCATCCCGAGCCGGCCATGCAGGAGGCGGCCGTGGTGGCGCTCGGCCGCATCGGGACGAGCTCCGCCTATCACCCGATACTGTCGCATTGGGACGATCGCCAGGGGGCGCTGCGACCGCTCATCTTGGTGGCGCTGCAACGCCTCGGCGCGGTGGACGGTGCCGAGCGCCTGCTCGGTGCGGTGCGGACCGATAGCGAGATCTCGGTGCTCACCGCCGCGTTTGTCCGCCAAGACAAAGAGATCGACGGACAGCTG
>CAYTYV010000300.1:6217-8278 GCA_964441055.1 uncultured Polyangiaceae bacterium | reverse complement strand
GGCGCTCACGGTCGATGGGCTGCTGACCGTGAAAGAGCGCTATGCCTGGGACGGCCCGAGCGGGCCAACCGTCGACACGTACACGTTCATACGGGGCTCGCTGGTCCACGACGCACTCTACCAGATGCATCGAGAAGAGCTGCTCGCCCCCGACTACCACGAGCGCTACCGGATGGAGGTCGACAAGCTGCTGCAACAGGTCTGCCGGGGGGACGGCATGAATCGAGTCCGAGCTTGGTACGTGTACTGGGCCGTACGGCTGTTCGGGGCTGGGGCGGCGAGCCGAGGGGCTTGAGGGCTAACGGCCTTCATCGCGGGCCTATGGTGTCCAGCACGAGCCGCCTCACCGTCAGCGCGCGCTTCATGCCGTCGGCTCTGGCGCGGGCTGGCTGCGGCTCTCTGCCGCCGTCCCCTCGTCCGCGCGCGAAACCGGCGCGCCGAAGGCGGCGTAGAGCACGGGCAGAACGAGCAGCGTCGCCAACATCGACGTAATGACTCCGCCGATGACGACGGTGGCGAGCGGCCGCTGGACCTCGGCGCCGACGCCCGTGTTGAGCGCCATCGGAACGAAGCCCAGCGCGGCCACGAGGCCGGTCATCATCACCGGGCGCAGCCTCGTCTCGGCGGCCTCTCGGGTCGCCGCGGCAAGGCCCCGGCCGGCCGCCATGAGCTGCCTCGCCCGGGAGACGAGCACGAGCTGGCCCAACACCGACACGCCCGAGACCGCGATGAAGCCCACGCCAGCCGAGATGGTGAAGGGCATGCCAGCGAGCCACAGCGCAACCACGCCGCCTACGGCCGCGAAGGGAACACCCGTGTAGACCAGCAGGGCATCGCGGACGCGGCCGAAGGTCAGGTACAGCAGCGAGAAGATGAGCAACAAGGCGATCGGCACCACCACCATCAGGCGCTCTCGGGCTCGCTCCAGGTGCTCGAACTGGCCGCCGTAACGCACGTAATATCCAGTGGGCAGCCCCACGTCGGAGATGGCGGTTCGGACGTCGGCCACGAACGAGCCGACATCGCGGTCGCGCACGTTCGCCTGGATGGTGATCCGCCGCCGCGCCCACTCGCGGTTGATCGACGATGGCCCTTCCACGACGGCGACCTCGGCGAGCTGGCCCAGCGGGACCCGCTGCCCGTCGGGTGCGGTGACCAACAGCCGCTCGATGCGCCGCGGGTCGTCGCGGTACCGGTCGTCGAGGCGAAGGACGAGGTCGAAGCGCATCTGGTCCTCCACGACCTCGCCGACGCTGCGAGTGCCGAGCGACTCGACCAGCTCGAGCACCTCCTCGACCGGGATCCCGAAGCGCGCCACAGCGTCGCGATCGACCTCGATGCGGAGGATGGGCAACCCGGTGACCTGCTCCACCGTGACCTCCGCTGCCCCGGGAACCTGCTCGACGGCGCGGCGGATCTCGTCGGCTTTTTCGCGCAGAACATCGAAGTCGTCGCCGAAGAGCTTGATTCCGACGTCGGCGCGGATGCCAGCGATCATCTCGTTCATCCTCATCTCGATGGGCTGGGAGAACACCGCGCGCATGCCGGGCATACCCTTCAACACGGAGCTCATCCGCTGCGTCAGCTCGTCCTGGGTAGCCGCCCGTTGCCAGCGGTCGCGCGGAGTCAGCGTCAAGAACACGTCCGAGACCTCGAGGCCCATCGGATCCGTCGCCACCTCGGCGGTCCCCGTTCGCGTCCAAACGTGGGCAATCTCGTCCGGGAACTCGCCGAGAAGCAGCCGCTCGATCTGGCTGCCGTAGCGAACGGACTCGCCGAGCGACACCCCGGCGAGGCGGACGGTGTTGATCACCACGGCCTGCTCGCGCAGCTGTGGCACGAACTCGGAGCCGAGGCGGCTGGCGAGGAGGACGGCGTTGACGAGCATGACGGTGGCGAGCGACAGGACCAGCGCCCGCCGCGACAGCGCCCACTCGAGGACCGGCCGATACGCTCGCTGGAGCACGCGGACCAGTAGGTTGTCCCGGTGCTTCTTCTGCCGCTTCAGCGCCAGGCTCGCCAGCGCGGAGACGATGCGCGTCTTCGCCGCGCAGCCGGGGT
>CAYTYV010000300.1:2217-6207 GCA_964441055.1 uncultured Polyangiaceae bacterium | reverse complement strand
TCCAGCCCATGGCGCTGACCGTCATCTTTGCGCTTGCGGGCATGAGCGTAAACGAGAGGATCATCGAGCCCGCAAGCGCAAAGATGACGGTCAGCGCCATGGGCTGGAACAGCTTCCCCTCGACGCCCTCGAGCGCCAGGATCGGCAGGTAGACGATAGCGATGATGAGCTCGCCGAAGAGCGTGGGCTTGCGCACTTGCACTGCCGCGTCGCGCACGATTTGCCGCACGCTGCGGCCGGTCGTGTCCTCCGCCACGCGCCGCGCGGCGTTCTCGACCATGATCACCGAGCTGTCGACGATCAGGCCGAAGTCGATGGCGCCCAGGCTCATGAGGCTGCCAGCCACGCCGAAGCGCAGCATGGCGTTGAAGGCGAAGAGCATCGACAGCGGGATGGCCAGCGCAACGATGATCCCAGCGCGCAGGTTGCCGAGAAAGATGAAGAGGATGGCGATGACGAGAAGCGCGCCCTCGAGCAGGTTGTTGCGTACGGTGCGCAGCACTTTGTCGATGAGCTCGGTGCGGCGGTAGACGGGCTCCAGGTGCACGCCCTTGGGCAGGCTCGCCTGGACCTCCCCGAGGCGCTCCTCCAGCCGCCGTGTGACCTCCCGGCTGTTCTCGCCCATCAGCATGAAGCCGAGCCCCAGCACCGCCTCGCCGCGCCCCTCGGCGGTCACCGCGCCGCGCCGCACCTCGTGACCTTCCTCTACCCGCGCGAGGTTGCCGACGCGGATCGGGACGCCGTCCTTGGCGGCGACCACGATGTCGGCGATCTCTCGCGCGCTGCGGGCCAGCCCGACGCCCTGAACGATCTGGGCCTCGCCGCCGCGGTCGAGCACGCCACCGCCGACGTTGGCGTTGTTGCGCTGGAGCGCCGTCGCCACGTCATCGAGGGTCAGCTCGTGCTTGATGAGCAGGTCCGGGTCGAAGACGACGTGGTACTGCTTCTCGTAGCCGCCCCAAGTGTTGATCTCGGCGACGCCCGAGACCTGCAGCATTTGCGGCCGCACGACCCAGTGGTGGAGCGTACGCAGCTCTTGTGCCGACAGCTGGTCGCTTTGCACGAGGTACTGGAAGACCTCGCCGAGGCCGGTGGACACGGGACCCAGCGACGGACGGCCGACCCCCTCGGGGAGCTCGACGCTCTGCAGCCGCTCTCCCACGACCTGGCGCGCGAGGTAGACGTCGGTGTCATCTTCGAAGATGGCCGTGATCTGCGAGAAGCCGAACTTGGAGACCGAGCGGACCCCGGTGAGGCCGGAGAGCCCGCCGATGCTCTGCTCTAAGGGGAAGGTGATCTGTCGCTCCACCTCGAGCGGCGACAGCGCTGGCGCGACGGTGTTGACCGATACCTGCACGGGCGTCGTGTCGGGATACGCGTCGAACGGCAGGTGCTTGAAGGACACGAGGCCCGCGACCACGAGGACTGCCGTGGCGAGCAGCACGGCGCCGCGGTAGCGCAGCGAAAGATCGATGATCCGATTGAGCATGCTCAGTGCCCTCCCGGCCGATCGACCTCGCAGCAACCGGCGCCGATGCTCTCCCGGCTGAGCTCGGTACGCAGCAGAAAGGCGCCGGTCGTGACGATCGCATCGCCCTGCCGTACATCGCCTGCGACCTGCACGCGGCGTCCGTCCGAGCGGCCGGGACGCACGACCTTCGGCTCGTACACACACTCTGCCGTGCGGACGAACACAACCGACTCCTTGCCCATCCGCTGGATGGCCTGCAGCGGCACGGTGGTCGCGGTCTCGGGAGCGCCAACGTGGACCGTCGCCCGCGCGAACTGGCCCGCGCGCAGCAGCCCGTCGGCGTTCTGTACCTCCGCACGTGCCGACACGCTGCGCGTGCGCGAATCCACCTCGGCGGCGATCCAGGTCACCTTCCCCGTGAAGCTCTGCCCGGCGATCCCGTCCACCCGCAGCTCAACCTGCTGGCCGGTCCGCACGGTGGCGGCGTCCCACTCGGGCACGTCCAGCATCGCCCACATGACCGACGTGTTGGCCACCGTGGCGAGCGAGTCGTGCTCGCCTGCGAAGGCGCCAACCAGCCCGGGCCGCCGGATCACCGTCCCGGCGATCGGCGCGTGCACGCTGAAACGTCCGGTCCCCCCGCCGCGCGAGGCGCCGCTGAGCCGCAGCGACTGGTCGATCGAGCGCAGCTCGGCCTCGGCCGCGGCGAGCTCCTGCTCGGCGACCTCGACCTGTCGTTGCGATGCGATCGCGCCCTCGCGCAGCTCCCGCTGGCGGGCGAGGTTCGCCCGGCCCGCCCGGACGCGCTCGGTGGCCGCCTGCCGCCGAGCCTGCAGGTCGCCGACGTGGGCGCTCTCCAGCACGAAAAGCACGTCTCCGGCGGAGACTTGCTGGCCGAGATCCACCGCGACCGCGCGCACGATGCCTGGCACGGCCGAACGTACGTCGGCCATGTGGTCGCGATCGAAGTCGATGCGCGCCGTGGTCTCCACGTCGATGCCCATCCCGTCCGTCGTGGCCGGGACGGTCTCGATGCCCGCCGCCCGTTCGATGGCGGGGGTGCGGAATCGGATCCGGGTGCCCAGCGCGACGGCGCTTGGTCCCGCGACGCCCGACGGTGGCTGCATCGGGGCGCAGAGCGGGCAAACCGACTCGGGGTAGCCGTGCTCGGCACACCAGTCGCCAGAGCGCTGAAACTGCTCGACGAGCTCCGGGTTGCACACAGTGCACATCGACTCCGGCACGCCATGGCCAGCGCACCAGTCTGCTGGGTCCGCGTGGGCGGAGCTTCGTGGGACTGGGGTCGACGTGGCCGGACCTGTCGTGGTCTCACGGTCCTTACAGCTGGTCGCCAGGAGCACGACACCTAGGGCGACGGATACGGCGATCCGCATCATGGGGTTGGTCTCGGTGGTCATGGCGCGGTCCCTCTCCGTGGCAAGCTCTCAGTCCACACATCGGTGCCGAGCAGCGCCTCGAGCGTGGCCACGGCCTGGTGGTAATCGGCAAGTGCGTCCAGTGCCTGATGCTGATTGGCGAGCACGCGCTCACGGATCTGCGACACTCGGTGGATGTCGATCTCCCCGAGCTCGTAGGCGCGCCGAATCAGCGTCAGATTGCGGTTGAAGGCGGGTAGGATTTCGCGGCCGTAGATCGTTGTGCGCTCTGCCGCTGCGTCGACCTCGCTCGCCGCTCGCACAATGCGAGACCGCAACCAGCTCGCCGCGGCGTCTTGCTCGGCCTGCGCGACGTCGAGCTGCGCCCTAGCCCGAGCGCGGCCCGCCTGATTCCGGTTCCATATCGGAATGGGAACGGTGAGCGCTCCCACCCAGACGTGGGCCGTTGCTCCAGCCTCCCCCTCCCGTGCATACGCGAAGCCCAGCGCGGGCTCCGGCCATGCTTCGCGATCCTCGAGGCGTACCCGCGCTTCAGCGGCGCTGACGGCTAGCGCCAAGCTCCGCTGGCCTGGCTGGTGCCGCGTCGCCCTGGAGAGCAGCTCGGCGACTGGTGGTGCGTTGCGAACGGGGGACAGCTCGCCGTCGAGCTCCGGGAGCTTGGCCGTGGGCCAACCGGCCACCGCTGCGAGCTCGACCAACACGGAGTCCCGCTCTTGCCGCGCTGCGATGCGCGCCTGAAGGGCCTGGGCGACTTCGGCCCGAGCGACGATTTCGGTAAGCGGAGCCGTCTCGCCCACCTGAGCCCGCTTCTCGCCGATCTCCAGCAGCTCTTCGGCGAACTCGACCAAGCGGTCCGCTGCCTCGAGCCGCATGCGGGCTATCCGTGCGTCGGCAAAGAGGGCATGAGCTCGCCAGTGCACTTCCCATCGGGCTTCGTCGAGCTTGGCGCGTGACAGCCTCTGCTGTGCCTCGGCAGCTTCGATGCGAAGCCCGCGCTCGCCAGCGATCTCGAAGCGCTGCTCCAGCGAGGCTTCCAGCTCGAGGAACGTCTCGCTGCCAATGGTCCGTCCACCAGCAGCGACGCCCGCCTCTGGGTTGTCCTGCAACAGTGGCGAGGCTGCC
>CAYTYV010000300.1:0-2117 GCA_964441055.1 uncultured Polyangiaceae bacterium | reverse complement strand
AACGTCCCCTATCTGGCTTGCCGTTCGCACCTAACTCACCCATCCGCGGTCAGAGCTGACTCCGTCCCGCGACTGTGGCGTTCACGAGAGCGTGCCGAGAAAGCTCGCCGCTTGCTCGCGGGAGCACACCCTCGCGCGCCAGTCCTTGCCTAGCTGTTGCCTAGCTGTTGTGGTCAGCGGTCAGCTGAGGCAGCGCTTGGGGGGTCGAAAGATGCGGCCGAGCACGCCGCGGGCAGGCTGTTTGGGCGGCGCGCTCACCAGCAACCGCCGCGCTGACGACGCGCGCGGTCCGGGCCCGAGGCTAGGCAAGACGGCCACCAGCTGGGCCGGGCAGCAAGCGCAGTCGTCGCAACCCATCGGACACCCGTCGTCCGGCCCCTCGTCTTCAGGACAGCAATCACCATCATCGTGGTGGTGACCTGTGTGCGTGTCGGCCGAACCCGGTTGGGCGAGTGCCTCGCACGGGCAGTCGTTGTCGCACGCGCCGAGCGGACTAGCGGTCCAGATGGCGAGCATAGCCCGGCCCACGCCGAGCTGCCCGAGCAGCACGGCGCCGAGCAGCGCCACGGTCACGAGCCAAGCTCGCGTCGGCGGTCTGCTCCTTCGCCGTCTCATCTCAGGGCAAAGGATAGCCACGCGAGGCGCCAGGTTCAACCAGCCGAGGCGGCTTTGGTGGGCAAGTCAGATCACGGAGTGCGCGCTGATCGACGTCCCGACCAGACGCGCCGCAACACGGCCTGTGCGACGCGTTTACCCGGCGGGCGGCAGGCGTGCGATGATCTCGCGGGCGAACTCGTCCGTGCCCAGCGCGCCACCCAGGTCGCGCGTCGTCTTTCCGTCCACGAGCGCCAGGTCGTACGCCGCCTTGATACGTTTGGCCACCTCTCGGCAACGCGGATCCCGGACCGAGTCGGCCATATGGTTGAGCATCATCACGCCCGACATGAGCAGGGCCAGCGGGTTGGCGATCCCCTGACCGGCGATATCAGGCGCGGAACCGTGCACCGCCTCGAAGACCGCCGTCTCGCCGCCGAAATTCGCGCCGGGCACCACTCCCAGGCCGCCCACCAGGCCCGCGCAGAGGTCGCTCACCACATCGCCGTAGAGGTTCTCCAGAAGAAGGACGTCGAAATTCGAGGGATCCTGCACTAGCCGCATACAGCCAGCGTCGATGATCAGGTCCTGGAACTCGATGTTCGGATACTCCCGTTCGTGCTCTTCCTTCGCCACCCGCAGGAAGAGACCGTCGGTGATCTTCATGATGTTGGCCTTGTGAAAGATGGTGATCTTCCGGCGGCGACGCTGCGTGGCAAACCGGAAAGCCCAGTGCGCGATACGGCGGCACGCCGTCTCTGTGGCCACCTTCATGCTCATCACGACGTCGTCGGTGACCTGGTTTTCCACACCGCTGTACAGCCCCTCGGTGTTCTCGCGAATGATGATCAGGTCGACGTCCTCGAACCGCGTGGAAATGCCTTCCAGACTCCGTACCGGCCGGACCGCGGCATACAGGTTCAGCCGCTTGCGCAACTGCACATTGACCGACACGAATCCCTTACCGACCGGGGTGGTGCACGGCCCCTTTAGGGCAACCCTGCACCGCTCGATCGTCTCGAGCGTTTGCGGGGGGAGCACGTCGTTCCGCTGTTCCAGCGCGACCTGCCCGGCCTGGCACTGTACCCAGTCGATGGGCGCCCCCGCGGCCCGGAACACATCCATCACGGCCGCCGAGACCTCGGGCCCGATACCGTCTCCGGGAATCAGGGCTACCTTATGAAGGGTCATAGAACGGGTCTCCTTCTGCGCGCCATCCGGCTACGCAGCACCTCGCGCTTGGGATGATACGCAGCCAGGAAGTCCTCGAGAAGCGGGGGGGTTTTGAGTAGATTGCGTGCTTTCGTGGCTCGGGATAGCCGCATGCTCCCGTCCTTCCCTCGGGCGTGTTGTACCTGACCAGCGAGCAGAGCGTCCACCTAGAAGGTCGCGCCTGTCGGCATCAGCGACACCGTCGAAGCTGGCGAGGTCGAGCACGACGCCGCGAGCATCGGCCTGCAGCTCGTCTTGAGGTGCTCCGTGAAGGAACTCGGCGTAGCGGCGAGGCCCAACTGAATCGACTT
>CAYTYV010000299.1:6865-8301 GCA_964441055.1 uncultured Polyangiaceae bacterium | reverse complement strand
TGCATCAGGAGGCGCGACGGCTGTACCGCCGGCTCGGCGGGCTGCTGGAGCTCGAGGAGCTTATCGGATTGGGCCACGGTGCCATCGTCGGCATCGTGCGGGCCTATGACCCCCAGCGGGCGACCTTCGAGGCCTACGTCACGCTCAAGCTGCGCTGGGCGATGCTCGACGGCATACGCCGCGCCACCCACGGAAGAGCGCGCTTCGGCCGAGCGCGTGCCCTGGCCACGGGGGAGCGACTCGGGCGCGCCGCTCAAGCCAAGGCGCTGACCGAGGCACCTCCGTCCTCGTCGCCAGCAACCCCCCAGGAGGGGCTTCGCCGGATGCTCGCGAGACACGCTGGCACGCTCGCCGTCTCCCTCATCGCGTCGACCCTGGACGTCGATGCCGTGGCCAGACGATCCAACCCCGAGCAGGCGGTCATGCAGGCGGCCGCAGCCAAGGAGCTGCGCGAGGCCGTGGCCGAGCTGCCCGATCGGCAGCGCGAGCTCGTCGAGCGGCACTACTTCGCCGACGAGCGCTTTGATCACATCGCCGCGGATCTCGGGATCAGCAAAAGCCGCGCGAGCCGACTGCACGCGCAAGCCATTGCCGCGTTGGCCTGCCGACTGCGTGAGCCCTCCGTCCCGAGCGGCTAGCGCCTGGCAGTCGCATTTCCGCGCCTCGCACCCCCGTTGCGCGACCCGCCCATATCGCATAACCAGTTAATATTAATAGATAAATTTCCGTCGCCCCGACGCCGCAGCAGCGCGTACGATTCCCGCGCCCGACCGTCGGAAGCCCGCGTTCGAATGCATCCCAGGACCGACGCTGGGCAACCGCGGCGCCCCCGCGGGAGCCTTGCTCGGCCTCGTCGTCGGGCGGCCTCTTCGAGGGTCTCGATAGGCCTCCGCAAAAAGTGGTGCGAAAGCCATTTGGGTTTCGCACCCACTTGGGGGTAACATCCGGGCGCTACGACGGCCCCAACACCGTCGTCCAGAGTCCGCCCGCACATGCTAGTGCAGGTGGTGCCCTGCGGGACGGGGAGACCCAGCGATGGAGAACAAGAGGAATCATCCACGAGCGAAGGTGCTCAGCATGACCGTGCGCTACAAGAGCGCCACCGTCGACGACTTCGTCGAGCACCACTCGGAAAACGTGAGCCGCGGGGGGATCTTCATCAAGACGACCTCGCCGTTCCCGTCGGGAACCTTGCTGAAGTTCGAGATCCGGATCGCTGACGACGAAGCGGTTCTCGCCGGCGTCGGTCGCGTGGTCTGGAAGCGCGACGAGGCCGAAGCCGAGGAGCGGCCCGCGGGCATGGGCGTTAAGTTCATCAAGCTCGACGAGAAGAGCCGCGCGGTCATCGGGCGCCTGGTGGAGGCCCACGGCCGCGAGGAATCGCGCTTCGACGCAGGGCTGGAGGTGCCTGCTGCGGAGCCTGCCCCCGAGCCCGC
>CAYTYV010000299.1:0-6765 GCA_964441055.1 uncultured Polyangiaceae bacterium | reverse complement strand
GCGGAGCCTGCCCCCGAGCCCGCCAAGCCGACCGTGGAGGCGCGCGAAGAATTGAAGGCCACCGCCTTGGGGCTGGGCGATCTGGGCAAGCCGGCCGCCACGGAGCCCGTCGGCGAGGAGCCCGCGAAGGAAGAGGAAGATGAAGAGGGCTTCTTCCCGCCATCCGAGCAGGATGACGAGGACGTCGAAGCCCCGCCTCCCGAAGAGCGCACCGTGATGAAACAGGCAGCCGAGCTGCTCGAGCAGGCCCTGGCTGGTGCGGGGGGCTCCATGGATGACATTGGCTCGCCTTCCCCGGCGGAACCGACCGACCAGGGGTGGGATGCCGCAGACCACAAAGCCGCCAAAGGGGAAGAAGCGATGGATAAGGACGAGGAGAAGAAGGAAGAGACCAAGGACGAAGAAGAGGCCAAGGACGAGGCCAAGGACGAGGAAGAAGCCAAGGGCGAGGAAGAAGCCAAGGACGAGGCCAAGGACGAGGGCGACAAGGACAAGGACGACGACAAGGAGCCCGAGGACAAGGACAAGGACGAGGCCGAGGACAAGCCCAAGGCGGCGGCAAAGCCCGAGGAGAAGAAAGAGGTCAAGCCCAAGGAGGAGCCCAAGCCTGCGGTCAAGCCCAAGCCTGCGGTCAAGCCCAAGCCGATCGCCGAGCGTCCGCGAGCCGCCGCAGCCGAGGAGCCCGAGGAAGAGGAAGGCGGCGGCAGGGGCCTGACCTATCTGCTCGTCGCTGTGGTCGCCATCGCCATCATCTACTTCTTCGCCACCCGAAACGGCGAAGAGGAAACCACCACCACGACGGAAACCGCCACCGCAACCGAGGTCGAGACGACGGCCACGGCCGAGACGACCACGGCCACGGAGGAGGCGACCACGACGGAGACGGAGACGGAAACCGCTGAGGCCGACGCGGCCGTCGATGCCGAGGCCGAGCCGGAGGACGCTGGGGCCGAGCCCACGGAGACGGCCGAGCCAGCGGCCACGGCACCGCCAGCGACCACGACGCCGCCGCCGTACACCCCGCCGCCCGCCACGACGCGGCCGCCGTACACCCCACCGCCCGCCACGACGCGGCCACCGGCTACCAAGCCGCCGGCCACCAAGCCGCCGGCCACCAAGCCGCCGGCCACCTCGCCGCCGGAAGACATCTACGACTGAGTCGTCGCGTCTGCTTGCCCGAACAGGGGACCGGCTGCTCGGTTCTCGTCCCGAGAACGAAGTAGCCGGTCTTTTTTTTGCTGCTCGCGCGAGATTTTGCTGCTCGCGCGAGAGCTACTTGGCAGGACGCAAGCAACTCTTGCGCAAGCCCTATTCTTCGTCGAAGAAGGGCAAGAGCTGCTGCGCCATGGGTCGCAGGCCTACCGTCTTCTGTCCGGTCGCCTCGATGGCGGCCATCTCGCGCGCCAGATCCGCCTCGACCACCGCTCGGTTGTCGTAGCAAAACGACAGCGCATCGAGCACGCGCGCGGGACCCAGGCCGGGGTAGCGCTTGAGCAAGGTGTCGATCGATGCGCCAGCGCGGTGCCAAGCCCACAGCCGACGCACGGGCACTCGCGACCCCTCGACGTGCGGGCTGCCGCCGAGCACGCGTGAGTCGCAACGCACGTGGGGGTGGGGGATCAGCACGCGCGGCAAGGGAGCAAGCTCCACCGCGGGCGGGCGCCGACGATTGGCCATGTGGCCATGGTAGCCGAGGCGCACGCGCAGAACAAAGATGACGCAGCCGCCCGTCGCTCGAGCGAGCCGCGAGGCGCGCTCCAATCTAGCGGCCGGCCTCTTTCGGGCTGCGCGTCCTCAGGCGGCGGACGGCGCGATTGTGCTCCTGCAGCGTTTGGCTGAAGGTGTGCCGCCCCTGGCCCGCCGCTACGAAGTAGAGATAGCTCGTGTGCCGCGGCGCGAGCACGGCTTCGATGGCGGCCTCGCCCGGGTTCGCGATGGGACCGGGGGGCAGGCGAGGGTGGACGTAAGTGCTGTAGCGGTTGTGCGGGTCGTGATTGAGCGCCGGGCTGACCCTACCGGTGAACTGCCGACAGGCGGGGATCTGCTCGGCCATGGCGTAGCAGCCGTATGCGGAGGTGGGATCGCTCTGCAGGAGCTTGGGCGCAAAAGCCGGGTCGCGCAGCCGGTTGAGGAACACACTGGCGATGAGCCCGCGCTCGTCGTCGGCGGCAGCTTCCTTTTCCACCATCGAAGCGAGCGTGATCACCTCGCGCCGTCCCCAGTCGAGGGTGTGCGCTAGCTCGTTCAGCCCTTCGGCGTGGACGGCGGCGAGCCGGCTCCAGCGGCGTTGGGCCTCGCCGACCAGCCGGGCGGTGACCAAGCGCGGATCGGCGTCGACGAACAGCTCGTAGGTCGCCGGAAACAAGTAGCCCTCAGCAGTGGTCGCCGGCTCCCAGGCGGCCGGCTCCACGCCGAGTTCGACCAGGAGCTCGCGGTCGGCCGTGGCGCGAAGAAAAGAGCCACGCGAGCAGACGCCGAGCTCATCGAGGCGCGTGGCGATGGCGAAGCGCGAAAAGCCTTCGGGGATAGGCGCCCTGACGCGTGGCCGATCCGCGCTGCGGCACAGAAGGCGGCGAAGCTCCCGCGGACTCGCCTGCTGGGGCAAAAGGTGCGGTCCTGGCCGAAAGCACGCTGGCGCCCCGCTGGCGCGCAGGAACGCAGCCACGGCGGCCGGCCGCTCGACCAGGCCGAGATCGGCCAAGAGCTCGGCCGCCTCGGACGCGCTCAGCTCGGCCGGCCAGTTGACGGCCACGCGCCCACGAGCGGCGGGTCCTGGCCGCCCGACGAACCACCCGAGGCCGAGCGCCCCCAAGGCGACCACCGCCGCGAGGATGCCGAAGCCGATCCGCAGTCGCCTGGTCCGCCGCGCATGCCGAGAGGGACGGGCGTTACGGCCTTGCCCCGCGCGCGCGCCCGAACGAGCGCGAGGTCGAGCGCGCTTGTTCCGAACTGCCTGCGTCGTCGGCTTGCCGCGGCCGAGCGCGTTGCGCTTGCGGCTCGGCTGGCGGCCGTGGACCGAACGCTTCTTCGCTGCCTGCTTCAACCCAAGCCCCTCGCGGCATGGCGATGCCGACCATTCGGGCCGACGCACCGCCGAGGACAAGCTATGCTGCCATCATCATCCGCTTCATGAAAAGCCCCCGCACGCTGCTGCTCGCCCTGGCCCTGCTCGGCTGCTCCCGCAGCCCAGCCGAGCCCGACAAGCTCGCCGCCAGCCCGAGCTCGAGCCCGAGCGCCATTTCGCGGAGCCGGGATCTCGATTGGACGGTGCCGGCCGGCTGGGCCACCGAGCGCGTGGCCGAGCGCGGCCACCACCGCGCGAAGTATCGGGTCGCGCCGGTGGGCGACGACAAGTCCCCGGCCCAGGTGCTGCTCTCGCGCCTCGACGCGAGCGGCAAGGCCGAGCTCGACGAGCACCTATCCCGCTGGATGAAGGGCTTCGAGGGCGACGACGTCCGCCAGGGCGGCCGCCGCGAAAAGCGACAGGTGGGCTCGCTGCGCATCGCTATCGTCGAAGTCGAGGGCAGCTACCGGCAGCCCGTGGGACCGCCCGTGGGCCCTGGCGGAAAGCACGCTGCGCACCTCATCAAAAAGGGCTGGCGCGGCCTTGCCGCGACCGTGCTCACGGCGGAGCGCAAAGCCTGGTTCGTCGAGATGGTGGGGCCCGACGAGACGGTGCAATCAGCCCGCTCGGGCTTCGTAGGCCTGCTCGAGTCCATGCACGAGTAGGCCCGACCCCCGAGCGGGGCGTGCGGCTGGCGAATGTCGGTCCGATACGGCAGCCGCATCTGGTATGGCTTGGTCGAGCGCGCGATCCTCGGCGTGGACCGCGCAGGAGCAGCTTCGATGAGCCCACCTGATAGCGATGCCCGCCGCGGCACCCCCCAGCCTTGGATCGTAGGCGCCGATTTGGACGGCTTTTTCGGCCTGGCCATCGACAACCTGATCCAGTTCCTGCTCATCCTGGCGCTGTGCACGGCCGTGCTGGGCTTTCCGCTCTCGCTCCTGCTCGGCACCGTGCTGCCAGGGGCGGCGGTGTCGGTGCTGCTCGGCAACATCTTCTACGCCTGGCAGGCCCAGAAGCTGTCGGCGCGCACGGGCCGACGCGACGTGACCGCCCTGCCCTACGGCATCAACACGGTCTCGCTGTTCGCCTACGTCTTCTTGGTGATGCTGCCGGTCAAGCTCGAGGCCACGGCCCAGGGCATGGGGGCCGCCCAGGCCGCCACCCTGGCCTGGCAGGTGGGCCTGGCCGCCTGCTTCATCTCGGCGGCCATCGAGTTTGCCGGCTCCTTCGTGGCCGACTGGATACGCAGGCTCACGCCCCGGGCGGCGCTGCTGTCCACGCTGGCCGGCATCGCCATCAGCTTCATCGCCATCGACTTCGCCATTCGCACCTTTGCCGCCCCGCTGGTGGCGCTCCTGCCCCTGGGCGTCATCCTGACGACCTACTTCTCGCATACCAAGATGCCCTTTCGCCTGCCCGGCGGCGCCTGGGCCGTGCTGCTGGGCACGGCCGCGGCCTGGATCGTCTTCGCCACGGGCTCCGGAGCGAGCCCCGTGGACGCGGCCAACCTGGGCGAGGCGACGGACACGGTGGGGCTGCACCTGCCCGTGCCGGTCGTCGGCGATCTCGTCACCGGGCTCACCCATCCGCTAGCTCGGCAGTTCCTGATTCCGGTCATGCTGCCCATGGGACTATTCAACGTGCTCGGCTCTCTGCAGAACATCGAGTCGGCTGAAGCCGCTGGCGACCGCTACCCCACCATGCCCTCTTTGGCGGTCAACGGCCTGGGCTCGATGGTGGCCGCCGCATTTGGATCGTGCTTTCCGACCACCATCTACATCGGCCACCCCGGCTGGAAGGGCCTGGGCGCGCGCTCGGGCTACTCGATTCTGAACGGCGTCTTTTTCACCGTCGTGGCGCTGTTCGGCCTGACCAGCCTGATCAGCGCAGTGGTCCCCATCGAGGCGGGAATGGCCATCGTGCTGTGGATCGGCATCGTCATCACCGCGCAGGCCTTCCAGGCCACCCCGCGCGCTCACGCCCCAGCCGTGGCGGTGGGGCTCTTCCCGGCTATCGCCGCCTGGGGCGTGCTCGTCGTGACCCAGGTGCTGGGCGCGGTGGGCATCGCCGAGGGCGATCCCGGCAGGGCCGCCGAGCTGCTCGAAAAGCCCGCGGCCTTTGCCGCAGCCGGCTTGAACCTGGACGGGCTGGTGGCCATCTCGCAGGGCTTCATCCTGGTGTGCATGATCTGGGCGGCGGCCAGCACCTGCCTCATCGAGCGCAAGTTCGACCGGGCGGCTGCCTGGGCGGCCATCGGTGCGGTGAGCTCCTTTTTCGGATTCATCCACGCCGGTCATCTGACGGCGGCGGGCGGCGTCTACGACATCGGCGTGGCCACGGGTTGGCCCTGGAGCGTGGGCTATCTCTTATGCGCGGCCTTTTTCGGGCTCATGCACCTGTGGCGGGACCGGCAGACGACCGCGCCGCACGCCTGAGCGAACTTGGCCCCGAGCGGCCTGAGGGGCCAGACTTGCGCTGTGGAACGCGGCCTGACTCGGCCGGCTCCACTCCGCCATGAAGCCCCCCGCTCGCCGCTGCGATCTGCCCACCCCGCCCGAGCCCGTGGCCGCAGCGCTTGGACGAGGCTGGAGCCGCGCGCGCCTGGTCGACTGCTGGACCCGACCCCGGCGCCAGCTGGGCGGCCGCTCGCTTCGGCAGTGCCGCTGGACGGCCGTCACGGTGCTCGCCTTGGCGTTCGTCGCTGGTGGATTTCTCCAGCTGGCGCTGGACGAGCACCGCGCCTCGGTGGTGCACCTCGACGAGGCGCCGTAGCGATTCGCCGCAACGCGCGGAGCAGCCCTGCGAGGGCGCATTCTGGCACGGGCAAGCCTTTGCCTGCTATCCTTGCCCATATAGGAGGTCCTGCGACCAACGAACCGAACACGGGCGCGCCTGCTCGCGGCAGCCTTCGGGCCATCGCGATCGGCGCAGCCGCAAGCCGAGGGGAGTGGAAGTCAATTATGTCATCGCATCATGCTGTTTCTGCGCTGCGCGTCGGTGCCCTGGCAGCCCTGCTGCCCTTGGGTGCTTGGGCAGCCTGCACGCCATCCGACGAGACCGACGCTACGGAGCGGCTTCCGGTCGACACCACCAGCTCGTCTGGCACGGGCGCCGAAGGCGGTCAGGGAGGCCAGACGACCAGCGGCGGCTCCGCGCCTGGCGGACAAGCCGGCCAGGGAGGTCAGGCGGGCGGCGAAGGGGGCACGGCCGGCAGCGGCGCCGGCTCGGTCTGCGGCAACGGCATTCCCGAGCCTGGCGAGGGCTGCGACGACGGCGACCAGGACAACCACGACGACTGCCCCGACGGCCCCGGCGGCACCTGCATGCCGGCCACCTGCGGCGACGGCCATCGCTGGACCGACGGCGGCGACGAGGAGTGCGACGACGGCAACGGCAACGAGTACGACGACTGCAACAGCGACTGCGTCATCCTCTGCCAGGGCGGGCAAAAAGAGCCCAACACCAAGCATTGCTACCGGCTTTCCTCCGACGTGCTTTCCTGGACGCTCGCGCGCAATGCGTGCTGGGCGCGCGGCTCAGGCTGGAACCTGGCGTCGATCCAATCCTCGGAGGAGCGCGACTTCGTCGACATCGTGGTCAACCCCTCCTCGGAAACCTGGCTGGGCGGCAAGAAAGAGGGCGTCAACTGGGGGTGGGGCAGCGGCGAAGAGTGGTACTACACCGCGTGGGACACCAAC
>CAYTYV010000298.1:0-8347 GCA_964441055.1 uncultured Polyangiaceae bacterium | reverse complement strand
CACCTCCGTGTCCACGGGCGACACCCCCGCGTCGCGGAGCGCGGCGAGATACGCCACGACGCTCAGGCGGTAGCGCTCGAAGGCCTGCTCGTCGGCAAAGGGCGGCAAACGCTTGCAGGCCCGTTCCAGCTCGCCCGCGCGCCAGGCCAGCACCAGGGAGATCTCGCCATAGCCGAGGACCTGCAAATCCCCCTCGTCGCCCCGCTCCAGGGCTCGTCCCACGGCTTGATCGAGCGCCGCCAGCTCCGCTTCGGAAAGCGCCAGGCTCATCCGAAGGCACCCCGCAGCCGCCCGACCAGCTCGCCCACCTCGTCGTCGCTCATCACCAGCGGCGGCAAGAGCTGCAGCACCGAGCGATCGTTGTTGGCGTAGACCGCGAACACACCCGCAGCGATGAGCATTCCCGCGGCGATCATCCCGCCTTGCTCGGCCGCGAACTTGAGCCCCATCATCAGCCCTCGACGCCGCAGCTCGAAGGGCAGGCCGGAAAGCTCGGCGGCCAGCCGATCGGAGATCGCCCGGACCCGCTCGCAAAACCCCGGAGCCTGCACCAGGTCGAGCACGGCCATGGCGGCGGCGCAGCCCGGCTCGGCGCCGCCAAAGGTGGAGATGTGGACGAAGGGGTGCTCGTCGAAAAAGGCATGAAGCTCGCGAGTCATCAGCGTTGCCGTGATCGGATAGACGCCACCGCTCAGCCCTTTGCCCGTCACGACCATGTCCGGGCAGAGCCCCTCCCACTGGTAGGCCCACATCCGCCCCGTGCGGCCCAGCCCGGTCTGGACCTCGTCGAGGATGAGCCGCGCCCCGCGCTCGCGGCACAGCGCCTGTACCGCCGCGAGGTAGCCCTCCGATGGGATGGGCATCCCCAGGGTGGCGGGGATGGGCTCGAGGATCACCGCGGCCGTGTCGTCTCCCACGGCGGCGTCCATGGCCCCTAGGTCGTCGAAGGGAACCTGGCAAAAGCCTGGCAGGTTCGGGCCAAAGGGATCGCGGTACTCGGGGTCGCCCGCGGCCATGGCCAGCCCCGTGTGGCCGTGGTAGCCGCCCGTCGCGGATACGATGCCCGCCCGGCCGCTCACTGCCCGCGCAAGCTTGAGCGCCAGGTCGATGGCCTCGCCGCCACCCACCCCGAACACCACGCCTGGGCACTGCCCCACGGTGGTGGCGGCCAACCGCTCGGCCAACGCGGCCCGCCGTCCCGAGACCAGGTGGTGATTGCCGATGTCCACCTGCTCGAGCGCCTCGCGCACAGCCGCGACGACCGCGGGATGGCGGTGCCCGAGGTTGAACACCCCGCCATTGCAGTGACAGTTGATCCAGCGGCGCTCGTCATAGGCATCGCCGAACCACACGCCGTCCCGTGCGCCCATCACCACGTCGAGCCCGAAGCTTTCAAAGGTCTCGACCTTGTCGCGGTTGACGTGCTCGGCAAAGGCACGGGTGGCGGCTTCGCGCGAGCCGTACGGTTCATCCGTCATGGGCCTGCTCCTCTGCGGCCGCAGCGTAGCAGCTCGTGCCCATGGCGTCCGCTGTCCGCCAAGGGCCAGCGGCATGGGGAGCACCGTCGCCCCAGCTCGGGCGGACGCGAGCCGAGCGAACGCTCACTCGTCGAGCAGGTGCGGCAGGATCCCTCGCATGTCGTCGCCCGAAACCCGCACGGCCGAGCAGGCGATGAGCTCCTCGCAGGACGAGTTGAAGGCGATGGCCAAGCCAGCGCGCTGAGCAATGCTCACGTCGTTGAAGTTGTCGCCCACGAAGGCCGTCAGAGATAGGTCGAGCCCGTACTTGGCCACCAGCCAATCGAGGGCGGCGGCCTTGTTCTCGATGTCGAAGGGCGTCGCCCGCCAGCCGATGAGCCGACCCGGGCCGTCGAAGTACAGCTCGTTGACGAAGATGTCGTCGAAGTAGCCCGTGAGCTCGAAGCGCTCGAGCACGATGTCCAGGCTGCCCGAGACCACCGCCAAGCGCAGGCCCGCATCCTTGAGCCTTCGCAGGGCCTCGTGCACGCCGCCGTTGAGCTCGAGCGAGCTCATCGCCGCGGCCAGGCGCTGACGGGTGACCTCGCCGCGCTCCCGAAACAGGGCGAGGTCGTGCTCGAACCACTGGCTGTAGGAGATCTTGCCGGAGAAGTAGTCTTGCCAGCCCTGCTTGCGCTTGGCCCGATCGGTGCCGAGCTGCTCGTGCAGGGTCTCCCACACGAAGGTGGTCCTGCCGACCAGGGTGCCGTCCACGTCGAAGCAGACCAGCCGATAGGGCATCCGGCTCATGAGGGCTCGCCCTTTGTCACAGACGAGCTGCCGAGTCCAGCGCGCGAGCCACCGCCTGCCGCGCTGCGTGAAGGCCTACGGGCAAAAAGCGTTGCCCCCAAGCTCGCCCGCCGCCCTTGCCCTTGTGCCGCTGAAGACCTATGCAAGCAGTAGCTAAGGAGGCCTATGTGAACCGCTCTAGACTTCGCGTCCTCGTCACCCTCGGCATCGCCGCCGTCCTCGCAGCGGTGGGCGCCTGCAACGGCGAGTCGAGCAGCCTGTTCGGGGGGGGAAGCACGGGCGGTAGCGGTAACGGCACGGGCCAATCCGGCGGGCAGGGGGGGACCGAGCCCGACGCGGGCCCTGGCGGCTCGAGCGCGGGTGGCTCTGGCGCCTTTGGTGGCGGGGGCACGGGCGGTGGCACCACCAACCCGGATGCGGGCCCGCAGTGTCCCAACCCCGTGGGACACGACGAGGATGAGGACAGCCGCGACGACGCCTGCGACAACTGCCCCACCTACCCCAACCCCGACCAGACCGACGGCGACCTCGATGGCCTGGGCGATGCCTGCGAAGCGCCAGGCAACGCGGGTCTGCTGAGCGCCGTGGGCGGCTTCGACTCGTTCTGGCTCGACGCCGACGGTTGGACGGCGATGTCGGAGAGCTGGGAGCACATCAGCGACGCCTTCAAAGGCTCGTCTAGCCCTACTGGCTCCAACGCCTACTACGATATGTCGGTAGTCGCGCCCTACGCCGCGGAGACGACCTTCACCTACCTGGACGACGGCACCAACGGTGAGAACTACGCAGGCGTGTTGTTCGCCGCCCACTACAACCCCGAGCACGGCGGCGCCAACGTCTGGTGGCTGTGCGCTTACGAGCGAGACTCGGGGGATCTGTCCGCCTGGGCAGTGGAGTGGAACGTGTACCAGTACCAGATCGTGTGGCAGGCCCAAGTCGACGACGTGGACAGCACGGGCAGCGACACGGGCGTGTGGCGTCGCATCCGCGCGATCCACGACGGCTATCGTGTGGATTGCACCTTTGAGAACGGCGCGGGCGACTACGCAGTGCTGCCGCTCGAATCGGACGACATCTGGGATGACATGTCCGGCGACATGGGCGTACGCGTCTACAACGAGACCGCGGCCTTCCAGTCCTTCGTCGTCTACGAGTAGCCGCGGTGGATCGCGCGGGGGCAGCGGCCCTTGTGCGACAGCCACTGCGCTCGCTCTGGCACAACTCGGCACAAGATAAGGGCGCTAGCCGGGGAGAGAGCTCGCCAAGCTGGGGCTTTTGCTGAGCAAGATCGTTGTCCTTGATCTGGCATGGGCCTTGCAAAATGTTGAAAAAACTCGCGGCAACCCATCCGTTCCTCAAGCGAGCCCGCACGTCATGGCCAACCTGAGCAAGTCCCCCGCCGTTCCTCGCCGTCGCCGTCCCCGCCCGAGCTACCCCCGCTGCGTGGGGCTGGGCGTCGTTGCCCTGGTCGCCGCCTGTGGCGGCAGCGTCCAGGTCTCTGGCGAGGGCGATGAGGGCGGCAACGGCGGCAGCAGCACGGGGGCCATCGCGGGTGGCATGCCGCCTCCCTTTGATGCTGGCCCGGGCGGCATGGCGGGCGCGGGCGCTGGCGGCAACAACCAGGGCGGCGGCCACGAGGGAGGCCACATCTTGGGCGACATGCCCGATCCGTGGGACGGCGGCGCAGGCGGCGTGGGCGGTGCAGGCGGCAGCGGCCAAGCAGGCGGGCTGGACGGTGGCGCCCCCGACCCTTGGAGCGAAGAGGCGAGCTGACCAGCGGCCCGACGTGCGCGGCGTAGTGAGCCGGGCTGCCGCCGCGTTCAGCGCTAGACCCTCCTGCCGATCAAGGCGCGGTTGCCACAGCCAGGAGCGACCGCTAGAGGATGGATCCGTGGAGCTCACCCTTTTCGTCGACCACCAGTGCAACCTGCGTTGCACCTACTGCTACAACGGCGAGAAGTTCACGCAGCCGATGAGCCTCGAGGTCATGAGGCAGGCCGTGGACCTGGCGCTGGGCTTCGGGCCCGCGCACCTCGAGGTCTCCTTCTTCGGCGGCGAGCCCCTGCTGCGGCTCGAGCTATTGCGTGCGGCGGTCGAGCACGTCGAAGCCGTGGTTGCCGAGCGCCCCGAGCCGCGACCGGCCCTGAGCTACGTGCTCAACACCAACGCCACGCTCATCGACGACGAGGCCCTGGCGCTCATGGCCGAGCCGCGGCGCTTCACGGTCAACGTCTCGCTCGACGGCGACCGCGAGGTGCACGACCGCCACCGCGTCCACGCTAGCGGCAAGGGCAGCTTCGACGATGCCATGGCGGGCATCGCCAAGGTGCGCGGTGCGGGCCTTCCCCTGCAGATCGTGGCGGTGTTCGGTCCCGAGACGGCGCCCGAGCTCGGCCAAACGGCCCGCGCGATCCTGCCCTTGGGCGCGACCAAGGTCGTGCTCGCCGCCAACTACCGCGCCGAGTGGACCGAGAGGGCCATCGCTGCGCTGCGCCAGGGCTTGGACGAGGCAGGCGATGCCTGGATGGAGATGTTCCGCGCGGGCACGGCCGTGCCCCTGCTGCCGCTTCACTCGAAGATCCTGGCTCACCTAAAAGGCGGCATGCCCTGCCCCAGCCGCTGCTTGCTCGCGGGCGGCGAGATCACCGTGGCCCCCTCGGGCAAGCTCTATCCGTGCGCCCAGATGGTGGGCGAGGGCCACGACTCGGCATGGGTGGTCGGCCACGTGGAGCGCGGTCTGGATCTCGAGGCGCTCGGCAAGCTGCAGCGCGCCAAAGATCGGGTAGAGCAGACCTGCGGCGAGTGCGAGCTGCGCGACCGCTGTCAGAGCTACTGCGGATGCAGGCACGTGGCGCTGACGGGCAAGCTCGGCGAGATCAGCGCCGCCCTTTGCGAGACCGAAGCGGCCTTCATCGACCAGGCCGACCGGGTGGCTGAAACGCTCTTCGCCGAGCGCTGCCCGAGCTTCATCGACTACTACTATCACCGCTCCTGGGTCCCCGCGGCGGGCGGCAAGCTGGTGCCGAGCAGGCTCGCGCCCGTGGTGTGAGCCGAGGGCCGAAGGACCGTCCGCGCTCGTGCGCCTGGACGGCTCGCCTCAGACGGCGCACACTGCCTCTTGGGGTCCCCTCCATGAGCGCCACCCGTCACTTCGACGCCGACTACCAAGAACACGTCACGCTGGCCGATGGCAGCGAGGCGCTGCTTCGCCTGGTGCGCCCGACCGACAAGGACCTCTTTGTCGAGGGCCTGAAGCGGCTGTCGGACGAGTCGCGCTACCTGCGCTTTTTCGCGCCCAAAACCCACCTCACGGCCAAGGAGCTGGCCTACTTGACGGAGGTCGACGGCGAAGACCACCTGGCCATTGGCGCGGCGCGCGAAGGCGAGGACGGCAATCAGCGAGGCCTGGGAGTCGCGCGCTTCATCCGCTGTTTCGACAGCCCCCAGGTGGCCGAGGCCGCCATCGTGGTGGTCGACGAAGTGCAGGGCCAGGGCCTGGGGCGAGTGCTTTTTTTGCGGCTGGCCGCTGCGGCGCGCGAGCGGGACATCGAGCTGTTCCGCTCCGAGCTTCTGGCCGCCAATCGCAAGATGCGGGCGCTCATCCACGAGCTAGCCCCGGGGTCCAAGGAGCACGTGGACCGCGGGATCATCACGGTCGAGTCCTCGGTGCCCGACGTGTTGGTCGACGTGCCGCGCGAGCA
This sequence comes from uncultured Polyangiaceae bacterium, assembly GCA_964441055.1. Taxonomy (GTDB): domain Bacteria; phylum Myxococcota_A; class Polyangia; order Polyangiales; family Polyangiaceae; genus JACQWT01. The sequence goes on along the minus strand of CAYTYV010000298.1, from coordinate 2,379 downwards.
CCCCTCGGGGCGCGAGACCAACTACCGCCTGCTCACCCTCGCCGCGGAGCGATCGCTACGCCTGCGTCCGCCGCCGCTGCCGCCCAAGGGCTCGTGCGGCGAGCGCTGACCTGAAACGCACGCCGAGCTTCACGTCAACGCGGTGCGACGCCGCCATCGCCTGCAAATGCGCCTGGGCGGGCTAGATCATGCACTCTGCGGCGTCTTTGCACTCATCGCCCGGGATGAGCATCTGCTCCATCTTCTTGAGCCGGAGCTTGCGGCGCTTCTCGATGTACTCGCGCACCCGGTCGTCTTCCGAGCGGGGCTGGGCTTGGTCGCGCTGGGGCGTCCGACGCAGCTTCACGCCGCAGTCGTCCATCTCGCCGCAGCGCATCCGCGACTTGATGCGCCCCTCCAGAATGGCCTTGAGCCGCTGCCGATCGCGATGGCTTGCACGGCTCGACGCCGCGTCGTTGCGCTGTCCCGGGCGGACCCGCATCGGGCTCGACGCATCGAACAGCTCCCCCGCATGGCGCCGCTTGAAGAAGACCTGCGGAACGGGCCTGGTGCGCTGCTGGGCGGCCAGCCGCGGCATGCGCACCTTGTTGAGCTTGGACGAGACCTTGACGTGCTTGTGGGTCGGTCGCCACACCTGATCGATGTCGCGAGGCGGGCCGGCCGAAGCCGCCGTGGCCAGCAACAGCACGCCTGCTAGCGCCGACAGCCCGATGATAGCTCTCATGATCGCCTCCATGGTCCGGGGCCAAGATCCCGTAGCGGGGTTGGTCGGTTGTCGAGTTCTTGCAGAGTAGCACGGTTGCAGAACGGGTGCACCGCTCCGAACGCGACGCTCCGAACGCGACCAGCCGCCGTGCTCAGGGGCCAAACAGGGGGTCGGGTTTGCAGGGACCGTCGAGCGCCACGCGAGCTCCAGGCAGCTCGGCTAGCGCTGCGGCGACGCGACAGCGCGCCTGGACGAGGAAAGCCGAGTGAGCCAAGCGCCGCGCCTCCATAGCCCATGGCCCACGGCCGAGATCATCCTCGGAAAACCGGGTGCGCAGCGTTACGGCAAAGGTGGCGATCAGCCGCTCGACCCGCATATCGATGACCAAACCCTCCAAGCTGAGCACCTCGGGAAGGGTGAACTCTGTCGTGCGCAGAACCACCAAGTACGGATGGGCGAACGCCGCTTCGCACACGGCTCCCAGCGAGCCGCGGCGGTCGAGCAGGGAGGGATCGATGGGGTTGCGCGGACCGGTCCAGCGAAGGCACGCCAGTAGCCGACTCGACAGCAGCGCGTCGAACTGCTGGACGTCGTCGAGCTCCACGTCCGGGTCGCGCAGCTGCTCGACCATCAGGATTTCGGTGTTGGCCCGGCCGCGTGGCTCGTCGAATTCAAGTGGGGGGACCATGGCGCCAGAAAACCAAGGCTGCTTGACGGATCCGATCTCGGGCAAACTCGCCGCCAGGCGCCAGAGCTGCTGTCGCTTGGATTCGTAGCGGGGCGCCAGACGCAGGATGGCCTCGCGATTCGTCTCCCCGCAACCCGCGCTGAGCCCTAGGCACAGCACCAGTGCAAGCTTTGTCAGACGTTGCAACATCCAGCGCCATGCTACACTAAAGTGAGGCAGCCTTGGGGGGTGGTGAGCGCCACGGGGGCCCGACGCCCCGCAGAAGCTGGTCGGCGAAGCTGCGGTACCCCCCGCGGCACCGGGTCGGCCGAGGCTGCTGCCTTTCGGCCTTGGCGCAACGGGCTAGCTCAGGCCGCGGTATGACAGCGCTGTCATACGGACGCCCATTACCCATTTCTGCCGGGCGGTATGACACCGATGTCGCGATCCCGCTCCCAGTATCGTAGCGAGCCGCGTCGATCGTCAAAAAAAGTCGCATTGCATAGAAAAAAACACCGCCGACGTCCTTTATGGCCGAGCTTTCCGCGTCATACTTAAAGAAGGACTCCTTGCATGAAGACGACGCGCGATGGCTTGTTCTGGTTCGTGGTGAGCGCGCTGTTGATCGGTACGGCGCTGGTCACAATGCACCAATTCTCCCCTGCGGCCCACGGTAAGGCGCTCCGCCCGGCCGACGGCGAAGCGACGAAGGTGGACCGCCCGGCCGACCTGCCCGCCTCGCGCGAGCCAGCCGCCCGGACGCTGCGGCCGCCCACGGTCAAACGCGTCTCCACGCCCCCTGCCGAGCGCGTCTCCACGCCCCCTTCGGCGTCCATCGACGCCGCGAGCGCGCGCCTGAACCAAGAAGAGGTCCGCCAGGCGCTGGCCCAGCTGGTGCGCACCACTCGCCAGCGGCTGGCCGCCGACGCGGGCCCACCCGAGCCTGCCCTCGACGAGGCCGGGCAGATGCCGCGCGGGGCGATGAGCTTCGAGCAGTACCGCACCT
>CAYTYV010000297.1:0-8360 GCA_964441055.1 uncultured Polyangiaceae bacterium | reverse complement strand
GGCGGCGTGGCCACGTTGATGACCAGCGTCTGCAAGGCGTCGATGGCGTGGAAGGTCAGGCCATCGCCGCTTACGGTCCCCTGGCTCGTGCGCTCGAGGGTGAACATGTTGAAGAAGGCGAAACCGGTCAGGCCGGCTGCTTGCAGCATGGCAGCGGGGATCGTGAACTCGCCGTCGTCGCTGAGCCGACAGTCGATGGGCGAGCCGCCCCCCTGCGGTCCGCCCACCAGGTTCAGGCCAAGCTCGCCGCCCGGGTTGGGGCCGCTCCACTCGATGACGAGATCCACCGCGGGGTCGATGTAGAAGCCGTAGATGCTCGGCATCACCTCGACCAGCTCTGGGGAGGTGAGCTCCAGCGCGGCGGCCAAGTACAGCTCGCCCTCGAATGCCCCCAGGCCGTGGCTCGCCGAGCCGTCACCGTAGAAGGTGTAGGTGGTGTCGAAGTCGAGCGTGCCCGGCTCGAGCTGGCCGTCAGAGCCCGGCGGCGTGTAAGCGCCTTGCTGGCCCGGGTTGTAGCTCAGCACGATGGTCCCCGTGGCAAACCCCTCCACGGTTAGCGGACCGACGTCCAGGGGCTCGCGCGGGGTCACGCATCGCTCGGTGCCAGGAATGGGCTGGCCGCCGTCGTCGGTCTCGGGCAGGCACTGCTGCTCGGGGTAGCAGTCGTCCGGTCCATTGCACTGGGGCGTGGGCTCGGTCGTCTCGGACACGACGCAGGTATCGAGCTCGATGGGCTCGTCCTCGTCCGTCCAGAAGTCCTCGCGCGCCGTCGGCAGAAATCCCGCTGCCGCGAGCTCGATGGGCTGGCTCATCATCGTGACCGAGCCCAGCGTGAGAAACATGTGGATGCCAGCGTTTTCCGGGTCGAAGGGATCGGCATCCGCGCCCGCGCCGGTGCCCGTTCCCGTTCCCGTGCCCGTGCCCGTGCCCGTGCCCGTGCCCGACGCGGTGCCCGAGGCGGTGCCGCTCGGCGTTCCCTGGCCCGCGGAGGAATCTTCACCGCCGCAGGCAGGCGACAGGGACGCGAGCGTAACGAGGACGATGGCGAGGCGTATGGACGGGTGATTCATGGCACGATCCAGCGGTGGCAAAGTCGAGGTAGCATGAGCTGGCAGCCACCTCCAAGGGTTGACTCTACCGCACTTCGCCTACGACCCCACCCGAGTGCGCGGCGAGCCGGAAATATCGGTGGCAGCCTCAGGCCCTAAACGCGTACGATCCCGAGCCGCGCCGCCCGCGCTGGAGGCGACCCTTCGTCGGCAGGACCATGCAACGCGATCCCGAGGCTCCGCCATCGCGCGCCCCTTCCGAAGAGGCCGGGGAGCAACGGCGCAGCGGGATGCGGCCGAGCGCGGAAGAGCTCGCGCGGGCCGAGAGCGGCTGGAGCGGCTCGCAGCCCGTGGCCGCTGGGGATGACGAGCTCGTCGGCGCGGTCCTGTGCAACACCTACGCCATCGAAAAGGTGCTGGGCGAGGGCGGCATGGGCCGCGTGTACCTGGCGCACCACACGCGCATCGAGCGCAAGCGCTTCGCCGTCAAGACCCTGCACCCCGAGTACCTGCGCACGCCCGAGATGCTCAAGCGCTTCCAGCGGGAGGCGGAGGCGGCCGCGGCCATCTCTCACGAGCACGTCGTCGGCGTGTACGACGTCAACCAGGCGCCCGACGGTCGGCCGTTTCTGGTGGCGGAGTACCTCGAGGGCCGCGATCTGGGCGATCTCCTCGAAGAGCACGGCAAGCTCGCCACGGGCTATGCCGTGCGCATCATCCGCCAGGTATGCCTGGCGCTTTCCGCAGCGCACGCCCAGGGAGTGGTCCACCGCGACATCAAGCCCGAGAACATCTTTCTCACGGGCGATCTGTCGCGGCCCCAGGCCAAGGTGCTCGACTTCGGCATCTCGCGGCTCGACCACGGCAGCGGGGCCAACCTGACCAAGACTGGCGTCATCATGGGCACGCCCTCGTACATGCCACCCGAGCAGGCGCGCGGCGACAAGGTCGATCATCGCGCCGACGTCTACGCCGTGGGCGCGATTCTGTACGAGGCGCTCACGGGGGTGATGCCCTTCGATCGCGCCGAGCCCTCGGCCATCGTGGTCGCCGTCTTGACCGAAGAGCCGGCTCGGCCGCGCTCCCTCGAGGCGGCCATCCCCGAGCACCTCGAGGCCATCATCCAGCGCGCGATGGCCAAAGCGCCCGAGGATCGCTTCCAGACGACGGACGAGCTCTACGAGGCGCTGGCCCTGTACGACGCCGAGGAGCAGCCAGTCGATGCCTCGGTCCCCGCACCGACGCAGCTCTCGGCGCGGGCCTCCAGCACCTCGCGCAAGCTGCTCGAGGAGCAGGCGCGGCAGGTGCGTTACGCGCGCCCCATGTTCGTGCTGCTGGCGGTCGCGGGCGGTCTAGGGCTGGTGGCGGCGCTGCTTTCCGCCGTCACGGGAGTGCTGACGCTGGCGCGAGGCCACGGGCTGACCGGCCTGGAGCTCGGCATCGGCGCGCTGGTGCTGGTCGCGGCCCTGGGCACGCCGCTCGGGCTGCTGGTTCGCTACCTCGGCAAGACCGCCTGGAACAACAGCGGTCGCATGCTCGAGCTCGCCGAGGGCTTGCGCCGTCCGCTGTCGGTGGGCGTCGCGATCTACGGCGTCGGCTGGCTGATGGCCGCTTCGGTCGATCGCGTCGTGCTCGCTCGCACTGCACTCTGGCCCGGCTGGGACGCGCTGCTGCTCGTGCTCGCCCTAGGAGCGATGGCCTATGAGCACCTGCTGAGGCCACGGCTCGCCGCGGCGCGCGCTCGCGGGCGCGGTGCGTTGGTCGCGTGGGCCGCAAGCCCAATGGCGGCCATGGCGCTCGCAACTGCGCTCGTTGGCGGTGCGGTCATCTGCACCGCGGCCGTACGCGACCGAGGGGGCGACGGGCTCACCGCCGCTCGGACGGGTACCGAGGCCGGACGAGAGCCTACCCAAGCCCCGTCCGCGCGCTCCTCCGCGGCGCCGAGCAGCAAGTCGGTCCCTGGGCCCAGCAAAGCGGACCTCGCCGAGGCCGAGCGAGCGGGGCTCTCCGCGCTGCAGGCCCTGGCAACGCAATACCCCAAAGACGCGGCGACGAAGCGCGCTCTTGTGCTCGCTCACGGTCGTACGGCAGCCGGCCTCCCCGCAGCGTTGGACGTGGCCGAGCAGCTGCACGCCATCGCCCCCGCCGGTCTAGTCGACGACGAGGTGGCGGCGGTGCTCGAAAAAGCGCTGTGGCAGCCCAAGCAAACCATACGGGATCGGGCCCTCGCGCTCATGGCCGCGAACATGGGCGCGCTCGGACCCGATCTACTGTGGAAGCACGCCAAGTCCAACTCGCCCGCGCGCCAAGAGGCCGCCGAGCTGCTCGACGAGCCGACCGTTCGCCAGCGCGGTAGCCCGGCATTGCGCATCGCCTACGACCTGAGCAAGGCCAAGGGCTGCAAGGCCAAGGCCGCGCTGCTCGATCGCGTCGTCGTCGAGGGCGACGCCCGCTCGGTGGCCATCTTGCGCCCCTTGACGGTCGGATCGCGCCGCGGCTGCGGCTTTCTAGACCTGGGCTCGTGTCCTGCGCCGTGCAGCCGCGAGGCCAAGCGCATGCGCGGTGCGATCGAGGCCGTGGAGCAGCGCGAGCAGCGCTGATAGCCAGCGCGCCACCGCGGCCCTTCAGTTCGGGTTTTCTACGTCGAAGATCTCGAAGCCGAGCACGCCGATCGCCGCGTTGTCGAGGTAGGCGCCGTAAACGGGATCCCAGCCCGTCGCAGCCCACTCGAAGCGCTGCGCGGCGGCGCCCTTGGCGTAGAACGGGATCAAGGAATTCGTGTGGCCGTAGCTATGCCATTCCATGCCAGGCTCGACGCCCGGGCCGTTGTTGACCAGCGGCTCCCAGGTGGGATCCGAGCCGGGGCCCGTGAGATAACCGCACTCGTGGTCGCCCGTGACGATCACGACCGTCTCATGCCAACTGCTGTGGGCTTCGACCCACGCCACCACGGCCTCGATCGCCAGGTTGAAGTCTATCTCCTCTTCGATCATGCGGCCCGACTGGTTGCCGTGGCTGGCCCAGTCGACGGCCCCGCCCTCGATCATCAGGTAGAAGCCGTCTTCGTCTTGGTCGAGCACGTTAATGGCGGCCAGGGCCATCTCGGCCAGCGTCGGCACGGTCGGGATGAAGGGCACGGCGTAGGGCGCGGCATGGTGGTCTCCAGCGCGACGCTGCTGGAGCGTCTGGGATATGTACGGAATGCCAATGACGCGAGATGGGATCTCGTCGCCCTCGTTATGGATGACGGACGCGGGATCGCCTTCGTCATGGCCGACGCCCTCGTTATCCCTGGGAGCCGCCAGGGCCTGGAACTCCGCGCGGGAGCGAATGACGGTCCAGTCATCGGGCTTGCCGTCGCCATCGGTGTCCGCGCCCGTCACCGAGTAGTCGTCGGTCATATCCACCCAGGTCGCCCACCCGCCGACGAATCGGGGGTCTCCGGTGGCGGGGTCGCCGTTGTCGTTGTAGTCGGGCGCACCGCAGCCCATGATCACCTCGGCGGCGCTTTCGTAGATCATCTCGTTGGCGATCTCAGCGAAGTGGTATCGCGAGCCGTTGTGGGCGAGGAACCCGGCGGGCGTGGCATGGCTGAACGGCACGCTGCTCACGACGCCCGTCGCTTTGCCGAGCTGCTTGATTTCCTCCATGACGTGCGTCAACGGCTGCCCTGCCAGGTCGACGCCGACGGCGCCGTTGTAGGTCTTGATGCCGGTCGACATAGCGGTCGCGGCTGCCGCCGAGTCGGCGTAGCCCGTCCTGACGTAGTCGAAGTCCTCCCACGCCAAGCGCGGATCGTACGAACCGCCCGCCGGGTACGTGCTCATCCCGAGCTGGACCGGAAACTGCTCGTACACCTGAACGCCGACGGCACCGTACTGGTACAGGCTCGCTGCGTCGACGTGGTTGTAGCCGCAGCCGTCGCAGACCAAGACGATGATGTTCTTGGCCGCCCCCGCGCTCAGGCCTTTGGTTCCGCTCGGCCCACGGGCGCGCGTCGGAGCCGATGCCAGGCTGACGCCCAGCGCCCCGACGAGGACGCAGCTCAAGCCCAGCAGCTTGCTCATGGCTCATGCTCCTTTGCAGACCAATCCCGATGCCGACGTCGACATCGGTATTTTAGCACATGGCCGTCGAAACGGCTCCGCGTCGGCGGAGCCACGCCAGCAGGCCGACGCCGAAGGCGAGCGCCCACGCCCGAGCGCCGACCGACCGATCGGGCAAGGTGCACTGGCAGTCCGAGCTGTCGTCGCTCGGGACGCCTCCGATCGCGCCCGTCGGCAGCACCTCGATCTGCACCGCATCCGCGTCGGTCAGGCCGAGCTCGTCGGTGACCGTCAAGCTCACCTGGAAGCTGCCCGCGACCGAGGGCTGCCAGGAGACCTGCTCGCCGCTCAGGGTGCCGTCTGGCGTGGCCCACGACCACGAGACGATGGTGCCATCCGCATCGCTCGAGCCCGAGCCGTCGAGGCTCGCGGCCTGCCCCAGGGTCAGGCGTTGATCGGGACCGGCGTCCGCGATGGGCGCCTCGACGTCCTCGAGGGCGAGCACGGCAATCGAGAAGCACACCTCGTCGTCCGGCGGGCCGAACCACGTAAGGCCCTCCTCGACCAGCCCCCAGCACTCGGTGTAGTCCGTGCTCTGGTCGACCTCGGGGGCCTGCAGGGTAAAGGAAAAACGCCCCGTCTCGGCAGGGCCCGTGGCAGCGTCGACGGCCGTGGGCCGGGTCGGTCCGATCCAGCTCTGCTCGTCGTAGAAGGCCGACTCGCGGTCTCGTGGCTCGGTGGTGCCCAGCCGGCTCTGGCTCGGATCCCAGCTCTGCGTGCCGTCGTTCTGATACTCGACCCAGACCTGCGCCGTGCTGCCTTCGAGCATGGCGGCCGGGTAGGACTGCGCCGTCGACGTGGCCGCCCAATCGGGCACCAGCGGTCCCTGCGCCCCGAAGAGCTGGCTCAGACCGATCTCCAGGTTGCCGTTGTTGTAGCCCGGCCAGTCGTAGACCGCGTCCTCGCCGTCGTACTGGCCCCACGTGCCATTGGCATCGCCATAGGGATCGTTGACGACGATGCTGTGGTCGTCGTCGTAGCCCACGAGCACGATGATATGGCCGTAGCCCAGCACCGAGGTGGAAGCGTACATGGGATAGCCAGCGTCGATCTCGGCCGTGAGCGCCCCGAAGGACGTGCCAGCCTGCCACGACGTCAGCCCGTGCTGGTTGCAGAAGTCGACCATATAGGCCCAGTAGGCCGCGCCGAGCTCTCGGCAGATGAAGCCGTGGGCGCCTTTCACCCACACGTCGCCTTTGGCCAATCCGTCGATGTCGTAGGTGTACCCCGCGAAGCTGTACTCATTCGGAACGTACCAGCCCCACAGGCTGGTGTGAGGATCAGGCCAGGAGCAGCTTATCGGATGATCGGGCAGCTTCTGGTACTTCTGCACCACCATCAAGCACGAGGTGGGACCACAGGACCAGCCGCCGTCGAAGTCGTCAGGGGTATCCCATAGCTGATGCAGATAGGGCACCTCGACCACCGTGGCCGACGGCGGCGGATCCGGCTGCGGCGGTGGCGGGGGAGGATCCAGCTCGACCGCTTCCCCGAGCAGCGCCATGGCCTCGCCGAGCCCGTCCTCGCGATCGAGCGCCGTCACGCGAAGCTCGCCGCTTTGGCGATCGACTGCGCCCAGCGAGCTGCCCGCGGGGCTCGGCCGGGCAAAGCGTAGCTGCCGGGCGCCACCGCGAAGGGGCTGGGTGCGACCGGCCTCGAGGTCGAGCAACCAAAGCGACGAGGACAGCACCCGAAACCGCTCGCGGACCACTCGCTCGAACACGATGGCCTTGGCGTGCGGCAGCCACGCGGGGTTCAGGCCGGTCGCGTTGGCAACCTCGATTCCCGTGGCGGCGTCGAACACGTGCACGCGCTCGGCGGGGCCGCGCAGCAACAGGTGTTTGCCGCTCGCCGACCAGGCCGGATGGCTGTAGGCGCCCGCATCGGTCAGCCAGCTCGTGCGGCCGCTCGCCAGCTCGCGCACGCCCACGCGGCCCGCTGGATCGCTAAACGCGAGCCGCTCGCCCGCGGGGTCGAGCTCCACCAAGTTGCTGTAGCCGGGCAGCTCGAGGCGCCCGACGATGACCCAACGATCGGGCCCGAGGCGGCGCCGAAGGGTAACCCGGGAGCCGTTCGACCAGGCGAGCAGCCCGTCGCGGCTCGCCGAGGGATCGCCCAGGCGCGCGCCCGTCTCGATCACCTCGCGATGTCCCGTGTGCGGATCGGCCCACACCACGCGGTGCACGCCTCGACCGCCTCCTCCGGCCGCGACCTCCTTGAACGCGAACCCCCCGACGGCCCATACCGGATGAAAGCCCGCGCCGCGCTCGACGCTGAGCTGGCGCGACGGGCCGCCGCCGACGGGCACCACCGAGAGCCCCGCGCGGTTCCACCCCGTCACCGCCAGAAGCGAACCATCGGCCGACCACGCCGCAGGTCGAAGTCCTTGCTGACCCTCGACGCCCGGCTGCCAGCCCTTCGGGCCGCCGCCCCAGGCCTGCGTCGCCCAGGAGCTGACCACCAGCACCAGCGACGCCACCCAAAGGGCCCGCCAGCCGTCGCGTCGTCCTTTGCCGCTCCGCTTTGCTCCCATGGCCTCGTCCCTCGTCTCGCGACTGCCTGCAGTCGGCCCCATGCCCTCTGCGTGAGCCGACCGCCCGGCGGACCACGCCTGGGCGGCACCGCCCGTCGACATAGTACCTACGACGGCCTGCCAAGAGCTAGGCCCGTCGCGTGCTCCCATCTGTTCATCGACGTTGTCCACGCTTGCCTGGGCTTGCAAGGGCCGAGCAGACAAAGCACACGACTGCCCGATGGGATCGATGCTCCACCTCGCCCGACCAAGCCCCGAACATGGTCAGGGCAATTCGCAGTTCACTTTTCCCCGGACCAAGGGCTCGCCCAACGGCGCCGACGCTGGCGCCTAGGCCCTATGTGGGCCGTGGCAGCCGACCTAGCCACCGGCCGCTGGGCGGCCCGCTACCGCACGAAGCGCATGCCGTCGCGCTCGGCCACGGCGCGCTTGACCGCGTTCGGGATGTGGCGGGAGCGGCGCTTGCGTCGGCGGGCTGGGTCTGCGGCAGGGCGTGAGCTCAGGCCGGTGGCATCTGCAGCGTCCTGATGCCTAGCATGGCCTGCATGCTCGACGCGTTGGCCCTGCGCCTTGCGGCCTTTGCTCCGCGGCCTCGAGGAGCGCGGCCGGTCGGTCGCGCCGAGTTTGCGCCGCAACAGCTTGTCGAGCAGTAGGTCCAGCGCTCGCTCGCAG
>CAYTYV010000296.1:0-8544 GCA_964441055.1 uncultured Polyangiaceae bacterium | reverse complement strand
GACGATGGGGGCTCCGGTCGTCGCTGCGCTCCTTCCTCCGCCCCCAAACCCCCGCATTGGGCCGCTTACAGGTACGGCGGGTTACAGATCGGGCGGATGGTAGGAGCCCGGGCCCTTGCGGGTCGTCGACGGCTCGGGGGTGGTCGTCGTCGGTTCGGGGGGCGTCTCGGTGGGCGTCGCGGTGGGGGTCGCGGTGCGCGGGCGGCGGGTGGTGCGCACCCGCCGCCTGGTCTGGGCGGTGGCAGTCTCGGTCGATGGCGCGGCGGTTGAGCCGGTGGCGCTTGGCTCGCCCGAGCGAACCGCGGTGCTGGGCGGCGACGAAGCGAGCTTCGTGGCGGCCTGGGCCGCGTTCGGGTCGGATGCCGCGGGCGAGGCGCTCCCGCTGGCGGGCTTTTGCGGGCCTCGCGAGACCAGCCCGATGATCACCGCCGCAGCGGCCGCGCCTGCCGCCAGCAGCGCCAGTCGCTGTTTCCGTTGACGCGTGGGCCTCGGCTTGCGTTCGGACATGACCGCGGCCGTGTGGGTGGCGTTCGACTCGGGGCGGTCGCTCGTGGCTTTGGGAGGCTCGCTCACGTGGGCATCGCCGCCGCCTGGCGCCAGCCGTCCCAGCGTCGCTTGCGAGTCCGAGCTGGAGTCCTTGAGCAGCGAAAACGGCGTGCTGCTCGACTCCAGCGTTTTGAAGTCCGGCGGAGTGGTCGGCTCCGGCGGCGCCTTGTGCACCCCGAGCTTCTTGACGAAGTCCGACACGCGCCGCGTGGTGGCGATGCGGATGCCCGCCTCGGCGGCCGCCTCGTCGAGCGCCTCGATGAAATCCGCGGCCGTGGGATAGCGTTGCTCGGGGCCGAGCTTAAGCGCCGTCATGCACACGCGGTCGATGGGCTCGGGAACGTCGTCGTTGACTTCCCGCGGGGTCGTGGACGCGCCGCTGATGAGCTTCAGCACGAGCTCGGCCTCGCTCGCGGCGCGGAACAGCTTTTCCCCGGCCAAGCACTCCCACAGCACCGCACCCGCGGCGTAGACGTCCACGCGGCGATCGATGGACAGACCGCGCACCTGCTCGGGCGGCATGTAGCCCATCTTGCCCTTGAGGTGCCCGCTCTTGGTGCTGGGCAAACGCAGCTCGGCGCGCGCCACGCCGAAGTCGGTGATGCGGGCAACGCCGTCGGTGCCCACCAGCACGTTCTGGGGCGAGACGTCGCGGTGGACCACGTTGAGCGGCTTGCCCTCGTGGCCAGAAAGCTCGTGCGCGGCGTGAAGGCCGCTGAGCACGTCGACGAAGACCCGCAAGACCAGGTCGAGCGGCAGCGGGCCCTCGTTCTTGCGCACGACGCGGCTCATCTTTCGCAGCGACGGGCCCTCGATGTACTCCATGACCATGAATGGCGTGGTGGCGTCTTGGACCACGGCGATGGTTGCCACCACGTTGGGGTGGCGGATCTGCGCAGCCAGGTAGGCCTCGTCGAGGAACATGGCCACGTGCTCGCGCTCGCTCACCAGGTGCGGGTGCATGGCCTTGATGGCGACCAGGCGCTCGAAGCCCTCGAAGCCGCCCGCTCCAAGTGCCCGGCCGAGGTACACCGTGGCCATGCCCCCAGACGCAATGGGGCGGATGACCTCGTATCTCCCCATGCGTACCGCCATGGTCGAACTCTATCAGAAAAGCTGGTGAGGGGCCGACGTGTCCGCCCGAAGCCGTCCAGCCGCGCTCTTGCACGCGATTGGTCCCGGGCGTCAACCCACTGAAGACGATCGAACCTGCCCCCGCGATCTACGGCCAACTTTGTCCGAAGCCCTGGCCGCGCTCGTGTCGTGGTAGCCTTGCAAGCATGTTGCGTGCCAGGCTTGGGGTTGGTTCTTTGTCGGGATGGGGCGGGATGGCGCTCGCGGGCGCGCTCGGGCTACTTACCGGCTGCTCCGATGACGAGGGCGAGGCTGCGCCCTTGCCGCCAGCGATCGAGTTCGCCGCGCCGGGGTCGCTCGGCGCCGCCACCGGCCAGGGCAGCTTCCGCTTCGGCGCCGCCAGCGCGGCCACGCAGATCGAGGACCAGAACCCCAACACCGACTGGTACGCCTTCACCCAGCCCGAGAGCCAGGGAGGGCTCGGGCAGGGCGAGGCCTTCGTGGGCGAGGCGTCGATGGGCTTCAGCAAGGCGCTCGAGGACGTCGAGCTGCTGACGGAGATGGGGCTGGACGCCTATCGCTTCAGCATCGAGTGGGCGCGGGTGGAGCCCGAGCGCGACGTCATCGATGCCGAGGCGCTGGACCACTACGACGCCTTCATCGATGCCCTGGTGGCGGCAGGGATCCAGCCCAACGTGACCCTGCACCACTTTTCCAATCCGCGCTGGGTGGACGACCCGCTCGACGTCGAGTGTTCCTCGGGACCGGGCGACGGCAACCTCTGCGGCTTCGACCATCCCGAGGGCGCCGCGCTGGTGATCGAGGAGATGGCCGAGCACGCCGCCCTGCTGGCCGAGCGATACGGCGATCGGGTCGACGAGTGGGGCACCGTCAATGAGCCGATCAACTACTTGCTGGCGGCCTACGGCATCGGCGCCTTCCCGCCCGGCAAGCAGCACGTGCTGGCCCTCATCGACGACTTCGTGCCCGTGGTACGGAGCTACGCCCTGGCCCACGCCGCCATGTACGATGCCCTCAAGGCGAACGACGCGGTCGACGCCGACGGCGACGGGCAGGCTGCCAGCGTGGGTTTCACGCTGTCCGTGGCCGACTGGGTGGCCGCTCGGCAGAACGCCCCGAGCAGCCAGGCCGAGGACCTGGCCGCTCGCGACCGCCTGCTCTACGTCTACCACCACATGCTCGTCGAGGCGGTTCGCTTGGGTCAGTTCGACACGGATCTCGACGGCACCATGGACGAGCCCCAGCCCGAGCTCGCCGGAACCCTCGATTGGCTGGGCGTGCAGTACTACTTCAGGACGGGGGTGACGGCCGAGCCGCCGCTCATCGCCGAGCTCGGCCTGACGCCCTGCTACGGCAGCTTCGACATGGGCGCCTGCCTTCCGCCGATCGATCCCAGCTACTGCGTGCCCACCATGCACTACGAGCACTACCCGCCCGGCCTGCATACGGTGCTGCGCGATTTCGGCGCACGCTGGCCCGATCTGCCGCTGGCCGTCACCGAGGGCGGCATCGCCACCGAGGTCGGCGCGCGTCGGGCGGAGAACGTCGTGCGCGCCCTGGAGCAGATCGCCCTGGCGCGGGCCGAAGGGGTGGATGTGCGCGGCTACTATCACTGGAGCCTCATCGACAACTTCGAGTGGGCCGAGGGATTTGGGCCGCGCTTCGGACTGTACCGCGTCGACTACGACAGCTATGCGCGCAGCCCGACCCTGGGCGCGGAGGTTTTCGGCGAGATCGCCGGGGCGCGCTTGCTCTCGAGTGGCCTGCGAGCCCGCTACGGCGGCACGGGTCCCATGACGGCTGAGGATTCGAGCCAGCCAGCGGGAACCCGCTGCAACTGATCGAACCGCGCTCGGCGTTGCCTTTTCTCGGTCGCCTCGTATGATCGCAGGCCATTGGCACTGCGACCGAGAGAGGGAGACTATGGCTGAAGCAACCCAGTTCGACGCCGAGGCGTTCAAGAAGCATTTTTCGACCATCGAGCCGCTGATCCGCGAGGAGTGGCCGGAGGTGGATACCGCGGCCCTCGAGCAGACGGAGGGGAACCACGACCAAGTGGTGGATCTGGTGGCCGAGCAGACCGAGCACACCAAGGCTCTGGTCAAGCGTCAGCTCCGCGAGCTCGCCGAGCTGACGGTGGACGAGCAGTCCGAGGAGCTGATCGGCAAGGTCGAGCGGCGGCTCAAGGAGGCCAAGACGGTCCTCGAGTCGCTGCAGACCAAGGCCACGGACATGGCGAGCTACGTGCGGCGCGACATGCTGCCCGAAGCCAAGACCAAGGCCACGGAACATCCCATTGCGGTGCTGCTGATGGCCATCGGCTTGGGCTTTGTCCTGGGCTTCATCCTGCGGGGTTCGGGCCGTGGGCGATAGCGCGAGCAGCCTTGTCGTGGGGCTGACCAAGAGCCTGGCCACGCTGTTGGGCGTGCATCTGCAGTACGCCCAGAAGGAGGTGCAGAGCGATCTGGCGCGCCTCATCTGGGGCGCGGCGCTGTGCCTCGTCGGCAGCCTGTTCGCCGCCACCGCGTTGTTGGTGGCTCATGCGGCGGCGGTGTGGGCGCTCGAGGCCTACGTGGCTGGGCTCGACTGGCTGCGCGCGCTGCTGGTGGTCGCGGCGGCCGATCTGGTGCTGGGCGCCATCCTCGCGCTGTCGGGCGTATCGCGGCTTCGCAAGCCCGTGCTGAAGCAGACGCGGATGTTGCTGCGCAAGACCGTGACGAGCATGACGGACCTTTGAGCAGGGCCCCGCGGCCCGCGGTCGGCCGAGCCCACGGTGGTGGCTTCGGGCGACGCGATTGCGCTTGGCGCGCGGCCGCGGGGGACGAGGTGTCGATGGCGGACGACGAGGCCCGGGGAGACGGGCGCAAGCCAGCGTGGAGCAAGTGGCTTCAGGTGCCCTTCGTCGGCGGCTACCTGGCGGTGTGCCTGACGCACGCGTTCAGCATTCTGTGGCTGTTCGGCCTGCCGCGCTTTCGGCGGGAGCCGCTGGCGTTCCGGCTGTGCTGCGATCCGTGGACCTGGTACTCCAACCGATTCTTCCTGCGGCCTCGCATCCGCGTCATCGGTGCCGCCAACCTGCCGTCGGCGTGGAAGGGCTACCTGTACGCCAGCAACCACGAGTCGCTGGTCGACATCGTGCTGCTCACCACCACCGTTCGCCGCGCCTTTTTGATGAAGCGCACGGTGCTCACCTCGCCCATGGGCTGGGGTACCTATCTCTCGGGCAGCGTGCCCGTGGATCGGTCCTCCGAGCAGGGCAGGGCGCGGGCGCTCCGCGACACGCTGCAGATGGCCAAGCGGGCCATGTCGGTGGTGGTCTTTCCCGAAGGAACCTACGGGCACCGCGATGGGCGGCTCCGTCGGCCGCATCTCAAGCTGCTGCGGCAGGCCTGGGCGGAGGGCGTGCCCGTCGTGCCGCTGGGCCACGCGGGCACCCGCCGCGCGGTGGACGGCGAGTCGCTGCCGGTCCGCCGCGGAGTGGAGCTGGTGCTGGTGGCGCGGCCGCCACTTCGGCCCGAGCGCTACCCGGATGGTCAACGGTTCGCCGAGGCCTGCTGGGCCGAGGTCAGAAGCGCGGTAGCCGAGGCGCGTCGGCAAGCCGGGCCGGGATGGCCCTACCGGAGGGAACCGTGAGGGCTCGCGCTCGATTGTGCTATGGTCGGGCCCGCAACGCCAGCCGACGACCATAGGGGCTCGGCTGTGGACGGTACTCAAGTCCGCTGACCATGGGACATTGGGGTCCAACGTGAGCTCGTTTCATTCAGATGGTTCCGGGAAGAAGATCGTGGGCCGCTTCGGCCTGCTTGGACAGCTCTTCAAGAGCGCGTTCGGTCAGTTGTGGATGGGGCGGGTCGAGTCCGGCGAGGACGAAGGGTCCTTCGTGGCGATCCGGATGGTCGCCTCCGGCGCCCCGGCGAGCGTCGGCAAGGAGGACTTGGCGTCGATCGCCGAGGCTGCGCGGGCCGCGACCAAGCTGCGGCACGAAGGGATCGTGTCCGTGCTCGACGTCACCGAGTCGGGCGCGGACCTCGGCATCGTGAGCGCGTATCTGCCGGGCGACTGCCTGCGTTCCGTCGCCCTGCGGACCAACACGAGCCGAAAGCCGATGCCCCCCAGCGTCGCCTTGCGGATCGCGCTGGATCTGGCCGACGGGATGCGCTTCCTGCACGAGGACGGCTCGGTGGGCGAGGCGGACGTGCTGGGGCTGACGGCCGATACGGTGTGGCTGGCGACCGACGGCCGGGCCCGCATTCTGGAGCCGGTGGTCGGCAGCGCGGTTGCGGGGGTTTCCGCCTGGGCGCGGCATCCCAAATCAGCTTGCTACGAGGCCCCCGAGCGGCTGTCGGAGGGCGCAGAGGTCGACGAGCGGGCGGACGTGTTCTCCCTCGGCGTGTTGATGTGGGAGATGCTGCGGAACCGGCCGCTGTTTGCCGGCTCGACCTACAAGGCCGTTGCGCAGAGGGTCAAGGAGTCGGCGATCCAGCGGGCCGACGCGCTCAAGCCCGCGGGCGGCCAGCCGATTCCCAAGGAGCTCGCCACGGTGGTGGCCAAGGCGCTGGAGCGCGACCCGGCAGCGCGCTACGCGAGTGCGGCCGAGATGGCGACAGCCCTCAAGGATACCGGCGTGCCCGTCGCCACCGACGCCGAGGTGGCGGCCTTCGTCGAGCAGACGGCGGCGGATACCTTCACCAAGCAGCGCCGCCGCGTGGAGCAGGCCGGGGGCGACTGGATCACGCTCTGCCCCTATCCCAGGGAGGAGGGCCTGGCCGAGCCCGTGGCCGCGGCGCCGAGCAGCGCTCCGGGGGCGCCCGCAGCGGCGCCCGCGGTTGCGACGGGCGGGCAGCCCGTCCCCAAGCCGTCCGGGCCGGACATCGACGGTCTGCTCGAGAGCTTCCAGGCTGATCAGCCCGGAGCGGAGCCGTCCGGACAAGCCGAGCCCGCGTCCGAGCCGGGCGACGAGGCGGCTGAGGTGCCGTTGGGCGCGCCCGCAGAGGAGCCGTCCGAGCCAGGCGGGCCTGGCGACGCGGACGATGGCCCCGAGCTGTCGTCGCCCGGGGCCGCCGAGGATGGTAGCCCCGGCGCGGAGGACGAAGACGGCGAGGCGGCCAAGCCTGCGGAGGCGGACGAGTTCGGCGAATACGGCCTTTTGTCGATCGCGGACGAGCCGTCCGACGAGGGATCGTCCGTGCCGGACAAGGCTCCCGAGCCAGCGGCCGAGCCAAAGCCGGACAAGGCTCCCGAGCGGGCGGTACCGGCTGCCGCGCCGCCAGCCGCTGCTGATGCTGAGGAGAGCTCGTCGGCGAGCAAGCGCATCCTGGGGCTCGTCGTGGTCGTCGCGGTGCTCGCGCTGGTGGTGATCTTTGCCATTCGAGGCGGGAGCCGCGATGACGGCGCAGGGGAGGACAAGGACTCCGCCACTGGAGCCGCCCCAACGGCGACCGCCACCGCCGCCGAGACCGCGGTAGAGACGGCTGCGCCGACCCCGTCCGCCGCTGCGGGCGGGGCAGAGCCCGTGGCAGCCGAGGACGAGGCGGACGCCGGGCAGGACGCCGAGCCATCGGACGCCGAAGCCGAGCCAGCGGAGCCCGACACGCCCGCCACGGCTACGGCTGTCGCAACCACCCAGCCGCCTGCGGCCACCCAGCCGCCTGCGGCCCCCACGACGCAGCCGCCGGCCCCGGCAACCCGGCCGCCGTCGACGGGTGGTAGACCCACGGCGCCGTCCAAGCCCACGGGCACGAAGCCGCCGCCAAAGGACTACCAGCCGATCGGCATCTGATCGGCTGCCCATCGGCAGGAACACTGACGAATGCTACGGAGGTCCCGTGACGCGAACTAGCCGAGCGATGGGGTTTGTGCTCTGGTCTTTCACGGTGGCGCTGTGCGCGTCTCCCACGACAGCGGTCGCGGGCGAAGGAGAGCCGACCAGCGCCGTGTCGGTGGACCAGGCCAACTGGAAGCAAAAGCAAGGTGCCCAAAAGGCCTTCGTCCAGGCGATGCGGCACTTCCAAGCCGGGCGCCACAAGGAGGCGTTGAGCGGGTTCAAGGCATCGCACGACATTGTGGCGAGCCCCAACTCGCGGCTCATGATCGCCCGCACCTTGGATGCGCTGGGGCGCACCTACGAGGCCTTCTTCGAGGCCGAGGCTGCGGTTGAGGAGGGCGAGGCCCTGGTCCGCAAGGGGCCGGCCTTTCAGAAGTACGCCCAAGCGGTCGACGCCGCCAAGAAGGAGATGGAGCAGCTACGGGCGAAGCTTTCGGTGGTGACGGTCTACGTCAGCCCCATTCCGCCTCCGCCGCCGCCCGATCCAGACGACCCCGAAGCGGAGCCGCGCGAGCGGGTCGAGCCCAAGCTCACGGTATCCGGCCGCGAGATTCCGTCCGAGCAGTGGGGCAAGCCCATTCCCGTGCAGCCCGGCACCCACCGGGTGGTGCTGGTCACCTACTTGGGCACCGAGGACCGCGTGGTGACGGTGGAGCCGGGCAAGCAGGCTACGGTCACCATCGGCCACGAGACCTTCGAGGAGAAGCCGGCCGAGCCGCAGAAGCCCGTGGCGGTCGTGGAGGAGGACAAGCCGCTGTTCAGCGGCGGTGATCCCAGCCTGCGGGTACCGTCGTACATCGTCGGCGGCATCGGCGTGACCGGCCTGCTGGTGGCCGCCATCTTGGGGGGCGTCAGCAATTCCAAGTACAGCGATCTGGAGGACTCCTGCGACGAGGACAACCTATGTCCAGCCGGTCTCGAGGACGACCGCGATAGCGGTCGAGGCCTTCAGGCGGCAGCCAACGTCTCGGCCATCGTCGGTGCCATCGGTCTAACCGCTGGCGCCGCCTTGTTCGTCCTCGGTCACGTCGACATGTTCGAGCCCGGAGAGGAGGCCGCGAGCTCTGGCGTGCCCAAGG
>CAYTYV010000295.1:0-8557 GCA_964441055.1 uncultured Polyangiaceae bacterium | reverse complement strand
GTCGAAGGCCTTGGCCCGCTTGGCCACCTCGATCGCGATGCGCCCCATGCCGAGCAGCCCCAGGGTCTTGCGGTACAGCTCGGCGCGCTTGAGCTCCTTTTTGAGCCACTTGCCCTCGGCCATGCCCGCGTGCCCCTCGACCACGCGGCAGGGGGCCGCCAGCATCAGCGCCATGGCCAGCTCGGCCACGGCCACGCTGGAGGCTTGGGGCGTGTTGTGAACCTGGATGCCCTTTTGCTCGGCGTAGCCTCGGTCCACGTTGTCCAGGCCCACGCCGCCGCGAATGATGAGCCGCAGCTTGGGTGCGCCGTCCAGGTACTCCTTGGTGCACTTGGTCTTGCTGCGGATGAGCACCACCTCGGCCTCGGCCAGACGAGCCTTGTCGTCGGTGACCTCGCCGAACTCGGCCAGCCGACCGGGCAAGGATGGATCGAAGGCGTCCGAGATCAGAATCAGCATGGCTTGTCCCTCCGTGCGCCTCGCAGGCTCCGAGGAGCCTGCGGCACGCCGTTCTACCCCAGCAGCCCGAGCAGGGCCAGGGAAGCTCCGATCCTGAGCCAGCTCAAGCCCCTTGCAGCAGCGGCCCAGGTATATCTACGTTGACCTGCAGAGAGTAGATGGCCGACGCGAACCGCTACGGACCGCCCGAAAGCGAAGTCGAGCTCGCGCAGTTGGCCGGGCTCGTCGCCGACACCTTTGCTGGCGACGTGCAGCGCTACGGCCAGTGGCTGCAGCGGCTCGGCCCTCAAAGCCTGCGCGTGCTGCGCAGCGGCGAGCGGATCGTGGCGGGACTGGTGATCTACGACCTGGGCCAGTTCTACGGCGGCAAGCGGGTGCCCGCCTGGGGAGTCGGCTGCGTGGCGGTGAGCGCCGAGTGCCGCGGCGCAGGGGCCGGAAGCGAGCTCATGACGGCGCTCCTAGGCGAGATGTTCCAGCGCGGCGTGGCCCTGTCTCCGCTCTATCCCGCCACCCAGCCGGTCTATCGTAGGCTGGGCTGGGAGATCGGCGGCGCGCGCATCGTCTACCAGGTCGACGTTCGCAGGCTGCCCACGAGACAGGCGGGCCCGGGGCTTCGCGCCATCACCGAGCAAGACCACCCGCTGCTGCAGCAGATCTACACGGCCCGGGCGCAGCGGTCGGCAGGCCACCTGGATCGCAATCGCGTCATCTGGGAGCGCGTCTTCCACTCTGTGGGAGGCAGCAAGCTCTTTGGTTACGTGGTCGAGGATCGCACGGGCCCGGTGGGCTACATCTTGTACGAGCAGCAGCGCACCGACCCGGCCAGCATCACCTTCCGCGTCGTCGTCAGAGATCTGGTGTTCGCCACAGGCGCGGCAGGACGACGGCTTTTGGCGCTGCTCGCCCAGCACCGCTCGGTGGTGGAGCAGGCGCGGATCTGCGCCGCCCCGGACGGCCCCCTGCCCTGCCTTTGCGACGAGCAGGTGCTCGAGCCCTGCGAGCGCTTTGACTGGATGGTGCGCATCGTCCACGTGCCCATAGCGCTGGAGCAGCGCGGCTGGCCGGCTGGCCTGAGCGCCAAGCTCGCGCTGCAGATCGTCGACGACGCCCTTCCGCAAAACAGCGGCTGCTACGGTCTGGACGTAAAGGACGGGACCTGCGCGGTGCAGAAGGTCTCGGCCGCCGAGCTCAGAGTCGACATCCGCGGGCTGGCCGCGCTTTTCACCGGTCGGCTCTCGCCCGCCGAGCTACGACAGGCCGGCTACCTCGAGGGCCCCGAGCAGCAGGACGGGCTCTTGCAAGCGGCCTTTGCGGGGCCGCAGCCTTGGACGCCCGACTTCTTCTGAGCTACCAGCCGCAGCCCTGGGCGAAGAAGTCCGACGGCGCCTGGCCAAGCGCCTGGAACCAATAGCTCCACCAATCGGCGGCGCGGGTGGCGAAGTCGGCGACCTGGGTGTCTCGCGCCGCGGCGTCGGCCATCCAGGGGCTGTCGAGGTCGTAGCGCCCCTCCGCGTTGCCCAAGCCCGGGATGCGGGTCGACAGCCGGGCGATGGTGCCCTGCTCGCCCCATGGGTCTGCGGGATCGGTCTGGGGACGAAGCCCGGGCAGGTCTGACCAGGCCTCGATGAAGGTCATCTGCCCGGCCTCGTTGAAGACGAACTCCTCGTAGATGGGACAGGGGCCGCCTTCGTACTCGAAGACCACCATGCAGCGCGCAAAGGGCTGGGCCTCGAAGAAGCGGCAGTCGCGCTCGGGCACCGTGGAGGGATCGACCTCCCTCAGGGTGTTGGCGGTGGTGATCATGTCGTCGCGACCTACGCCCGTGAGCAGCAGCCAGGGCGGCCATTCCCACCGAGCGACAAGGTCCGAGTAGTCGGGCACGCTGTCCCGATCGGCGCTCACGTCGAGCGTGTCGAAGTACTTGTGGGCCTGCTCGACGTAGTGCTCGGGCGCGTGGGTGGCGCTGAGGCACAGCGCGGTGGCGCCCTCGGTGCCCGCGTACGAGCAAGCGTGCGGATCGAGCGGCACTGGTGGCGGCTCGCTCTCGTCCCCGCTCTGACAGGCGGGCAGCGTCAGCAGCCACGCGCCCAAGCACGCTGCGGGCCACCGCCCGAAGCAGACCATAACCGAGCAAGCCATCGGGGCAGCATACCACGCCATCATCAGGCCACGCAGCGACCGCAGTCGTGCTCGCCGACCTTGCCCTCTCGCCTCGAGCGGGGGATCCTGCGCCATCCCCGCCCCGAGGTGCACCCCCGCCATGCCCACCGACTTCGCCCAGCAGATCCAAGCCGGAATCCCCACGGAGGCCCTGCCCGAGATGCCGCCCGAGGAGCCCGACATCAACCACGCCCCGCCGCGCAGGCAGGTGCTGACGGCGGCCGAGCGGCGCCTGGCCCTGCGCAACGCCCTGCGCTACTTCGCGCCTTCGCTCCACGCCGAGCTCGCCCCGGAGCTCGCCCGCGAGCTCGCCACCGACGGGCGGATCTACATGCGGCGCTTTCGCCCGCACTACCCGATGCACGCTCGGCCCATCGGCGACTACCCCGCGAAGTGCACCGAGGCGGCCGCCATCATGCTGATGATCCAGAACAACCTGGATCCCTTGGTGGCGCAGCATCCCTACGAGCTCATCACCTACGGCGGCAACGGCACGGTGTTCCAGAACTGGGCGCAGTACCTGCTCACCATGCAGTATCTGTCCAGGCTCGAGCGCGACCAGACCCTGGTGCTGTACTCGGGTCATCCGCTGGGCGTCTTTCCCTCGCCTGCGAGCGGGCCGCGGCTGGTGCTCACCAACGGCATGGTGGTCCCCAACTACTCGTCCAAGGAGGACTACGAGCGTATGGCGGCGCTCGGCGTGACCTCCTACGGCCAGATGACCGCGGGGAGCTTCATGTACATCGGGCCGCAGGGCATCGTGCACGGCACCGCCATCACGGTGCTGAACGCCGCGCGGCGCTACCTCGGGGTGGACGGGCCTGAGCAGATGGGCGGCAAGGTGTTCGTCTCGAGCGGCCTAGGCGGCATGAGCGGCGCCCAGGCCAAGGCGGGCGTCATCGCTGGCGGCATCGCGGTGGTGGCCGAGGTCAACCCCAAGGCCGTGGCCAAGCGGCACGCCCAGGGCTGGGTGATGGAGGTCGAGAGCGATCTCGACAGGCTGCTACGGCGCGTGGAAAAGGCCCGCCGCAACAAGGAGGCGCTGTCCATCGGCTATCAGGGAAACGTGGTCGATCTGTGGGAGCGGCTGGTCTCGGCTGGCTGGAGCGTGGAGCTCGGCTCGGACCAGACCTCGCTCCACAACCCCTGGGCGGGCGGCTACTACCCGGTCGGGCTGTCCGTCGACCAGGCCAATCGCATGATGGTCGACGACCCCGCAGGCTTCCGCGGGCGCGTGGAAGAATCGCTCAAGCGACAGGTCGCCGCCATTAATGCCATGGCCGAGCGAGGCATGTCCTTCTGGGACTATGGCAATGCCTTTCTCTTGGAGGCCGGCCGCGCAGGTGCCGACGTGCAGCGCGCGGACGGACGCTTCCGCTACCCCTCCTACGTCGAGGACATCATGGGGCCGATGTGCTTCGACTACGGCTTCGGGCCGTTCCGCTGGGTCTGCACGAGCGGCCGCGCCAAGGACCTTCGCGAGACCGACCGCATCGCCTGCGAGGTCATGGAGGCGCTGGCAGCCGAGGCGCCCGCCCAGACCAAGCAGCAGCTTCTCGACAACGCGCGCTGGGTGCGCGAGGCCGACGCGCACCAGCTCGTGGTGGGCTCGCAGGCGCGCATTCTCTACGCCCACGAGACCGGTCGCATCCGCATTGCCCGCGCCTTCAACCAGGCCATCCGCGAGGGCCGCATCACGGCTCCGGTAGTGCTGGGCCGCGATCACCACGACGTCTCGGGCACCGACTCGCCCTTCCGCGAGACCGCCGACATCTACGACGGCTCGAGCAAGTGCGCCGACATGGCGGTGCACAACGTCATCGGTGACGCCTTCCGCGGGGCGAGCTGGGTGAGCCTGCACAACGGCGGCGGCGTGGGCTGGGGCGAGGTCACAAATGGCGGCTTCGGCCTGGTGCTGGACGGCAGCGACGAGGCCGACCAGCGGCTGTCGGCCATGCTGTTCTGGGACGTCAACCACGGCATCGCCCGCCGCGCCTGGGCGGGCAACGACGGGGCCCAACAGAGCGCACGCGAGGTCATGACGCGCACGACCGGCCTCCACATGACCCTGCCCGCTCAAGCCGACGACGAGCTACTCGACGAGGCCCTGACCGCCGCCTGGCCGCGATAGCTGCGCAACGGTCGACGCGATTTCGGCCCACTCGGACGCTCAGCCTCTGGCCTTCGCGGGCCGAGAGAGCTATGGACGGCTCGGCGCGGCCCCTCGAGCGCACCCCCGATGCGCCCCTTGCCAAAGGCCGATCGCAGCCCCACATTGCCAGCGGGCAACGCCATCGCTCAGTCGCCCGAGGTATGACCATGGCCTGGAACTACAGCGACAAGACCAAGCAGCTCTTCATGGACGCCGTGCAGGGCAAGCCGGGCACCCACCTGGGCGAGGTGACCGAGCCCGACGGCATCGGCGAGCACGGCTCCATCGCCTGCGGCGACGCCCTGCGCTTCACCTTCAAGGTGGACCGTCACCCCGCCGATCCCACCAAGGACGTCATCACCGAGGCTAAGTACCTGACCTTTGGCTGCACCTCGGCCATTGCCGCCTCCGAGGCCCTGTGCGCCATCATCGAGGAGCGTCGCTACACGCCCATCAAGGCGCTCGAGGTCACCAACGCCGACATCGTCGATTACCTCGACGGCCTGCCCGACCAGAAGATCCACTGCTCGGTGATGGGCGCCGAAGCCCTGGCCGCGGCAGTGTTCAACTGGGCGCAGCACCGCGGCGTCGACCTCAAGGCCCTGGGCGTGGACATCCTGCCCGAGGAGACCGAAGAGGGACGGCTGGTGTGCAAGTGCTTCAGCCTGACCGAGCCCTACCTCAAGCGCAAGATCAAGGAGCTGGGGCTGAAGTCCATTCCCGAGGTCACCGCGGCGACCAAGGCGGGTGGCGCGTGCATGAGCTGCCACCACCAACCGGGCGGCCTGCAGGACATCCTGAACGAGGCCTGGCAGCTGCAGAGCATTCCGCCGCCTCCGTTGGGCGCTGGCGTGAACGTCTCCCCGCAGGGGGTGGTGCAGGACGTAGACGTGTTCGGCGGCAGGCCCTCGCCCAAGCCCGACTCGCTCTCGCCCTACCAGTTCGGCAAGCGGGTGGAGCGCAAGCTCGACCAGTACGTCAGGCCCATGCTGCACAAGGACGGCGGCGATCTGGAGCTCATCGACATCAAGAACAAGACCGTCTACGTCAAGCTGGCCGGGGCTTGTGCGAGCTGTGTGGGGGCGACGCAGACCATCAAGCTGTTGGTCGAGCGATCGCTCAAGGACCAGGTCGACGAGCAGATCCGCGTGATCCAAGTCTAGCGCGGCAAAATGACACCTTCGATGCGCACCATCTACGTCGACAACAACGCCACGACCGCCATCGCCCCGGAAGTCTACCAGGCGATGGTTCCGTACCTCACCGACGAGTACTTCAATCCGAGCTCGATGTACGAGCGGGCCCGCGGACCGTCGAATGCCTTGGACGCCGCTCGCCAAACCATTGCCGAGCTGTTCGGCGGCGTCGCCCCCGAGGAGATCATCTTCACCTCCTGCGGTACCGAGAGCAACAACAACGCGCTGCGCGGCGCCGCTCGGGCCAACCCCGCTCGAAGGCACATCATCACCACGGCGGTCGAGCATCCAGCCGTGCTCGAGGTCGCCAAGGCCATGGAGCGCGAGGGCTACGAGGTGGACTTTCTGCCCGTGGACGAGAGCGGCCAGCTCGACGTGGCCGACTTCGTGCGCACGCTGCGCGAGGACACCCTTATCGTCTCCATCATGCACGGCAACAACGAGACCGGCGTGCTGTTTCCGGTCGACGAGCTGGCGCGCATTACCAAGGAAACCGATCCGTCTATCGTCTTTCACACCGACGCCACCCAGACGGTGGGCAAGCTCTCCATCGACTTGACCCAGCGATTCCGTCACGTCGATCTACTGTCGTTTTCAGCGCACAAGCTGCATGCCCCCAAGGGCGTGGGCGCGCTGTTCGCCCGCCGCGGCGCCCCGGTTGCCACCTTCATGGTCGGCGGCCATCAGGAGCGGGGACGGCGCGCGGGCACCGAGAACGTGGCGGGCATCGCCGCCATGGCCAAAGCCTGCGAGCTCGCCCGGGAGCATGCCGAGGACGAGCGCCGCGTCGAGGCGATGCGCGACCGGCTCGAGCGCGAGCTCGTGGGCCGCATTGCCCATAGCCGCGTCAATGGCCAGGGAGCCCCGCGGCTTCCCAACACGCTCAACGCCTCCTTTCACTACATCGAGGGCGAGAGCATCCTGTTCGAGCTCGATGCCCATGGGATCTGCGCCTCGAGCGGCTCGGCCTGCACCTCGGGCTCGCTCGAGCCCTCCCACGTGCTCATGGCGATGAACGTCCCGCACACCGCCGCGCACGGCTCGGTCCGCTTCAGCCTCAGCCGCTACAACACCGACGAGGACGTCGACCGCATCATCGAGGTCGTCCCGGGCATCGTAGCTTCGCTGCGCAAGATCTCCCCCTATTGGGACGACGAGCGCAACGCGCCGCGCCAACAGGCGCAGTGAATCATCCGGCTACGGATGGAACCAGAAGACGCAGGCGAAGGCGATATATACTAGCACCATCATCGCGCCCTCGAACCAGTTCGACTCGCCGTCGTTCAGGGCAAAGGCGCTGATCAGCACGCCCGCCCACAAGGCCAGCAGCTCGAAGGGATTGAAGGCCAGCAGCATTGGCTGCGCGGCGAACAGGTAGCTGGCGATAACGATGACGGGCGCCACCATCAGGGCGATCTGAATCGCCGAGGACATGGCCACCTGGAAGGCGAGCTCCATCTTGTTCTTCATGGCCGCCAGCACGGCCACCGATCCCTCGGCCGCATTGCCCACCACCGCCACCACGACCACGCCGAGGAACATCTGGGAAACCGGAACGTGGCTCTCGTGGACCATGCGGTCGAGCGAGTCGACGAAGATCTCGCTGGTAAGCGCCACGGTCACCACCGTCAGGGTGAGCACGATCACGGCAGACCGCAGCGACCAGGTGGGCTCTTCGGCGTGGCCTTCTTCGGTGCGGAAAGTGAACCGATGCGTCCACAGCGAGAAGACCAGATTGAGCGCGTAGCAGAGCAGCAGGATGACGGCGACGGCGATGGACAGCTTCTCGGCCATGCCCGCCGCCGTCTGCTCGGTGAGCCCTGGGTCGAAAGCGTGGAAGTGGACCGTCACGGAGGGAATGACCAGCGCGAACAGGGCCACCGCCAGCATCTGCACCGACGCCGTCGCCCCCGTTCGGGAGAATCTCTGGGTGGAGTGCTTGATGCCACCCGCCAACATGGCCAGCCCCAGCAGCAGCAAGAGGTTGCCCAGAATCGAGCCGGTAATCGAGGCGCGTACCACCTCGTAGGCGCCCTTGTGCAGGGCGAGCAGGGCGATGATGAGCTCGGTAACGTTGCCGAAGGTGGCGTTGAGCAGCCCGCCCCAGACCGGGCCGATGCGCATGGCCACCTCCTCGGTAGCCGTGCCGATGACCACCACCAGCCCGAGGATGGCCCCGCCCGCCAAGCAGAACTCGATGAGGGGGGTCGTGGCGTGCGTGTAGTGCAGGCCCATGGTGACCGGCACCAGCAGCAGCAGCCACTTGGGAAAGGGCAGCGACCGCCAGATCGTGCTCATCGGTTGCTCTCGTGACGGCTCAGCGCCACGAGCGGGCGATCTGATAGACGCCCAGCGCGGCGATGATGGCGCCGATGACCACCAGCACGGTCGAGCTGTTGGTCCCAACAAAGGTGAACTTGCCGCTCAGCCCAGCGCCCAGCGCCAGCAGGCCCACGACTAGATTGAAGATCCCCGTGCCCATGATGCGCTCCTCAGCGTCCACGCTAGCCCAGGACGGCAGCCGCCCCAAGAGGCAGCGGCGTTCGCCAGCCCCTTGGGGACCATCGACTGGCCCCAAGACAGGTGAGGG
>CAYTYV010000294.1:0-8568 GCA_964441055.1 uncultured Polyangiaceae bacterium | reverse complement strand
GGGGCTGGCGAACGCCGCTAAGGCTCGTCGGGGAGCTGGTCGACGACCAGCACGATGTTGGCCGGGTCGAGCGCGCTGGCCAGCCACGGCTGCCAGGTCGCAGCGGTCGGCCATGAGATCGGCGCGTCGGTGCGGCCGTCGAGCCACAGTGTGACCAGGCGAGCGCGCGGCTGAGCCATTCGCTCGTGCCAGCGACGCTGGGCCGCGCGCACGGCGAGCGCGCGGTGTGCGCGGCCTGTTTTGCGCAGCGTCTCGAGCAGCTTGAGCAGCCGGTCCTGGAGCGCCGCCAAGTCGCCTGGCGCCGCGGTCGTCTCGACCAGCACGGCGAGACGGCGACGTCCGCCCACCACGCGAGCGGACCACGAGCGGGCTAGGCCGTCGACCGCCAGCTCCCGGGCCAGCAGACCATCGGGCCCGTCCAGCGCAGCCGCCAGCAGTCTGGCCATTTGCGCATCGGCCTCGCGGCTCTGGGGCATGAGCACGCCGAGCAGCAAACGGCCGGGCTGGTCGACTGCGGGCCGGATGCGATGGACCCCGGCCTCGGGCCCTTCGGCCTGAGCGGTCTCGCGACAGGCCGCCCCGCGAGCCTCGGGCAGCAGCCAGCGGTCCAGCTCCTCGGCAGCCAGTCGAGCTTGCTCGGCGTCGACGTTGGCGATCACTGCCAGCCTCAGCGGCGAGCGCAATAGCCGCCGCCAATGGCGGCTGCTGGTCTGCGCGTTCAGGCTGGCCACGCGGTCGGCCAGCCCGAAGGGCGCCAGCCAGCTCGGGTGGTTGGGGACCGCTACCACGGCGAGCTTCTGGAAATGCGCGTTGGGGCCCTGCTCGAGCAAGCGCAGCAGGCTCTGCTGGGCGCGGACGAAGCCCGCGGGCGCGGTGGTGCCCGCGGCCAGCACGCGGCCCGCCGCTCGGCCGACGCGACGGGCGAGCTCGGCGGGCGTGTCGTCGAGGCCTTGCAGCGCGGCGTGCGCGACCAGGCCCACGCCATCGGGCGCGATCCACGGCTCCACCATCACGTCGGGCTCAGGCGGGGCCGATGCGCTCGCTACCGCGACAGCTAGAGCCGAGATGCCCGCATCCACCGCGCCCTCGTGGGCCAGAACGCAGGGGCTGCCGAGCAGCAGCCACAGCTCGCCCTGGCCTTGCTCCACCGCCAGGCGACGCTCCGCGATGGGCTGCGCCGCCGACGGTACAGCCCGCGCGGTCGCGGCGCGTTCATAGCCCTGGCGCAGCTCGTCGAGGGCCGCCGGATCGGCCGCGTCGTCTTCGGCAGCCACCCCGAGGGCGGACGCCACGCGCAGGGGCAGCTCGGACTTCGACGAGAGGCTGATGGACCACCACGCGGCCCGAGCTGCCGCTGCACGCGCGTCGCCAGCCGTCAGCGCCTGCCCCGCCACCTTGTAGGGGTCGGCGGGCCGCTCGAGCAGCCGCGCGATCTCGGTCCGCACCACGGCCGCGGCGCGCGCTGCCGTGCGGGCGCGTTTTGTCGCGACGAGATCGGCGTCAACGGAGGCGTGCAGGACGGCCTCGATGCATCCGCCCCCGGGCCGCGCCGCCGCGGACAGCTCCTGCAGCCGCCAGGGCCGCGGCAGCGTGGCTAGCTTGGCCGAAAGCGGTGAGGGCACGGGCCGCAACTGCTCGACCGCGCTCACGGCGCGTTGAGAATCGGCGAGCCGCAGCGCGATGTGGAGCCGGTCGGTGCCCGCGGGCACGCTTCGCGAGGCATAGACCCCGTGCCGATCGCGCGTTGGCCAGGGCGCGCTGGCAGCCGGCCCGTGCGGCCAGGTCGCGGTGCGCTCCAGAGCGGTCAGGGTCGCTTGCCCGGCCGCCTCCGTTCCCACGACCGCGATCGCCATGCGCTCGGCGGCCAAGCCCCGAACGCGCCACTCTTCCACGCGCTTGGCGCTGACGGCCGCGCGCCGAAGGGCCTTTCGCGCGTCCTCGGCCGAGAGCGTCAGCCGGTCGGCACAGTCCGCGATGGGCTCCAGAGCGGGGCCCTCGAGCGGACGGTGCTGCAGCGACCGCACCCGAGCTCCAGCTCGCTCTAGCGCGGGGCCGTCGTCCGCCCCCACGGCTCGCGTGCACGCTCTGCTGAGCGCGGTCAGGAATCGCTCGATGGCCGGCTGCTCCGATACGGCGAAGGCGATGCGAAACGCGGTGCGGTCCACGCTGAGCTCGACGCGCTGGCCGGCCGCGCTCAGCCGATGTTCGACGAGCGTGGCCAGGGCCAGGGTGGCGACCGGTTCGAGGCCCGTCGCCACGGCCACGGCCACGGCCGGTTGCGGGTCGCCCTCTCGGGTCACGATGGTCAAGGGCGGTCGGGACTCGAGCTGGCGCACGTCGATGCGGGCCAGCCCCTGCGTCGACGGCGGGGTCAAGCTGGCGAGGCCAGAGCGGACGGACGGGCTCGGTTGCGGGCAGCCCGCGGTGGTGCCGAGCAAGAGCAAGCCGCCGATCGCACCCAGAGCCCGCCGTGTCCGCGGCTTGCCGCCGGGTGGAGCCACCAGCCTACGCGTCATGCCAGAGCGGGGTTAGGGCTCGATATCCTCGGCAGAGCGAGGAGAGATGTGCACGTTGAAGAAGAAGGTCACGATTCCGGTGACCGACGACAGCTTCATGCCTGCGTGCATGTTGAGCTCCTGGTCGGCGGTCTCGAGATCGAACAGCTCGTTGGCGATGACCGGAATGTCCGGGCCGCTGGCGGCACCAGCCTCGAGCTGGACCGTGTAGCGGCCTTTGCTATCCCGCCTCGGGTCGGCGAGCAGCTCGACGTCCGTGAGCGTCACGAGCATGCCCAGCCACTGGCGGGCGCCTTCGTAGGTACCCAGATCACCGACATCGATGAGGGTGGCGGACTGCTCGGCGCCGTCGAAGCGAAACTCCATGGCGCCGCCCACCTCGGGAAGGGTTCGGCAATACTCGAAGAGGTAGGCCGAGGGGCCGGGAAACTCGGTGAGCACGCCGTACAGGTCCATCACGTCGGACTCGATGACGCGCAGATCCGGCGGGCTGAACGCGGGCGCGTAGATCGTGATGCCCGAGTAGGGCACGGGATCGGCCATCGTGTCCTGGGCGTAGATGTTGCCGACCTGCCCCTCGTCGATCTCGTCGTAGCGGTCGACGGCCGTGACGGTCAGGCCGGTCACGTAGATGTTGCGGTCTCGGGGGACGTTGGCACAGCCCTCGCTCTGCTCGTTGTTCAAGTCGACCCACTCGGTGGCCGGCCCGAGCAGCTCGTGCAGGCGCTGGCCCTGGCCGTAGGGGTCGGCTACGGGCTCGGACGGGGAGTCTCCGCTGCCGCCCTCGCAGCCGCACGAAACCGCGGCGGCCACTGCCGCCAGCGAGGCGAGTAGGGTTCCGGGACGTCTGGGCACGCTGTCTCCTTTCACCGAGGAGCATAGCGCGAGTTGGCGCCCGATGGGGCCGCTAGCGAGAAGAACCGCGAGGCGGCGTGTGCGAAATTCAGCAACTCGAATTTCGGTAGGCACCTCTCTCGAAGGGTAGCAGGGTGTTTGGCAACGCCCTGCTAGGCCGCGAGCCGCTCGGCCGAGGCCACCGCCTCGAGGCGGCTCTGGATCTTGTGGCGCTTGGAGTAGACGGTCTTGACGCTGATGTTCATGGCGTTGGCCACGTCCTCGGGCGACAGGCCGCGATTGAAGTACAGCGCCACGAACTGCTGGTCCTTGGCCGAGAGGTGGGCGAGCCAGCCGGCCATCACCCGGCGGCGCTGGGCGTGCTGGACCTGCTCGAAAGGCGAGGTGCCGTCACAGTGCGGCACCTCGGCCTCGCTGAGCGGTACCCGCGGCAGCTCGCGCCGCAGCGACCGGAGGTAGTCGTAGGCGGCGTGGCTGGCCAGCAGGCCCAGCCAGGTGCTGAGCTTGCAGCCGCGGCCGGCCTCGAACATCCTGAGCTTGCGCTTGTTGTGGGCCAAGAGCTGGAGCATCAGGTTGGCGTAGATCTCGTGCTCGTCCTCGCGTCGGATGATGGCGGAGAAGCGATAGGTAGCGCGGCGCACGCACCGAAAGATCAGCCGGTCGTACTGTTGTCGGAAGTGCCGCCACGCCTCTTCGCTGCCCGCGATGAGCCCTTCGAGCAGCTCGAGCTCCTGCTGACGAGACAGCGCCGCAGGTCGGTAGTGTTGCATAGCTGCGATCCAAAGCAGGGGACATGCCAAGCCACAGCCGGCCCGACGGCGTGCGTCGACACAAAATCTCCAATAAATTCGATGGGCACCTCGGCGTCTTCGGCGTATCGGTCAGCGCAACAGCGTAACAGCGATACGTATCTGTTACGCTTGTCCGCGAGCCCTGGCAGGTCGGCACGAGCGGGCCGAGCCCGGGCTGGGATGAGCCAAATGTGGTCTCGTGCGCTCGGCCTTGTGCTGCTGGCCTGGTCGCTGGTCAAGGTGGTGCTGCGACGCGTGTTTCGCAGGTCTTCGGGCTGGCGAGCATTCCAGGAAAACTACCGCGGCGACGGGCTGGGCGCGCTACGCGCTGAGGATCGGCGTGTGCTGCCGCGGGTCTCGGGTTGCATCGGATGCGGCCGTTGCGACATCGGCGAGGGACAGCGCATGGCGGCCTCGGCGGGAGCCTACCCCGGGCTCATGCGCCTGGTGCTGGCATCGTGCCGCAGCATGCCCGACTTCGACGCGGCTGACGCTGCCCTCTCCCATGTGCCGCCAGAGGTGCTGCGCGCCAAGGTCGCCGTCTGCCCCGTGGCCTTGCCCTTCCCCGAGCTGGCCGAGCTCGTCGCCCGAGGCGCTACTCGCAGCGTAGCGGCGCCCCGTGGGCAATCCACGAGCTGAGCAGCTGTGCGCGTTCCCAAGACAGCTCGCCGCTCGGATCGCTGTCGCGGTCGACGAGCGAGCCTAGCGGCGGCATGGGCAGGCCGACGACGACCGCGTCGCGCAGTCGCTCTACCTCGGCCGCGAGCTCAGGCTCGAAGCGAGCGTCGCCGAGTGGGTAGTTGAGCGGATTGATGGCCAGCTTGTACAGCAGGTAGCTCTGGCCGGGGTTGAACGGTCCGAGCACGGGCATCGATCGGCCGAAGCGGACGGGGCTCGTCTCGGCAATGGCGGCGCTCTCGCCCGCCTCGGTTTGGTGGGCGACCTGCCCGAGCGCCGTCTGCTCGATGGCCTCGGGGCTGCTGAGGTCGAGCCCCATGGCGGCCATCTCGGCCGCAGCGCCGCCCGCCGAGGCCCCGCCATGGCAACCCGACGAGGTGCAGGCCGAGGCGAGCACGCCAGCTCCTTCGGCGACCACCCAGCCGTCGTTGAAGCACGCCTCGTCGAGGCAGCTGCAGTGGGTCTGGATGCAGGTCTGCTCGGCCGCGGGATCGCCCGCGTTCGCCGGGTTTGCCCTGCAGTCGGCCACGCAATCGATGGCCTGGCAGTAGCGCTCTAGACTCGGGGAGGGCTCCTCGTGGGCGTCGTCCCCGGGCGGTGCCGTCTGGAAGGTGAGGGCGTACTTGCGGTCCAGCGGGGCGCGGTCGAAGGCTCGGAATCCAAAGCGACGGTCGTCGTTGCCGTCGACCGGCTGAAAGACGGTGAGGCGATAGACGGTGCTCGCCTCGAGCGCGGTGCCCGGTCGCAGCCTGAAGGTCACCGTTCGAGCGAGCGGATCGTAGGCCGGCTCGGTGAAGTGCTGGCTAGGACCGGTACACTCGGCGAGCGTGTCCACGGACTCGACCGAGGCCCGCAGGCAGATGGCCTGTCGGATGATCACCTCGGGCAAAAGGAAGCGGTCGAAGGCCAGCGTGAAGCTCGCACTCTGGCGGACCCCTTGGGTGAGGCTCTGCTCGTCCAGCACCCCGTGCACGGGCCGTCCCCCGTCGGCGTAGGCCACCGTAGTCGTGGCCTCCACCAGCCGAAGGGGCACGAGCGTAGACGTGCCCAGGCCAGGCGAGGGAGCGGGCACCTCGATGTCGCAGCCCGGCAGCGCAACCAGGCAGGCCCCCAGCACCGCGGCGCCGATGCCGCCCGACGTCAACTGTCGGCGTACAGCGAGAGCTGCTCGGCGACGACCTTGTCGTTGACGCCCGTGGTCAGGTACTCCTTCAAGCAGTCCGCCAGGATCAGCAGCATCTCGTCCACGCCCTTGTCCTCGATGAGCTTGCCCAGCAGCTTGCGCGCCTCGCGGCTGTCGTCTTCCCGTAGAAAGCCACGAACCGTCTCCAGCGTGATCTCCCCTTGGAAGTCCAAGTACATGTTGTCGATAAGGTACCGGATGAGCTCTTTCACGCTGTGCGTCCCTCCACCATGGACCTTCAACGCTATAGTAACCGAGGCCCTGGATGGGCAAGCACAATAGTGGCCAGCACAGCGGATTCATTGGCAGGCGCTCAGTAGGGGATCGCGGCTGTCGTGGCACACCAGACAGGGTCGCGCGTTGCGGCGAAACGCGGGGGCGCAGCGGGAGGCGAATCCCAGCGGATGAGGATTGACCCCCGCGCCGCCCCGCAGGCCTTTGGTAGCATGGCAGGTAGCGCAATCCCGCTCGCTGTGGCATCCCACACAAGCGTTCAGGTTGCGCATGGCCTCCCAGGCGTGGTGGCCCGCGGTGCGCGGTCCGGTCGCCCACGTGCGGCTCGGGGGGTGGAAGCGGCGGCCGGTCTGGCGCGCAGTGCTGCCGACGTCTCGCGCGATGCCCAGCCTGCGGTGACAGCTACCGCAGAAGCTCTGTAGCTCGTGGCAGCTCGTGCTCCGGGGGCTGTCCTGGCGGGACGCTTGGGCGTGCATGGACAGCCAATCGCTGGGATGCAGTCGTCGGGGCCGCAAGCGTCCGTCGTGGCAGTCGATGCAGCTCTGCTCGGAGTGACACTGGCTGCACATCGCGCTGTTGGCGGCGGCTACGGGCTTATGCCGCTGGAGCCAGCCGAGCTCGTGGCTGGCACCGTGCAGCCAGCGAGGTGGGGTCAGCTCTCCAGAATCAAAGCGCGTGCGCAGCCGTCCATTCGGCTGTTGCAGATGGCAGGTGCTGCACTGGCCCCGCGCCTCGCCTCGGGCGGGCCCGGTCTTGGAGTGACAGACGAGGCAGCCCGCCATCCGCGGAAGCTGCGCGCGTCGGGCCAGGCCCAGGCGGTCCACCGAGCCGTGACAGTGCGCGCAGCCGATGCGGCGGACGGCGTGCTTGCGGTGGGAGAATCGCAGGTTGGCGGTGGGCAGGACAACCCGCCTCAGCGTTCCCCCGCCCTTGGCGTCCAGCCCCAGGTGGCACACATCGCACGCGCCAGGGCCCTCGACTGGCACCCCCGCCCGGTCGAGTGAGCCGTGGTCGACGTCGTGACAGCGGTCGCAGCTCTGGGACGGATTGGGCAGCAGGCGATCGGCCGCCGAGTCGCTCCAGCGCGCCCCTCGATGGCAGCTCGTGCACGTCAGCGTGGGCCGTTGCGACTGCGGCGGCGGTGGGCGCAGGTGCAGGCGGTGATCGAAGCGGATGGGCAGCGACTGCGGCGGAAAGATCTGCTCGCTCGGTAGCGGGCTCGCGTTGGCGCCAGGAGGCAACCAGCTTGCTGGAACGCTGGCGCCGTCGGGTGCAGGGCCTTGGGGGGCCTCGGCCGCGGCGCCCGATCCGCCCACCAGCGCCGTCAGCGCGGCCAGGACGCAGGCGCCGAGGCAGGCTGGCGTGGCCCACCGCTGCAAGACGAGTAGACGAACAAGGCTCATCGCATCACCGCCATGCGCAGGACGCCGATCACCCGGAAGCGCTGGCCTACCAGCCGGTTCATGGCGTGCTCCCATTCCAGCCGCAGGCGGGCGAATCCGGTGGGCGCGTACTCGGGCGCCAGCCGGTAGCTGAAGGTGGTGGCGTCGCGCGCGGGTCGCAACGGGTCGGCCCAGTCGTAGGCCGACACCGCGCCACCCAGCCAGAGCCGGCCGCCCTCCAGCGCCTGGCGGGCCGAGAGCTCGGCCCCGCCCTGGTGCCCGCGACGCTCCTGCTCGGCGCCCACGCTCGCCTGCACCGAGCCCCTGAGATCCGCGCGGCCCGTGGCCCAGCCGTAGCCCGCACCCGCCCGCGCCAGCAGATCCGGCGCGTAGTCGAGCTGGCGGCTTTCCTCACTTCGGGCAAAGGCGCCCGTGGCCGAGACGGTGGGGTCCGCGCCCAGCCACAGGCAGTCCTCGATCGCGTCGGGGTAGCTGTAGGCGCACTGCTCGTAGGCGAAGCCCTCCGGATCGCCTTCGGTCGTCCACAGCCGCACGCCTGCGGACGCGCGCAGAGCGAGGCGATCGAGCAGCCGCAGGCTCGCTCGACCGAGCAGGGTGGTGTTCGGGTTGTGCGTGAACCAGTTCCAGATGGAGTCGCCGTCAAAGGTGGGGACGTAGTAGTCCACATCGGCGCCCACGGTCAGCCGCTCGGAGACGTAGCCGTCGAGGCCGCCGAACGCGCGGCTGACCCGTTGAGCGTAGACGTCGTAGACGAAGCCGCCGCGGATCCCGCCCAGCTCCGGCAGCGCGGCCGAGCCGACCAGGCCGAGCCGCTCTTGGGCAAGCCGTCGGCCGAACAGCTCGGCGTAGTCGCCGGAAGGCGAAAGGGACAGCTGCCCGATGGTGCTGCTGCCGAGGTTGTATACCCG
>CAYTYV010000293.1:0-8580 GCA_964441055.1 uncultured Polyangiaceae bacterium | reverse complement strand
CGGCCAGAGCCGAAGATAACTGGGAGTGGGTCGAGCTCTACAACGGGACCTCGGTGACGATCAATCTGGCTGGCTGGGTGCTCGACGACAACAACAACTCCGCGCACACCGCGGCCAACATCGCTGCGGGCAGCATTGGGCCTTCCTCAACCGCCGTGCTGTTCAACGTCGATGACGTGACGGCCGGGGATTTCCAGACCGCCTGGTCCGACGCGACGAACCTCATCGCGGTCACCGGTTGGAACAAGCTCGCGCTCAACAACGGCGGCGATCGCATCGGCCTGTGGGTGAGCTTCGCCGCCTACGACGGCAATCACCAAACGCACGCGAACACGATCGTGGACCTCGACTTCGACGACGCGGATCCGTGGCCGGTCGACGACGACTCGGCCTCGATCTACCTGACGAACCTCAGCCTGGATCCCACCATCGGCAGTAACTGGGCGCTGAGCGTCGACGGCGTCGCCAACGCGGTCGAGAGCGGGGGAGACGTCGGCAGCCCGGGCCTGCTGCCCTGACTCGAATAGGGGCGGCGGTGCCGCTCGGCAGCCCCGATGTGTTCGTCGGTCAATTGGGGGGCCGGGCCGCTGTCCGCCGCACCCCGGCCCAGCCATGATCTCCGTACTCCTGGTCGATGACGAGCCCGCGTATCTGGACACGCTGTCCAAGCGGCTGCGCAAGCGCGGGTTCCAGATCGCCACTGCCCCGAGCGCCGCCGAGGCGCTGGCCACGCTGTCGACCAGTGCCGTGGACGTGGTGCTGCTCGACG
The DNA here is from genome assembly GCA_964441055.1 of uncultured Polyangiaceae bacterium. Classification (GTDB taxonomy): domain Bacteria; phylum Myxococcota_A; class Polyangia; order Polyangiales; family Polyangiaceae; genus JACQWT01. Next base: position 7,811 of record CAYTYV010000293.1, on the reverse strand, counting down.
TGAAGATGCCCGAGATGGACGGGCTTACCGCGCTCGGGCCGATCAAGCGGGCTCACCCGCTGGTCGAGGTCATTCTCCACACGGGCCACGCATCGCTCGAGGCCTCCATCGCCAGCCTCGAGCGCGGGGCCTTCGACTATGTCCTCAAGCCGGCCGTCTTGGAAGAGCTCGTCCACAAGATCGAGGATGCCGCGCGTCGCAAGGCGCTGGTGGAGCGCGAGCGAGATCTGGCGGGCGGAGGTGAGCTCGAGGACAAGCCGGAGGGCCGTTGAAAAGCCTCTACGAGAAGCTCTTCGGTTGGCTTTCCCGCGGTCGCGAGCCGCTCTCGGAGCAGGAGGCCGAGCGGCTTCGCAACCTGTTTCGCACGCGCTACCACGACTTCAAGCTGCTTCTGGCCGCCAACCACAAGGCCATGGGCCTGATGACCGAGTTGGAGGTCGCCCAGGAGGGCGAGCAGGTCTTCTCCATGGCCTTCGTCCAGGCGCGCGCCACCGCCCTGCTGGTCAACGTCTATCGCATGGTCCAGCACCTGGACCGACTGGCGCCCGAAAAATACGGCGCCCTCGGCGATCGGTTCATGGCGATCCAGGACGCCATGAACGCGCTGCTCGAGCGGCCGCCGTCGGTTGACGACGACCGCCTCGTCGTGCCGCTAGGCGAGCTCGATCGGGACTGCGTAGGCCAGGTCGGCGGCAAGATGGCCAACCTCGGCGAGATCCACAATCGCCTGGGTCTGTCCGTCCCTCCGGGCTTTTCGGTGACCACCGCGGCCTACCGCCGCTTCATCGAGCACAACGACCTCGATGCCGAGATCGCCAGGCTGGTCCAGACGCTGGAGCGGGAGCGGATCGACCAGCTCTACGCGCTGTCCTCGCAGATCCGCCAACGCATCGTGGCCGCCGAGGTCCCTACCGACGTAGCCCAAGCCATCTACGAGGCCTACGAACGCCTGGAGCAGCAGACCGAGCCTGGGATCCACGTGGCCATGCGATCGAGCGCCGTGGCCGAGGACGCGGGCGGGCAGTCTTTTGCGGGCCAGTACAGCTCGGTGCTCAACGTGGGCCGCGAGGACCTGCTGGCGGCGTACCGCGAGGTGGTCGCCTCCAAGTACTCGCCTCAGGCCATCCAGTACCGATTGCATCGCGGCCTGCGCGACCGCGATCTGCCCATGGCCGTGGGCTGTCTGGCCATGGTCGAGGCGAGCGCTGGAGGGGTAGCCTACAGCCGCGGCGTGCTGGGCGGCGGTGACGACAGGGTCCACATCAGCGCCACCTGGGGATTGCCCAAGGCCGTGGTGGATGGCAGCACCTCGGCCGACCGCTTTGCCGTGGCGCGCTCGGAGCCCGGCAAGGTCGTCGAACGCAGCATCGCCCACAAGCAAGCCCGCGTGACCGCGCAGTCCGCCGAGGGCGTCGCCCGACAGCAAGTGGAGGCCGAGCGCGCCGAGCAGCCATCGCTGGACGACGCGCAGATCACCGCCGTCGCGCGAGCCGCGCTGCAGCTCGAGGATCACTATGGCTCGGCCCAGGACGTCGAGTGGGCCATCGATCGCAAAGGTAGGCTCGTCGTCCTGCAGAGCCGCCCGCTACGGCGCGCCGAGCTGCCAGCCACCGAGCGCTCCGCGGCAGCCGTCGACGCCGAGCCGCTGCTCCGAGCGGGGGTTGTCGCCAGCAGTGGCGTGGCCTCGGGAGCAGTGCACTGGGTTCGCCGCGAGGCCGACGCCCTGACCTTCCCCGACGGCGCCGTGCTCGCCGTGGAGGATCCGGCTCCGCGCTGGGCGGTCCTGCTCGGCCGCGCGGCTGCCGTGGTGGCCGTCCACGGGGATGTCGCTGGTCACCTGGCCACGGTGGCGCGCGAGTACGGCCGTCCCGCCCTGTTCGGCCTCGGCCCACACGCAGCCGGGCTCGAGCAGGGCCAAACGATCACCCTGCACGCCGAGGGCCGCGCCATCTATGCGGGCGTCGTTGACGAGCTTCTGTCCCGCGAGGCCCGCCCCGAGCCGAGCTTGATGCACGGCAGCCCCGTGCACCGCAGCCTGACCGAGCTTCTTCGGCACGTCACGCCGCTAGGCCTGCTCGATCCGGACTCGCCGGACTTTCGCGCCGAGCGCTGCCAGAGTCTGCACGACATCACCCGCTTCTGCCACGAGAGGTCGGTGCGCGAGATGTTCCGCTTCGGCAAGGACCACGACTTCCCCGAGCGGGCCTCCAAGCAGCTGCACCACAACGTACCGATGCAGTGGTGGGTGCTCAATCTGGACGACGGCTTTCACCGCGAGGTGGAGGGCAAGTACGTGACCCTCGAGGACATCGCCTGCGGGCCCATGCACGCCCTCTGGGAGGGCATGACCGCCATTGCCTGGGACGGCCCTCCGGCCATGAGCGGGCGCGGGCTCGCCTCGGTCCTGTTCGAGGCGACCGCCAACCCCGCGCTGTCCACGCCCTTCCGCAAGCCCTACGGCAACCGCAACTACTTCATGATCGCCCGCGACTTCATGAACCTGCAGTCTCGCTTCGGCTTCCATTTCACCACGGTCGAGACCCTGATGGGCGAGCGCACCACCGAGAACTACCTCCGCTTCATGTTCAAGGGCGGAGCGGCCGATCTGGAGCGGCGCATCGCTAGGGTGCGCTTCATCGGCGAGCTACTCGGGGACCACGGTTTTTCCGTGGAGATCCACGAGGACACCGCCTTGGCCCGCTTGACCCACCTGAGCGCGCAGGCCATGGCCGAGCGGGTCAGGGTGATGGGCTACCTGCTGATGCACACGCGCCAGCTCGACATGATCATGGCCGACCCCGCAGCCGTTCGCCGCCACCGCGCCAAGATCGATCGAGACATCGCCTCGCTCGGGGGCGCTGACCCGTCGGGGGCGTAGCCGACCGCACGCGCCCTCAGCGGCCGCTGGGCTTGCCGGGCTTTTCGTGCAGCACGATGGGCACGCCGACCTCGAGATCGCGGGCCCAGGGGATGTTCAGGTTGACGAGCAGCTCGTAGCGGACCTTGACCAAGGTGCCTTGGGAGACCGTCGCGTACGGGTGTTTGGGCAGCTCGAAGTCGACGTCGAGGGTCACCGTCTCGCCGCGGGGCACCTTCGGGTCGGCGATCTCGGCCACCGGGATGTCGTAGTGGTTGATGTGCGGCAGGTCCTCGGCGGCCAGGTCCTCGATCTGGCGAACGAACACGCCGATGGCGTCGATGCTCTTCGATGACGGATTGGTGATGGTCAGCCTGCAGTGGGCCGCGTCACCGGGAAAGAAGTCGCTGCGGTCCAGGGCCACGCCGAGCTCCAGCGGTGCGTCCGACTCGAACAGGAACGACTTCTGGTTGTCGGCCGCGCTCGGCTTGGAGGCCTCGGCGTCGGTGGGCTCGTATACCGTCAAGCGCTTGGTGGCCGAGATGTCCACCCTCAGCGGGATGTCCAGGTAGGCCGAGAGCTCGTAGCGGATGGCCGAGCCGCCTGGCGATTCATAGTCCCCTGGCAGGCTCTGCGGCAGCTCGAAGGAGAAGGGGTACGAGTGGGATCCGGCCTTGAGGACCTCGAAATGGTCGCGGGAGAAGATGCCTTTGAGGGCATCCTTGACGAGCGCGCCCAGTGGAAGAGCGGGCTCGCCGAAGAGGGTCTTCTCCTCGTCGAACAGGGTCTTGGTGTCCACGTGGTTGCGCTGGTCGCGCCCGGGGCCTGGCGACCAAAGGGCGCGCTCGTAGGCCTCGAACCGAATGCGCACACCACGGACCGGTATGGCCTCGTCGAGCTCGAGCATGACCTTTCCCTCGATCGTCTCGCCGCCTGTGTAGTCGTCCTGGTTCGTCTCGATGCGGATCGTGCTCATGATTGCTCCAAACGCCTGCAGCACTCGGCACGGCCGCGCTTTGGCCGCGTCCGCTGAGGCCCGTCGTCGCTCCGCCGCGGAGGGACGACGGCGCCTTCATCCAGCAACCGCAGGCGCGCGTCAACCTCATCGGCGAGCAGGGTCGCAGCCGCCCTTGCCGCGCTTGCGCGGGGCCCGCCTGGGGCGATAGCCTAGAGATCGAGGATCGCGCCGATGGGTGGGTCGTGCGAGGCCCGCCCGAAGGGATGCGGCGCCTAGCTCGTGGGGAGGGACATGAAGCCTACAGCAACGCGAAGCGTTCGGTCGCTCATCGAAGAGCAGGTCCAGCGATGGGCCCGTCAGCAGCAGGAGCGCGAGACCGCGGCGGGTGGGCCGCCGCAGCATTGGCCGCTGGTGACGGTCTCGCGCGAGTTCGGATCACTCGGCGCAACCACGGCCAGAGTCGTGGCCGAGCGGCTGCGGTTCACCTTCTGGGATCAGGAGCTCGTCACGGCCATTGCCCAGCACACGGGCGCCCAGCAGGCCCTGCTCGCCTCGGTCGACGAGAACACCCGCAGCAAGATCGAGGAGTTCGTCGCGAACATCGTCTTCGGCACGGGCGGTACCACGGCCGAGTACATCCGCGAGGTGGCCCGCGTGGTGCGCGTGCTCGACCGACAGGGCGCGGCAGTGGTGGTCGGCCGCGGCGCGCAGTTCATCGTCGAGCCCGCCCGGGCGCTGCGGGTGCGCGTGGTGAGCCCGTACGCCGCGCGGGTCGAGGGCTATGCGCGGCGCATGGGCCTGAGCCCGCGGGAGGCCGAGCGCAAGGTCTCCACGGTGGAGCGCGGGCGGCGGACCTTCGTCCGTCAGCACTATGGCCGAGACATCGCCGATGCCAGCGCTTACGACCTGGCGATCAACACCGACGGCGTGGCCATCGAGGCCGTCGCGGACGTGATCATCGCCGCCTACCAAGCCAAGTTCGGACGGCTGCCGCCCGAGGCCCGTTGAGCCTCAGCAGGCTGTGGAACACCCTCTCACCGCGCCCACGGTGGTAGCACGCCCGGCTCGGCGCCGAGGACCCAGCGGCACAGCACCATGTCGAGCACCACGACCACCGCGATGGACAGCGCGTTGAGGAACACCCCCGCGCGGACCATGTGCGCGATGCGAAGCGGCCCGTAGCCGAACACGACCGCGTTCGGCGGGGTGGCCACGGGCAGCATGAAGGCCCCCGAGGCGGCAATGGCCACGGGGACCATGAACAGCAGCGGGTTCTGGCCCCAGGCGATGGCAATGGCGCCGATGATGGGCAGCAGCGTGGCGGTCGTTGCCGTGTTGGAGGTCAGCTCGGTGAGCATCAGCACCGTGGCGGCCATGATCGCCACGATCAGCCAGAGGTTCACGCCCGCGAGCCCGGAAAAGGCGTGGCCGACCGCGGCCGACAGGCCGGTCGACTTGAAGGCCGAGGCCAGCGCCAGGCCGCCGCCGAAGAGCAGCAGCACGCCCCAGCGCGTCTGCCGCGCCGTTTGCCAGTCGAGCGCGAACAACCCTGCCTTCAAGCTGGTGGGCAGGACGAACAAGCACAAGCCCACCGCCATGGCCACCGAGGCATCGGAGATGGCGAGCCCGGTGGCGCGCGCGATCCACGGTCGGGTGATCCACAGCGCCGCCGCGCACAAAAAGCCCGCAGCGGCGATCTTCTCGCCACGCGTCATGGGGCCCAGCTCGTCCAGCCGGTCGTCGATCTCCGCGGTCACGCCGCGGAGCTGCAAACCACCCACCGGGTACTGCACGCGGGTCAACCATAGCCAGGCGAGCGGCAGCAGCACGAACGAATAGGGCAGCCCGATGGCCATCCACTCCGCGAAGCTCAGCTCGACGCCATAGGCATCGGCAACAAAGGCGGCCAGCAGCGTGTTGGGCGGCGTGCCGATCAGCGTGGCCACGCCGCCGATCGAGCAGCCGTAGGCAATGCCGAGCATGAGCGCGATACCGAAGCGCTGCGCAGAGGGCTCGTCCACCTCTTCGGCGATGACCTCGATGATGGACAGGCCAACCGGGAACATCATGACCGCCGTGGCGGTATTCGAGATCCACATCGACAAAAGCGCGCAGGCCACCATGAAGCCGCCGATGAGCGTGCGCGCGTTGTTGCCCGAGGCCCGCAGGATGTGCAGCGCCACGCGCCGATGCAGCCCCCAGCGCTGCATGGCCCCCGCGATGAAGAACCCGCCCAGAAACAAGAAGATGAGCGGATGGGCGTAGCTCTTGGCCACGGGTTCCTGCGCGGCCACGCCGTAAAGCGGCATGACGGGTATGGGCAGCAGCGCCGTGACCGGAATGGGAACGGCTTCGCTCAGCCACCAGATGACCATCCAGGCCGCCACGCCGCACAGCCGCCATGCGGGCGGCGTAAGTCCCCACCAAGAGTCCAACAGCAGCGGCACCAGGCTGACCAGCGGGCCACCTACCAAGGCGACCACTCGCCAGGGGCCCCAGCGGCCGCTGCCCGCCATGAGGCTGGGAGGGTGCCGCCCCTGTCGGGCCCAGCCTGACGGATTGGCGGGTGCGGGTCGATCGGACACGAGGCACCAAGATAGCGCAGGCGTGGGCTAGTCCGCCTTGGTCGTCGACGGGGACGTGGGCTGGGCCAGGCGGATGCCGCGCTCGCCGAAGGCCTTCTTGATGGCGATGAGCAGCTTGGAGCGCTGTCGGGTGCGCACGCGGATGTCCTTTACGTAGCAGCGCAGCTCGAGCAGCGCGCCGTCGTACAGCCGGCCCTCGCTTTGGCTCACCAGCGAGCGCACCACCGCCCCGGGGGCGGGCTCGTCCAGGATGACGGGGTCGCGACGCGCTACCTCCTCCATGAGGCTCAAGGCCTGCTCCAGGTCGGCCTCGTAGGCCACCAAAACGCGCACGCGGAAGCGCACGGGGTCACGGGTGGGCGAGAAGTTCTGGATGATCGACTCGGCCAGCTTGGCGTTCGGGTAGGTGACGTGCACGCCGTCGGTGTTCTTGACGGTGGTGGTGCGCAGCCCGACGTCCACCACGTCGCCCCACGAGCCCCAGTCGCGACCGATGCGCTCGATGCGGATGCGGTCGCCATGCTTGATGGGTCGGTCGATGAGCAGGAAGATCCCCGAAAGCAAGTTGCCGAGGATGTCCTTGGCGGCGTAGGCCACGGCAATGCCCACGATGCCCGCGCCAGCCAGCAGCGGGGTCAGCTCCACGCGCAGCACGCGCAGCACGACCAACAGGGCCGCAAAGGCGATGAGGCCCTTGTAGAAGCGCGACATGAAGTAGACCAGGCGGTCGTCTACGTCGTTGTCCGTGCGCTTGGCCAGCCGCTCGAAGCGACGCAGTACGATGCGCTGGAAGGCCCACGCCGCGACGACGGCGATGAGGATCGTTCCGGCGATCTGGACGATCTCGCTCCAGCCCACCCGCTCGACCAGCTTGACGAAGAACTCGCCCTTTTTGGGCTCGCCTGCAAAGGCCCACAGTGCCCCGATTCCCGACATGGTGCACTTCTCCTCTCAACGCGCCCGCCGCAAGGCGTAGAGCAGCGCGGGCAGCACCAGCAGGCTGGCCACCAGGCAGCAGCCGATCCCCAAGCTCATCAGCCCGCCGATGCTCTTCATCGGACGGTAGTCTCCCGTCATGAGCGCGGCAAAGCCCACCGCCGTGGTGAGCGAGGCGAGGATCACCGCCGCTCCGGTTCCCCGGATGGTGGTGTCAAGCCTGCCGACTCCGCCGTTTTCGGCGGCGCTGTGGCGCCAGCGGTTGACCATGTGCACGCCCGCATCGATGCCTATGCCCAGGATGAGCGGCAAGACCACCACGTTGGCGAGGTTGAAGTCGATGCCCAGAAGGCCCATCAGGCCGAGGGTCCAGCAGAAGCCCGCGAGCACGGGCACCAGGGCGAGCAGCACGTGAGCCGGCTTGCGGAAGCCGAGGGCCAGCACGATGAGCACCAGCACCGCGGCGTAGCCGGCC
>CAYTYV010000292.1:0-8594 GCA_964441055.1 uncultured Polyangiaceae bacterium | reverse complement strand
CCGCGGGGGTTTGGGGGCAGAGGGAGGAGCGCAGCGACGACCGGAGCCCCCATCGTCAACCAATCCAAGCGGCAAGCATAGCTCACCCTTTGGGGCCCCTCGGCTGGCCCCAAGACGGGTGAGGGCCAGCCGAGGGGCCTCAAAAGGCGCTGGCGAACGCCGCTAGTCCTTCGCCATGATTCGGGCGAGCTCTTCGTCGGAGATGTCGAAGTCGGCGTAGACGTTCTGGCAGTCGTCGTGGTCGTCGAGCATCTCGAACAGGTTGAGGGCTTTCTCGGCCTCGCGGCCGCTCAGCGGCTTCTTGTTCTTGGGCACATAGCCCAGCTCGCTGCTGCCGATCGTTACTCCGGCCTCCTCGAGCGCGCCCGCCACGGCGTCGATGTCGCCCACCTCGCACAGGATCTGCCACTCGGCGCCCTCGTCGGTGTAGTCCTCGGCACCCGCGGCTACCGCCACCTCCATGAGCTGCTCCTCGGTGACGGCCTCCTTGCTCGAGGTGATGATGCCCTTGCGGTCGAAGGCCCACTGCGAGCTGCCGCTAGAGCCCATCGATCCGCCGTTTCGCTCCAAGAGCTTGCGCAGCTCGGCGACGGTCCGGTTCTTGTTGTCGGTCAGCACCGCCACCAGGAAGAGCGTGCCGCCCGGGCCCGTGCCCTCGTACAGGATCTCCTCGTAGCTGGTGCCCTCCAGCTCGCCCGTGCCGCGCTGGATGGCGCGCTTGATGGTGTCCTGGGTCATGCCCGCGCCCTTGGCGTCGGCCAGCGCTCGTCTGAGCCGCGGGTTGCCGCTGGGGTCGCCGCCCCCCAAGCGCGCGGAGATCTGGATCTCCTTGATGATCTTGCTGAAGAGCTTGCCGCGCTTGGCGTCGGCCGCGCCCTTTTTGTGCTTGATGGTGGCCCACTTGGAATGGCCGCTCATCGTTCGTCCTCCGCGTCATGGCCGGCCCTGCTTTGAGCCCGCCAGCACCTCATAGTCGCTACCTACTGTTGGCGCCAGCCCGCATTCTTGGAGGGAGGCGCCCGGCCGTGCCCTCGCGCGCGCGTCCCCCTCGCCAGCAGCGCCGCGCTGCGCTACGGCTCAGCCCATGGCGCGTCGATCTCATCGCTCCCGTCGGGCCACGCTGCAAACCGCGGTCCAGCGGCTCCGCGCCGGGGCGCGCAACGCGGTGGCCGCCTTTCCCGGCCGCCGCCCCTCGTGGGTGGTGGTCGAGCTCTCGGGCAGCTATCCGCCGCGCACCCGGCCTCACTCGCTGTGGGGAGCCTCGCTGCTCGCTGAGCTGGGCCTCGGCGAGGTCTCGCTCGAGGAGCTCGCCGAGCAGCTCGAGTCGCTCGGCGCGGCGCCGTGGCTACAAGGCGTGCTGCTGCGGGTGCAGTCGCTGCACGTCGACATGGCCACCGCCCACGCCCTGCGCCGCTGCATCGCGGCGCTGGGCCGCGCTGGCAAGCAGACGGTGGCCTCCCTAGCCCGGCTCGACTGGACCAGCACCTATGTGGCCTCGGCTGCGGACGTGGTGGCGGCTCCAGAGAGCGCCGAGCTGCAGCTGTTCGGCCTGGCGGCTTGGACGCTTTTCATGCGCGACGGCCTGGCCAAGCTGGGCGTGCGCTTCGAGAAGATCGCCTCGGGCGAGTACAAGAGCGCCTACGATGAGCTGATTCGCCAGCGCATGAGCGAGGCGCACCGCGAGCAGGTCGAGGCGCTGCTCGAGGTGCTGGTCGGGCAGTTCACCGCCGAGCTGGCCGCCAGCCGCGGGCTCGATGCCGACGAGCTGCGCCGAGCCATGGACGAGGGCATCGTCAGCGCCGCCCAGGCCCGCGAGCTCGGCATCATCGACCGCGTGGCCTACGAGGACGAGCTACTGACGGACGAGCACGCACCGCTCGGACGCGCCATGCGCTTTTTGCGCGTCCGTCCGCGCCCGTGGGGCGGCCCGCGCGTGGCCGTGATCTCGCTCGAAGGGGCCATCGCCTGCGGTCGGTCCCGCCGCACGCCGCTGGGGCTGGCCATGCCCATCGCGGGTGGCGTGCTGGCCGGCTCGGAGACCGTGGTGCGGACCTTGCGCGCCGCCGAGGCCGACGAGCGCACCGCCGCCGTCGTGCTCTACGTACACTCGGGTGGTGGCTCGGCTTTGGCCAGCGATCTCATCGGCCGCGAGGTCAAGCGGGTGGCGGCGCGCAAGCCCGTGGTGGGCGTCATGGGCGCGGTGGCCGCCAGCGGCGGTTACTACGTGCTCGCCCAGGCGAGCCGCATCGTGGCGGCCCCCACCACCATCACGGGATCCATCGGCGTGCTCACCGGAAAGCTGGTCCTCGAGCAGTGCTTCGAGCGATGTGGGCTACGCGCCGAGCAGGTCCGTCAGGGGCGCTATGCCCTGCTCACCGACCCGTCCACCCCCTACGATGACGACGAGCGCGCCCTGCTCGAGCGGCTCAACGACGAGGTCTACCGCCGCTTCATCGACCGCGTGGCCGAGGGACGCAAGCTCAGCCCCGAGCGCGTGGACGAGCTGGGTCGCGGACGGATCTGGTCGGGCATGGACGCCCATCGGCTCGGGCTGGTCGACGAGCTGGGCGACATCCACGTGGGCATCCAGCGGGCCTGCGATCTGGCGGGCATCAGCCGCCAGGCCGCGACCTGGAACGCTGGGGCGCCCATGGATCTGCTGCTGCCCGCACCGCGCGATGCCGCGAGCCTGGCCCGCCTGCTCGAGCCGCTGTGGCGAGAGCAGACGCTGCTGCTGCATCCCGCCATGCTGTTCATCCATTGAGGTCGCGTCGTAGCAGCGCGATGAGCAACGCCATCGACCCGGCGCGCGCCTACCCAGGGCTGGCTGCGCGGATCGTTCGCAACGCGTCCTGGCAGGACTACGTGGTGGCGGTCTTCCAGCTCTACCTCGCCATCCAGGGCATGATGGTCGCCGCAGGGCCGCACAGCGCTCAGGCCCGCGCCTATACCCTGGGCCTGCTCGCCATGACCATCGTGACGGTGGTGGTCGTGCGCGGCGAGCTGCTCGGGCCAGGATGGCTGCGAGGGCTGGTCTATCGGGTGGGGATCTGCACGCCCGTGGCGCTATCCTACGTCGAGGTCAAGAGCCTCATGGCCGCCATGGATCCCGCGTTGGTCGATCAACAGCTCTATGCCATCGACCGGGCTCTGTTCGGGGTCACGCCAGCGGTGTGGTTCGCGCAGTTCCACACGCACCTTACGGTGGAGTGGTTCTCCTTTTTCTACACGACCCACTACGTCATGTTGCCGGGCATGTTGCTCGGCTCCCTGCTGCTCGACCGCGGGCAGCGCGCGCAAGAGATCTTGCTCGGCGCAGCCATCGTGACGGCGGTCGGACATTCCGGCTATACCCTGGTGCCCGCGGTCGGTCCCTACCTGACCCTCAGCTTTGACGAGCCCACCCGGGGAGGCGTTTTCTACGCCATCGTCGAGGACGCCATCGCGGCGGGCAATCCCATGGATCTGTTCCCGTCGGTACACACCGCCGCTCCCACCTTGTTCACGCTGCATGCCTTCCGGCATCGCCGCAGCCTTCCCTTCAAGGTTCTCTGGCCACTGCTGGGCCTGTGCTTGCTGCACGTCATCGTGGCCACGACCTTTTTGCGATGGCACTGGGGCATCGACATCGTCGCGGGCTTTGTGGTGGGCATCGCAGGGCATCGGTTGGCCGTATGGCTCACGGGAGCCGAGGCGCGACGAGGCGTGGACGATTCCAGACCGCCCGTGTGGGACCCGATGTTCCGCTACCAACGCTTGCCCTCGCGACCTGTGCCGTGAGGACTCGGGACGAGAGCATGAGCGAGGCCAAGACACGCCGCCGCCGCTGGGCCATGGCCGCGTTGGTCGCCGCCCACCTGATCGGTCTAGGGAGCTACCAGCTGTTCGTCTCGGCCAGACCGTCGCCGAGCCCCGACATGAGCATGTACGACTATCGGGCGACCCGTCGGCTGGTGGCGCTCACCACGCGGGCAGCCGCGCTGGTACGGGAGATGGGTCCCGAGGCCTTCCGGATCTTCCGCGACGAGCCCGAACAATGGTCGGTAGACGGCAACTCGTACGTCTACGTCTACGAGCGAGAGGGCGTAGTCCTGTTCCACGGAGGCTATCCGCAGCTGACGGGAAAGAACCTCATCGACTTCAAGGACCTGTTGGGAAGACAGGCGGGCCGACTGATCGTGGAGCAGCTAGACGATTACCCGGACGTCAATCCCCACGGCTGGACCCACTACCTCTGGAGCCCGCCGGGTGCCCTGGACGGCGTCTGGAAGTCGTCGTGCAACTTCCGCGTGACGATGCCCGATGGTCGCCGGGTGTTCGTGGGCAGCGGGTTCGACGAGCCGCTCGAGGAACGCGAGTTCTATCGGATCATCGTGGACGAAGCGGCAGCGCTACTCGGCCGCGACGGCGCCGCGGCCCTGCCCCGGCTGAGATCCCCGCAAGGCCCCTTCACGATCCACGATCGGGGGGTATTCGTGCTCGACTCCAGCGGCACCGCGTTGATCGATCCCGGACTGAATCTCGAGACCCCACGCAATCTGTTCGAGTATCGCGACTTGACCGGACGGCGACCCATGTGGGAGCTGACCGAGAGGCTGAAGGGCGCGCAGGCCGGCTGGGTGATCATGCTCAACCGCGAACGGGCGGGCGGCAAAGCGGTCAAGAAGGGGATCTACGGCCGCCGCGCCGCCATGGACGGGCAATCGGTGGTGGTCGGTGCGATCTCGCCGCTGCCCGAGCCGGCTTGGATGCGATAACGCGACGGACGGGTGTAATGGCTGAGCAGACCGCCAAGCTGCTGTACGGGCGCGACGAGGTCCCCCCGCTCAAGGACCTGTTGCTGCTGAGCCTGCAACAGATGCTGCTATTGTTCATGGCGGCGACCCTGCCTGCCATCTTGGTGCGAGGCGTGGGCGGCACCCTGGAAGAGGCCAGCAGCATGGTCGCGCTGACCATGATCGCCGCGGGGGTGGGCTCGGTGATCCAGGCCAGCCGCACCCGCTGGCTGGGTAGCGGCTACCTCTGCCCCAACATGTGTGGCCCCTCGTACTTGGCCGTCTCCATGCAGGCTGCCTGGATCGGCGGCTTGCCGCTGATGCGCGGGATGATCGTGTTTGCTGGCCTGGTGGAGATGCTGCTGGCCAGCGTGCTGCGCCGCGTGCGCTTCCTGTTTCCCCCGGTCGTCACGGGCCTGACGGTGACCATGGTGGGGGTGAGCGTCATCTCCGTGTCGGTGACCAACTTCTTCGGCGTGCGCTTTGCGGGCGATTGCTTCGGCTGGCAGGACGCCTGCGTGGGGGCCGTGGCCCTGGCCGTCATGGTGGGCACCAACATCTGGGGCAAGGGATCCCTGAAGATGTACTGCCTGCTGCTGGGCACGGCCGTCGGTTGGCTGCTCGCCCTCTGGCTGTTGCCCGATGCCGTGGACAACCTCGAGCGCATCGCCAGCGCGCCGTGGCTCAGCCTACCCGTGCACAGCATCGATCAGCTGAAGCTGGACTTCTCTTTGCAGATGGTCGTGCCCTTTCTGATCATCGCGGTGTGCGGGACGCTCAAGTCCTTCGGGAACCTCATCGCCGCTCAGAAGATCTCCGAGCCCGAGCTCGAAGAGCTGGACATGAAGTCCATCACCAAGGGCGTGCTCGCCGATGGCTTGACCACCACCATGGCGGGCGCCATGGGGGCTATGGCGGTGGACACGTCCTCCAGCAACGTGGGCTTGGCCGCGGCCACCCGGGCCGTCAGCCGCTGGATTGCCATCTGCACGGGCATCATCTTCGCGGTGCTGGCCTTCACGCCCAAGCTGTCAATGGCCATCTCCCTGGTCCCCGCCCCCGTGGTGGGCGCGCAGATGATCTTCGCCATCTCGTTCATGATCTCCACGGGCCTGCAGGAGATGCTCTCGGTCAAGCTCGACCAGCGCAAGATCTTCGCCCTGGGGATCTCGCTCATCCTCGGGCTCGGCACTGGCTTCGTCCCGGATGTGTTCGAGCGCATGCCCGGGGCGTTGCAGGTCTTCTTCGCCGATCCGCTTTCGGCCACCACCGTGCTGGTCGTGGTCCTCTACCAGCTGTTCCACCTCGACGAGCTTCTCGCAGCGCGTCGGAAAAAGCGGCTCGAATCGTCGTGAGCCGATTCAGTCTTCGACCAGCGCGGCCAGCTCCTCGGCCGTTCGGTCGCGCATGTCAAGGGCGCCCGTGAGGCATTGCTTGGCGCAGATGCTGCAGCCGATGCAGCGGGCGGGATCGGTGACCGGACGGCCTTGCTCGTCCAAGCCGATGGCGAAGTAGGAGCAGCGCGTGCAGTTGCCGCAGCTCACGCAAAGCTCGCGGTCGCAAGTCGAGATTCGCTTTTGGGCGGGCAGATCCATGAAGTCGGTGACCGGCTGGGGCTGGGCGATGCCGATGAGCTCGGCGACCGAGCCAATGCCGCGCGCGGCCATGAGATGGCTGAGCCCCGAGTGGAGCTCATCGACGATGCCGTAGCCGTACTTCATGGCGATGGTGCAAAACTGCACGGTGGAGGCGCCCAGGGCCAGGAAGTCGGCCGCGGCCTTGTAGTCCATGGGCCCGGCATTGCCCGAGACGGTCACGCCCAGGCTGCCCACCTTGGCCAGGGTCAGGTAGCTGATGGGGGTCACGCCCTCGCCGCTCATGCCCACGATCACGCCCTCGTCCCACGGGCCGGTCGCGCGCGGCCGGAAGCCGAGACAGGGAAAGGTGTTGGCCAGGGTCACCCCAGCCTTGGCCTTGGGGTAACGGGCCAGCACCTCGGCCACCGCCTGGATGATGGCAGCCGGGGCGGTCACTGCGGCGGTCAGCTTGAACAGCTTGGGCACGGACGGGTCGGCCGCGGCGAGGATCCAGTCGATGATGGTGGCCGTCAGCGCGGCGTTCTGCGAGACGATGTCGCCCTCGGTGCCGTCGCCGCCTTGCGGGCAGGACAGGCTGTACTCGATGCCCATGGCGCCAGCGCTCTCCAGCTTGGCCGTGTTGTGCTGCCATCCGGCCGCGTCGGCCTGCTCGTCGCCGGTCACGGGTCCGCCCGTGGAGGCCATCACCAGCCGGTCGGGGAACTCGCGCACCAGTCGCTCGATCTCGCCCGCGACGCGGTCCAGGCTGTGGCCCGAGACGTTGTCGCAGTTGCCCCAGGTGCGGGGGCCGAAGGTGTACATGTACTCCGAGGGGATGTGGATGGGCAGGCCGTCGAAGGCGGTCTTCATGATGCCGCCAGCCCAGCCCGCCTCAAAGGCCCGCTTCATCTGCTCGTAGCCGTCGGTGGGCGGCGCGGCCGAGAGCAACAGCGGCGAGCGGATGGGGCGCCCGAAGAAGTCGGCTTCGAGCGGCACGGGTAGATGGCGATAGCCCGGGATCTGCAGCGTGCTCTTGAGCGGGCGGGCAGGCTTGTCGTAGGGGGTGCCGCTGAGCTTTGCGTGGATCTCGGCGGCGGCGTTCTTCCCTGAGGCGGCGGCTTCGACGGCGGTGGAGGGGCCGGCCTGGCAGTCGCCAGCGGCGAAGACCGACGCGCCCGCCCGGAGGCTGGGCCGATGGCCGATAGCCACGATCACGTGGCGGACGTCGTCGCGGCGCTGCTCGCTGCCAGCTACGTCCACCACCGCGCGGGGGTCGAAGGGGGCAGGGGGGGCATTTTCGTCTAGCGGCCCATCGCCCGCTGGGAAGCCCACCCGCAGGGTGTCGATGCCCTCGATGCGGCCGTCCGCCGCGCGGATGGCGGTTATCCGCGTGCGGCCCACGACGCCGATGCCGTGCGCCCGAAGCTCGCCTCGCTCTTTTTCGGTGAGCGGCATCTCGCTGAGCTTCTCCAAGGCGATAAGCTCGACCGCGGGCGCCCCGCGCCGACGTGCCGTGACGGCGCAGTCGCAGGCCACCGCCCCGCCGCCGACCACCACCACGGGGCCGCTAAGCTCGTAGCGGTCGGGCTCGGACAGGTAGGCCCAACCCGAGATGGCCGCCTGTTCACCCGGGATGCCCAGCCCGATGGGCTCGGTCAGGCCCACGGCCACCAGCAAGGCATCGAAGCCCGAAAGCTCATCGGGATCGCGTACGGCCTGGGCAGAGCGCAGCTCGATGCGGCTCGAGGACAGCGCCAGGTCGAGATCGGCCTTTCGGATCTCGGGCGGCAAACGGTGCGGCGGAATGAGCAGGCACGCCCCTCCCGGCTCCTGGGCGCGCTCGAAGACGACGACCCGATGGCCGAGCTGCGCCAAGCTAAAGGCCGCGGCCAGGCCGGCTGGCCCCGCGCCCAGCACGGCCACGCGCTTGCCGCTTTCCCGGTCCGGCTCGGCAAAGCGCGGCTGAAGGCCCAGGCGACTCGCCCTGGCGATGACGGTCTGCTGCACGTCGGGGATGCGAACGGGCTCGTCCAGGCCCGCGCGCGAGCAGGCGGCCATGCAGTGATGGTCGGGACAGACGGCCCCGCAGATGCCGCCCAGCGGGTTGTGGCTCAGGATCATGGCGGCCGACCGCTGGAAGTCGGCGGGCAGGCCCACCCGCAGGGCCATGATGAAGTCGGCGGGCGAGCAGTGGGCCGGGCAGGCATCGCGGCAGGGCTTGCGCTCGCAGTAGGCGCATTTT
>CAYTYV010000291.1:0-8619 GCA_964441055.1 uncultured Polyangiaceae bacterium | reverse complement strand
GTGATGGGTTCGACGATGGGGGCTCCGGTCGTCGCTGCGCTCCTCCCTCTGCCCCAAACCCCCGCGAGGATCTCTAGCGGACAAGCTTGAGCAGTTCTGTCAGCGAAGCCCTTCGACAAGGACGCTAGCCTGCTTGCTGGCGAAGACGTCGTGGAAGTCTACCGAACGCGCTCGAGCACGCCCGCGATGAGTAGCGGCCAGGCGATGGTGGCGTCGGCCATGACCTCGGCGAAGCGGCCGCCGTCGGCGGGCGGAACGAATTTGCCCCACGAGATGCCCTCTTCATAGGTGCACCCCGACAGGCCGCCCCAATGCGCGGGCTCAGGGCAGATCCGTACGCCATAGCGATAGCGTTGCAGCCGGCCGTCATAGCCCTGGCGAGTGGCAATGAGATCGATATACGGACAGACCTGCTGCGCCCAGTTGCGCGGCACGCCGCCGCCTATGGTGAAGATGCCGAGCCGCTCGGCCTGCGAGACGCGTTCGGTGAAGCTCTCCAGATCCAGGAAGGGATCGTAGGCCACGACGGGCATGTTGTGATCGCGGCGGTGGCGATTGGCCAATGCAAAGTCCAGGCCTAGCTC
Organism: uncultured Polyangiaceae bacterium; assembly: GCA_964441055.1. Lineage (GTDB taxonomy): Bacteria > Myxococcota_A > Polyangia > Polyangiales > Polyangiaceae > JACQWT01. The sequence continues at coordinate 8,035 of CAYTYV010000291.1, read as the reverse complement.
GGAGTCGGTGAATGCCGGGACGTACACTGGAACGTCGTGGGCGACCGCGCTTTTCAGTATGCCGCGCTCCGGTTGATGCTCGAGCAGGTGTCGCCCCAGCATCTCGCACAGCGTGCGCGAGCAGGCCGGCTCGGCGGTGTCCCAGCTATCGAGCAGCCGGGCGAAGATGGTCTCGATATCGTCCAGGTTCTTTTCGACCTCCAGCGTATCGTAGACACGGTCGAAGCCCGCGTAGTACAGCTCCCGGTCGTTGAGCTCCGCGGGTACCTCGAAATGGCTCATTCCGGCTGCCTCGACCAGACCGTGGGCCATCAGCGCCCCGGTCGAGACCACGATGTCCAGCATGCCGTGGTCGATCATGTCGCACAGCACCAGCCCCTGCTTGGCCACCGTCATGGCGCCCGAAAAGGTGCCCACCACCAGGCAGCCCTCGTCGCGGACCATGGTCTCCAGGATGTCGGCCGCCTTGCCGAGCTGGCGCCCGGCAAAGGAGGTGTTGCGCATCTGCGCGAGTAGCTGCGAGTGGGTCTTGCACTGCGACAGATCGATCGGCGCCAGCGCTCGGAGCCCCAGCTCCTCGCCCGCCATCATCTCCTCGGTGATGCGGGGGCCTTGGTGGTTGCGTAGCCGGTCGAGCGTCTCGGGGCTCACGCCGGGCGGGGTGGATGGCGGTGGTCGTTTTCGTTGGGTCATTAAGGCTCTACAGCCCCCGCTGCCGCAGGTACGAGACCAGCTCGAGGTAGAAGTCGAGATGGCGCCAGGAGTTGCTCATCCCAGGGGCGTCGCCGAAGAGGTGTCCGACCTCGTCGATGTGGTCGGCGGGCACGCATCCGAGGAAATCGCCCCATTCGGCATCCTCGGCCCGCACCAAGCCATCGTTCGGGTGGCCCTCGCCGAGGCCTCCGTCCAGGATCATCTCCGTCACGGCGAACAGCGGATCGATGGGGTCGAGCTCGTCGTTCCATTGCGATACGAATGGAGGCGCGGCAGCCTGGCAGGGATAGCCGCCGTCGTGGCGGTCGCTGCGCCCCGTGATGGACGCATAGTAGACGCCAGGCTGATCCGGGTACGCTGCATTGAATGCGGCAATTCCCTCTTCGCTAAAGGTCTGCAGCGGCTTGGCCACGCTGGTCTCCTCGTCGAACTCGTCCCATACGGGTTGGCCCACGAGCTCGAGCAGCATGTCGAGGACGTCGAGGAGGTGCTCATGGGGGGTGAGCCCCAGCGCGATGTCGGCGATGGGCGTGCCGTGGTGGGGCGTGGCCACGCTCAGCACCGAGGCCACCATGTCCGGATAGTCGTGCGCTACCACGCGGCCGTCCAGCCCGCCCTGCGAATGGCCGATGATGTTGACCTTGGCGTAGCCGTTCAGCTCCAGGATGGCCGCGATCTCGGCGGCGAGCTGGGCGCCGCGGTATACGGAGGTGTTGAAGGGATCGACCGCGGGCGTGTAGACCAGCACCTCGCCGTGGCTGGCCAGGTGCTCCTTGACCCCGAAGAAGTAGTCGGCGAACTCGAGGCCAGCGAACTCGTCGCAGCCGAAAAAGCCGTGGGCCAGCACGATGGGGTAGGGAGGGCCCTTGCCCGAGCTGGGCGCCTGGCCGCCCTGGCCCGCGCCGCCCTGATGGCTGCCCGAGCCGCCCGGGCCCTGCGGCGCTTGCCCACCGTCAGCGGAGTACAGCTCGGCAAAGCCACCGTCGTTCTCGGCCGAGCCGCAACCGCCCATCGCTGCCCCGAGCAGCGCCGTGGCGACGACGAGCGCCGATGTTCTGTCGCAAAACCCCCGCACGCCCCAAAGCATACCTCGAAATGCTCGCGGCGCAGCACGAAACCTCGCTAGAAACGATAACCCAGCATCGCTCCGACCAGCGGAAGCTTGACGTCGTCGGTGACGATCCGCTCGAGCCCGGCCGTGAACTCGGACTCGATCTCGTCCTCGAACTCGGGGTGCTCGACCACCTCGATCGACGAGGCGGCGCCGAGCGTTTGCGTGTAGCCGAGCGTCAGGCGGACGACCAGGTGATCGTCCAGGGCCAAGAAGCGCCAGCCGAGCCCGACGTGGATGTTGTGCAGGTGCGCATCCACGGGCATGGGCTCGGTCAGGGTCTCGTCGATGCGGTCCTCGAGGTCGCCGCCCACCACGTCTCCCACGATCTCGGCCGAGGCCTCGCCCGAGATGATGATGGCCGTGTAGCCGCCGTGGATCTCGAAGCCGTAGTCCGAAAAGGGACGCCAGCCCGCGCCGATCTGGAAGACGAAGGAGTTCGCCAGCGAATCCTCCACGGCTGGGCCGAGGATGTTGTCCTCCGTTCCGAGGGTTTCGATGATGTCGACGATGGCCGAGCCGTAGGCCGCGGGCATCCACAGAAAATCGGCCTGCAGCAAGATGCGCGCGGGCAGCTCCAGATGAAGCTCGGGGCCCAGGCCCAGCGGGAAGTGGGTGCCCACGGCAAAGTCGAAAAACGGCGGTGACGGCGGCGGCTCGCTCGGGCTTTGCGGCGTCGCGGCGGTCTCGTCCGTCGCGGCGGTCTCGTCCGTCGTAGCGGCCTCGTCCGTTTGGGGACCGGCTGGCCCCGCTCCCGCTGCCGCTTGAGGGCCGTACAGATGCGGGTAGTACTGGGCGTAGTAGCGGCGGTAGTACTCCTCGTACTGGCGGCGATAGCTCTCGTAGTCCTGCGGCGGGTGGCTCGGCGCAGCGGCGGCTGCTGGCCGGGGAGCGGCGGCTGCTGGCCGGGGCGCGGCGGCTGCTGGCCGGGGCGCGGGCGTTCCGCTGTGTGCGGGACCGCGCCTCTCCGATCCGCGAGCGACCTGCGAAGGCTGGACCGGTTGGCTGGGCGCGTTGCTCGGCATCGCCCCGGGCATGGTCCAATCGCGGTGCGAGGTCTCGGTGCTCGGTGGCGGCTGCTCGGCGGCTGGGGCGCGAGCGGAGGGCCCGGCTGCGCAACCCGTTGCCGCAGCGAGCACGCAGGCGGCAACGAGCCCCAAGCGGTCTGCCCGGGTGTGCGCCGCGCGCGTAGCGTGTCGTGAGCCCACCCGTCTCAGCGTACACCAGCCAGCCCGAGAGCGCCCGCCGCCGCTACAAAGGTGGACGCGCTCGAACCGGGGTGGCGCCCTCGCTCGCAGGGACCGCCTCGCCCGCCAGCCGCCGCTCGAGGTAGCGCATCTGGCCGGCCTGGTCCGCGCTCAGCTCGGCAAAGCCCGCGGCCTGCTGAAGAAGGCGGCGGGCGTCCTCCGCGCGTCCGGCCTCCAGGTACCAGGTGGCTGCGGCGAGCAGCAGCGAAGGGTCGCGTCGGCCTCCGCAGGCAAAGGCCTGCTCGAGCCTGGCTGCAGCCAGCGCGCCGCTCTGACGAGCGCGAGCGGCCTCGGCCAACATCACGTGGAGGCGACAGTCGCGAAGACCCCGCGCCAGCGCCTCGGCAAGCCAGCGCTCGGCCTCGTGCGCCCGACCGACGTGGAGCAACACCAGCCCGGCCTTGCGAGCGAGCAGCGCGCGCGGTCGGCTACCCGAGGGCGGGCTGGCGAGCAGCCGACCGAGCACGGGCTCGGCATCCTGCCAGCGCTCCAGGCGGATCAGTGCATCCAGCCATTGCTCGTTGCGGATGGGGCTCAGCGTCTTGCACTGCGCGAGCATGTCGGCAAAGCGCGCGACTGCGGCGGGGTCGTCGCGGCGTCTCAAGGCCCGCTCGACGCGGCGCTCCTTGAAACGGCACTCGTCCTGGGCGGTGCGAAAGCGCGCGGGCGTGGCGTAGTAATAGGCGCGATCCTCGTTGTCGAGCATGCCCAGCTCCGAGGTGAACTCGGCCCGCGCGGGGCGCGAGCCCCACAGCGAGACCACCACCCACACCACCGTGGCGAGCTGGGCGATGAGGGTCACGGCGCGCTGGCGGGCGAGCTGCACCAGCCGAGCCCAGACCAGCGCGCCCGCGGGCAGGGCGTGAACCAGCCAGCGGTCGGCCAGGGGGTACTTCTGATCGACTGCGGGCACGTGGATCCCTGCAGTCAGCAGCACGGGCCCGAGCGCCAGGAGCACCCATGCGCAGGCCAGCATTAGCGGCCGGTCGCGGCGTCGCACCGCCACGCCGACCATCAGCGCGGCGGCCAGCAGCACGGGCGCTCCCCAGGACCAGAAGTCGAGGCTGCGCGCCTCGGACAAGGGCAAGTCACGCACGCCCGAGGAGATCGGCCAGGGCCAGAGGTTGGCGATGTACATGGCCAGGCTCGCGACGATGCGCAAAGGCTCCACCCCCACGGACACGGCATTCAGCCCGGGTGCCTCGCGGCCGAGCAGCGCGGTGCGCAGCACCAGATAGGCGACCGCGGCGAGCCCGCTCGGCACGAGCATCCACAGTCGCTGCCGCTTTCCCTTGCGGCCGTCGCCTTCGAGCAGGCCCCAGCAGGCGAACAGCGCGGGCAGCACCACCGCGGTCTCCTTGCTGCCCAGGGCGAGCAGCACGCTGAGCACGTGTAGCGTCGCGCCGAGCTGGCGGCGGCGGCCGGATCCGTTTCGCCAATGCCAAAAGCCCACGGCCGCGCCGATGGCGCAGGTGGTGCTCGCCACGTCCGAGCGCGCCATCAGCATGCACACGGGCGCGATGGCCACGGGATGCATGCCGAAGATCAACGCGGCGAGCAGCGCGTGGGGTCGCGAGATCCCCAGGCGTAGGGCCAAGTGCTGCAGGGCCAGCACGCCCGCGACCAGCCAGCCGAGCTGCACCAGCAGGTAGCCGCCCGCCCACTCGCCGAAGAGCTGGTGCTCGAAGAGCCAGCTCGCCTTGGTCACGGGACGCCAATAGGGAACGAGGTGGCCGGACGAGGACCAGAAGTAGTTGTGGGTGAGGGTGTCGGCCAGGTGCTCCAGGCCGTCCATGTAGCGGTTTTCGAGCACCAGAAAGCGCGCGTCGCCGACGAACTCCGCCTCGACCACGGTCCAATAGGCGGTGATCACGCACAGCGGCGCCACCAGCCACCAGAGCGCGCGAGAGAGTCCGTCGCGCTGCTCCTCGGCGAGCTGTGCGTCGCTGGCTGCGGCCATCTCACGCTCCTCGGGTGCCCAGGTCGACCTGGTGCAGGGGACGGAGCGAGGTCGGCCTGCCCATGGTGCCGAGGACGGTAGCATCGGCTGCCGAGCAGGGGTAGCGGGGGCGGCGTTCGGTCAAGCCGCGTTCGCGCAGCAGGCTGTGGAACACGCTCAGCCGCCAGCGGTCCATGCTTCGAGCAGGCTGAGGTAGGCGTGATCGCGGCGGTTCGGCAAGGGATGGCGCTTCAGCCCTTGGGCCGCGGGGATCACCTCGGCGCGCGCGAAGCCCTGCTCGAGGCAGCACGCCACGGCCTGCGGCTCGTCAGCGAAGTGCAGGTGGATGCGGCCGCGAGCAAAGGCGCGGAGCAGCCGCAGGAACAGCCGCACCGCGGCGTGGCGCTCGAGCGAGGCGCGGCCGTGCAGCTCGGTGAGGTAGAGGCCAGCGGGGAAGGTCGAAAGGAAGGCCGCAAAGCGCTGCCACATGGCGAGCACGGTCGGCCGGTCGAAGTAGTTGATGAGCCCCTCGGTGACGATGGCGGTGCCGCGGGCGGGATCGAGCAGGCCCGAGGTGGCCGTCCCGAGGCTCGCGGGCCCGTCATCCGCCAAAGCGTTCAGCTCGACCACGTGGTGGTGTGCGGCCTGGCCGCCCGCACGCCCGAGCAGGCGGCGCTTGCGGCTGGCCATGGCAGCTAGGTCGCCCTCGACGTAGATGAGCTCGGCGGCGGCGTAGCGCTGGCAGAAGCGGCGACCGCGGCCCGAAAGCCCCGCGGCGATCTCGATCACCTGTCCCACGTCTCCTGCCTCGATGGCGCGCTCGAGCCGAGCGTCCATGGTCAGGTGTCGGTCGAGCAGCATCTGCTCCAGGGTCATCCCGCCCATGGTGCGCGAGGCCGCGTGCATCAGGGGAAGCGCTGCGTGAAAGAGAAGTCGGCCCGGCTCGGTCCGAAGCGCGTCCGTCGACAGGTCGTGGCGCCACCACACGTAGCCTGTGTAGTGCGCTGTGGGGCTGATGCGGGCAGTATCGGGCGGGGCGAGCAACGGGCCGCCTTTGCCGAAGGGAGAAGCTGGCCGTTTCCGGTTCGAGGGTTTCATTGCGGGGACAAGGGCAGAGGTTGCAGGGCGAGTGCGGCTTGTAGCGCCTGCTGCGGTTGCAGCCTATCCTTAGGGGTATCTACCGGATCTCGCTTGCGATCAAACAGCGCGAGGATGGGCATGTCATGAAAGCGGCGGCTTGGCTGCTGGCGGCTACCACCATTACCGCCCTGGTCGTGGTGGGCGCTTGCGACAGCGAGGAGACCGCGGCGAGCGGCAGCACCACCACTACACCGACCGGCAGCGGCGGGCTCGGCGGCTCGGGCGCCGCGGGCGGAGGCGGGGGCATCCAGTTCGGCGGCAGCGGTGGCGTGGCCCAGGTCTTTCCCGAAGAGCCCATCATCGAGGGCGAGGCCCCGGACGACGCCCCCGAGCTGTTCGGCGATCCGGACAGCGGCCAGCCGAGCGGCGGTCCCTGTCTGGTGGAGCCCGAGCTCGATGCGCTGTTGCCGCGCAACTGGCTCAGGCCGCGCTTCCGCTACCTGCCTGGCGATGGGCAGAACCTGTTCGAGATCCGCCTGAGCGCGCCCAGCCAAGACGCCGATCTGGTCGTCTACACCACGCTGAGCGCGTGGACCATGTCCGCTTCACTGTGGCAGGCGGTGAGCACCCATGTGCTCGACGAGCCCATCTCGGTGGCCATTCGCGGCGCGACCTACGACGGCAGCGGCCTCGAGGGTGAGCCCTGGCTTGGCTCGGAGGGAACCGTGACCGTGGCGCCCGTGAGCGCCCAGGGCACCATCGTGTACTGGACCACCACCGATGGCTCCTCGCTAAAGGGCTTCGAGGTGGGCGACGAGTCGGTGGTCTCCGTGCTCACCCCCAGTCCGGTCGAGCAGCCCACCAACGACGGCAGCGGCAACATCAACGCGCAGGTGACCTGCGTCGGTTGCCACACCTCCACGCCCGACGGCGAGTTTGCCAGCTTCGTGGCGCAGTCGCCCTGGGCCAACGCCATGGCCTCGGTCGAGAGCGGCAGCGTGGGCCAGATGCCTTCGTACCTGACGCCAGACGCCATCGCCCTGCTCGGCACCGCGCCAGGCGGTATCCATACCTATTCCGCGGCTCACTGGCAGGCTGGCGATCGCATTCAGGTATCGCCCGTGGGGGACTGGGCCGACTCGGAGCTTTTCTGGCTCGATCTGGAAGCCACGGGCCAGGTCGAGGGCGTCGACTACGGCATGCTCGAACGCGCGGGCGACGAGCGCGGGGTAGGCTCGCCCGCGTGGAGCCACGACGGCGAGACCATTTATTACGTCTCGACCGATGCCGAGTTCACCGGTCGGCTCGACCAGGGCGAGGCCGACATCTACACCATTCCCTATGCCGACGGGCTCGGCGGACAGTCCGAGGCCGTGGCGGGCGCGGCCGAGCCTGGCACCTCGGAGTACTACCCGGCTCTATCAGCCGACGATCGCGTGCTCGCCTTCAATGCCGTGTCAGCCGACGTGAACATGTACGACGCCAAGCCGGCCGAGCTCTTCGTGCTGCTGACGGACGGCGGAACGGCGGTCCCCACCCGCCTTTTGGCCAACGATCCACCAGCGTGCACGGGCGAGACCAGCCCGGGGGTGACCAATTCCTGGCCCAAGTGGGCTCCCGAGGTCAGCGAAGCGGGCGGCAAGCGCTACTACTGGATGATCTTCTCCTCGCGCCGCGAAGGCGATCCCGACCCCGGGGTCGAGGGCAATCCGCAGCTCTACATGACCGCCGTGGTGGTGGACTCGAGCGACCAGATCACCAGCTACGGCGCCGTCTACCTGTGGAACCAACCGCCCGACGAGAACAACCACACTCCGAGCTGGGATGTGTTTCTGATCCCGCCGCCGGATTAGCCCTGTCCGGCGTCTTCTTCGGGGCTTCGCCCTTTGTCCAGGCTGAGGGCGATTTCGGCGGCATCCATGCAGCCACCCCCAGTGCGGCCTC
>CAYTYV010000290.1:0-8638 GCA_964441055.1 uncultured Polyangiaceae bacterium | reverse complement strand
CCATCGGGGTTGGCGCTTGCGGGGCGCGGCGGCTAGCGTCCGTTCGGTGGCAGTGGACGACCGTCGGCTCGGTGCACCCAGCGTGGCCGGCCCGCTGGGCTCGCTCGCCCTGTCGCGCGTCAAGCCGCACAGCTCGACGGCCGCGCTGCGGGCCGTCAAATGGCACCAGGATCTACTGCGGCTCGGCACGGTGCTGCCGCTGTTCGTCGTCCACGACCTCGGGCTGGTGCTGTGCGCGGGCCCGGACCAGCTCGAGCTGCAAGCGCGCTGCCGCCTCGAGCAGCTCGGGGGCGCGGGGGGGCTGACCGCCGAGCTCGGCCACGCCTACCAGCAGATCTTGGCCGAGGCTCGCCAGAGCGAGGCGGCACGGCGCGCCGCGCAGCTCCGCATGAGCGACGACCTGGTCGCGGTGGTGCTCGCCCGGCTGCTCGGCGAGGTAGCCCGCTCCTTGCCCACGCCGCCCAGCTACTCCGCGGCCCTGCCGCTCGACGCCTCGCTCTTCGATGGGCTCGAGGGCCCGCGGCTTGTCGCGCTCTACCGCAGCCTGGACCGCCGCTTCGAGAGCCGGGCCCTGCACGTGCTCGTCGAGCGCGCGCTGCTGGTGCTCACCCTGGTCGACGCCCTCGACCTCGATACCCTGCGGCTGTTCGGCATGCTCGGCGCCACCGCCACGGGAGCGCTCGGGCAGGTCGAGCTGCTGGCCAGCCTGGAGGCGCCCGAGGCCAACGACGTGGTGAACTTCTCGCTGGAGATTTTGCCGAGCGTGCTGGAGACCAAGACTCGCCCCGTGGCGGGTCGCACGGCCGCCTTTGGTTACTCGGGCATCGCGCGACGGGGCTCGGTCGACTCGCTGGTGCTCACCGAGCTCGCCTGGGACGACCTCGAGCTTTCCCGCCGCATCCTCGACAACGAGGTGCTCTACTACGCCCGCGAGCAGAGCCAGGAGCCGGAAGGACGGCTACACCACCTGCTGATCGATGCCTCGGCCTCGATGCGGGGCGCTCGGGCGACCTTTGCACGGGCGCTGGCGCTGGCGACAGGCAAGAAGCTCGTCCTCGAGGGCGAGCAGGTCTCGTTCCGCTTCTTCGACTCGCGGCTGTACGAGCCCCACGGCACCCGCAGCGGCGAGCTGCCCACCGCCCACCTTCTGTCGTTCAAGGGCGAGCGGGGGCGCAACCCCGGTCGCGTCTTCGCCGACCTCGTCACCATGCTGGAGGTATCGCGGCAGCGGGAGCCGAAGCAGGCGGTGGTGCACGTCTTCACCCACGCCGCCCTGTACATCCCGCGACAGCTCGTTCAGAGGGCGCGGGCGCTCGCCCCGATGGCCGTCATCTTCATGCTCCCCTCGGGCGGCAAGCTCGCCCTGGACTACCTGGATCTGCTCGCTGCCTACTGGGTGGTCGACCACGGCGCGCTCAGCGGGCGCACCGAGCGGGCCGACGCTGCCCGCGCGATCTTGGAAGAGGTCGGCCCACAGCTCGCAAACTCGGCGCGTGCACCTTCGCCGACGACGGGCCTCGGCGAAGCCGACCAGCAGACGCCGCCATGACCGCGCCGCTACGAACGCTGCAGCAACGGGGCCGCGCCGCCCAGAAAGCGGGCAGGCTGCCCGAGGCTGCCTCGCTCTTTTACCAGGCGGCCCTGCAGACCACCGCGCGCGAGCGGGACTACCTGCCAGTGCTGCACGACTTCCGCGGGATATTGCTGGCCCAGCAGCTCTATCGAGCCGCGCTCACGCTCGACTGGTATGGCGGCAGCGTCCGCCACCAGCGCCAGCTCTTGGCCCACGTGCCGCTTGCCGACCGCGCCCGCACCGTGCAGTCGTGGGCCGAACGGGACGGCCAGCCCGAGCGCGCCCGCGGCAATTTCGCCCGCGCGGCCGAGATCTACGAGCAGGCGGGCCTCATCGCTCACGGCGCCATCGCCCGCGAGAAGGCCGGAGACCTCGCCGCGGCCCGCTCGCTCTGGTCTCGGCTTGACCAAGCCCTATCGACCGCCGAAGCCGATAGGTACGCGGCTGGTCTGGCCCGTTTCAACCTGGCGCGCGCTCACCTCGCACTGCGCGACCGCGGCGCAGCGCAAACGGCCGTCGTCGGCTCGGTCCACCTGCTCGAGGAGGCGGCGGACCACTACGAGCGGGTCGGCCAGCGCGAGCGCGCCTTTGATTGCTACCAGGTGCTCATCGCCATCGGCCGAAAAAGCCAGCAGTTCGAGCACGTGCTGGAGGGCTACGTCAACGCGGTGCGGATCCTGCGCCAGGACCATCTGCGCTACTACGCGCTGCAGAGCTACGACGAGGCGCTGGCGGCCGCGGAGCTGGCCCAGGAGTACGCCGCGGGCGCCACGCTGGCCAAGGAGATGGCCCGCTACGCCGCCGCGCAGGGCCTCGGGGCGGTGGCCCATCACGCGGCTCAGAGCGAGGCGGCGATGTGGCGCAAGGAGGCCGAGGCAGCGGTTGCGCGCGGCGGGCCAGGCGAAATCGCGGAAAACGCCCTTTTGGCCGCCATCGTCGGCCTGGCCCACCAGGGGCAGTTCCGACAGGTAGGACAGCTGTACGCACAGCTCGCCAGTCTCGACCTCGAGCCAGCTCGTCGCCAGCACTACGCCCGCTCCAGCCAGCGATACCGCGGCGCCGAGGACCTACCCGTGAACGCCGCGCCGCTTCCCGAGCACCTGCGCCAGCAGGACGCCTACCCCGAGGTGTGGCACGTCGACCTCATCGAATGGGAGCAGCGCGGCAGCGCCAGCGCGGCCTCAGGCGACATCGTGCTGGGCTTCGACAGCTGGTCGGAGACCACCCGCCGCTCGGCCGTGCTGGCCCGCCTTGCCGCGCTGGAGCTCGATGTGCAGGGCGGCGGGCAGGCGCCCGAGCCGACCCTGGTGCGGCTGGCCGAGCTGCTCGGCAACGTCGAGCTATACGGCGTGCTCTCGCCGCTGGAGCACCTCTACCGCTCCCCTTCCCCCGCGGTTCGCGCCGCGGGGGTGAAGGCCATGGGGCGGCTCATGTACAAGCGAACCTTCATCACCTTGCGCGCCGCGCTCGCCGACCCGGACGCCACCGTGCGCGGCCAGGCCTGTCAGAGCGTGGAGGCGCTGCGCTTTGCCCACGCCTTCGACCCGCTGGCCCGCATCTATCGCGAGTCGGAGGGGGCCGAGGCGCGGCTGGCCGCGCTGCGCGCCATCGCCCGCATCGATACGACCGAGGCGGCCGAGCTCGTGCTGGGCGTCTTCCAGCACGAAGGCGCGGCCGAGCGGGACGCGGCCGCCGAGGCGCTCAAGCGCGCGCGGGCCACGGCCTTCCTTCGCCTGGCCCGTGGGGCCGCGACAGCGATGAGCGAGCCCGCTCGCGCCAGCCTGCGCGAGGTCTTCCACGCCCGCGGCGAGCCGTTCTGAGAGCCGTTCTGACTCAGGCCTCGATCAGCGTTCCGAACAGCGCCAGGCCTCCGGCCGTGAACAGCGCGGCGAAAAGGCCCATGAGCTGGAGGTAGTCGCCCAGCTCGCCGAGCTGCGCCCCGCCGAACAGCGCGCGGGTGCCCGCTACGGCGGCGAGCAGCGCGGGCGCCAGAAGCGGAAACAGCACCATGGCCAGCGCCAGATCGCGTGCGCCCGTGCGCACCGTCATGGCCCCGAACAAGGTGCCCGAGGCGGCGATCCCGGGCGTGGCCGCCAGGCTCAACAAGGCGAGGCCAAGGCCCACCTCGCCGAGCGGCACGGCAAACAGCAGCGCCGCGATCGGCACCACCAAGATCTCGATGGCCACCACGAAGGTCCACACGCCCAGGGCCTTGCCGAGGTAGATGGCGCTGCGCGAGAGCGGCATGACCAACAGGCCCGAGAGCGCATCGCATTCGCGCTCGCGCTGCCACGAGCGCGTCATGGCCAGCACCGAGGCAAAGGCCACCGACACCCAGATGACGCCCGGAGCCACCTCGGCGCTGGCCGCAGGGCCAGCGTGAAAGGCCATCGAGGAGACCACCACCACGAGCAGGGCGAACAGCCCGCTCGAGACCAGCACCTCCCCCGTGCTCAGCTCCACCTCCAGGTCCTTGCGGCAGACCAGTATGACCTGGCGCCACCAACCTAGTAGCTTGGGTGCGCCGTCCACGTCCCTCGCCAAGGTGCTCGCCAGGACGGGCCTTCAAGAGCCGCGCCCGGCTTGGGGGCTATCTACCCCTCTTGCTTGGCCTTGCCCACGGCCTTGGCGCGCTTTTTCGCGCTCTCGAGCAAGTCGAGCAGCCGCGGCACGGGATAGGCCTCGAGCCGCCGACGGTAGCCAGTGTCCTTGGCCCGCTTGCCGAGCTCCAGCACGGCCTCGATGAGCTTGTCGCGCGAGCCGAACTGCTCCTTGGCCTTGCCGAGCGTATCGTGGAGCCTGAGCAGCTTGGCGTTCGAGACGTTCTTCAGCCCCTTCGGGCCTCCGCGATCGGCGCTCAGGCGCGGCAGCCAGAGCTCCTCGCTCATGAGCTCCTTGACGGCTTCGACCAGCTTATCCTTGCTCCCGAAGCGCTCCTTGACGGTCTGTAGCGGCGTTGGCATGGCAGCCTCTCCAGATGGCTCTAGGCTTCCTGACGGCGGGGCCGGAGCTGGCGGTTCTTGTAGGTGCCGCAGGCCGGGCAGATTCGATGGGGCAGCGTGACCTCGCCACAGCTCGGGCAGAGGATCGAGTTGACCGGGGTCACTTTGTCGTGCTGAGCGCGACGCTTGTCGCGCTTGCTCGGGGTCTTTCGTCGTTTGGGAACGGCCACGGCCCTGCTCCTTACTTGTTCCTCGGGCTCTTGTGCTTGCGCAGCCCCCGTCGGCTGGAGGATCTGAGCATCGGCTTGGGTTGGGGTTTGCGAGTCGGTTCGGCGGGATCCGCCGGGTCCGGCTGGGCGGCTCCCCCGAGCATGGCACGTACCGCACGCAGGGGCGCCAGGCGAGGATCGACCGGCTCGGCCGACCCAAGCTCTTCCGAGGCGGCGGGAGCCATACCCGCACAGGCCTCGGAACACAACGGAAAACTGGGCACTTCGAGCAAGATCGCCTCTCGCACGAAGTCGTCGAGCACCACGGTCTCGCCGTCGTAGACGTCCAACGCCGCCTCTTCGGCTCCGAACTCGTAGCCGAGCTCGCCCTCGTCCTTGTCCCTGGGCTGCAGCAGCTCGGATCGCCGCGCGGGCTGGAGCAGGAGCGAGAGATCGGCATCCACCGACACCTGCGTACGCCCCAAGCAGCGCACGCAGCGCAGCTCCAACGCGACCATCACGCGCCCGCGCACCACCACGTCGCGTCCCGAACGCGACAGCCTGCCCGTCAGCCGGCCCGCGCCATCCGCACAGCGAATCGGGCCCTGCGCCGCGGCCAGGGGTCCGGCGTCGTCGTTGAGCACGCGATCCAGCCAGGCGGCGGGCAGCTCGGCGTCCACTGCGGTGCCAGCCGCGGAGATGTCGCGCGCCGTGATGGCGATGAGGGGAGCCATGTTTCGACAGCAGGGCCTATGGATCGCGATGGGCCCGAACAAGGGTTACAGCAAGGCGCGAGCTGGGCTTGCGCGGCCCCACAAGCTAGCGCCCCAGCTCAAGCTGGGCAAGCCGTAGCCGTTCGAGCAGGCCAGAGCCGTTCAGGGTCGGGCCACCGCTCGTGCTACGGTGCCCCGCCATGGGGCAGAGCCGGGTCGCCGGGTGGTGGGCAGCCGAGGGGCGCAAGCGTCGGCTGGCCATCGCTCTGGGCCTGTACCTCGCGCTCAGCGCGGTGTTCTTCGCCACGGCCGGGCGCGATCGCATCACCGCCCACACCCCGTACAACCACTACGCCTTGCTGGCCGAGGCTTGGCTCCAGGGACGCCTGGACCTGGGCGGTCCGCCGCCGTCCTACGCTGGCAACAACGATTTCGCCGAGTTCGAGGACAAAACCTACGTCAGCTTCCCACCCTTCCCAGCCGTGCTGCTGCTGCCCGTCGTGGCCTTGGCCGGCCAGGTCGAGCGGGTGCGCGACGGCCAGTTCTTCCTGTGGCTAGCGGGCATCGGTCCAGCCGTGCTGTTTCTTACCCTGGAGAAGCTGCGGCGCATCGGGCGCAGCAACCGTCGTGAGTGGCACAACATCGCGCTGGCTGTGCTCTTTGCCCTGGGCACGGTCTATTGGTTCTCGGCGGTGCAGGGCACGGTGTGGTTTGCCGCGCACGTGGTGGGGGTGGGCTTGCTCGCCGTGTACGTGCTGCTCGCCGTGGATGCGGACCATCCCCTGCTCGCCGGGCTGGTGCTGGGGCTTGCGGTGGCCACACGCCCGACCTTGGGCCTGGCCTTCCCGCTTTTCGCAGTGGCTGCCTGGGGCGCCGCCAGGCGGGCGGCCGAGGCGGGACGGCCGGGCCGGCTGGGCACCATCGACGGCGTCTCGCTCGGCGTCCTGCTCGGGCGCCTGGCGCTTTTCGCGCTGCCCGTAGCGGCCGTTCTCGGCGCGCTTTGGTGGCACAACTGGGCGCGCTTCGGCGACGGGACCGAGTTCGGTCACCGACTGCTGACGGTGGTCTGGCGTCCGCGCATCGAGAAATGGGGGCTGTTCTCCTACCACTACCTGGGACGGAACCTGGCGGTGGTGCTCGCGGGCCTGCCGTACTGGAGCCCAGGGGCGGGCTGGCAGATCAACGGTCACGGCCTGGCCCTATGGCTGACGACCCCGCTCTACGCCTGGGCGCTGTGGCCCAAGCGGACGGGCGCGCTGTTCTGGGCCGCCGCGACATCGGCCGCCTTGGTCGCCGTGCCCAACCTGCTCTACCAGAACACTGGCTGGGTGCAGTACGGCTACCGCTTCTCGAACGACTTCGCGGTGTTCCTGTTCCTGATGATCGCCCTGGGCGGCCGCCGCTTCGGCGTGGCATTCTGGGCTCTGGCCGCGGTCAGCGTGGCGGTCAACGCCTTCGGGGCCGTGACCTTTGGCAAGCGGGAATACCAGCGCTACTACGTGCTGGACCGCAATCAGCGCACCCTGCACCAGCTGGACTGAGAGGGTGTTTCCCAGCCTGCTGCGCGGGGGCACCCTAGCTCGCTGTAAATCCCTCTTGCAGCGGCCCTCGTGGACCGGTAGCCATCGGCTCCACCCATGCAGCAGCAATTGGTGGATCCACAGAAGGTGACCGATGGTCTGCGTCGGGTGGCCGCCGAGATCGCCCAGCGCGATCGCGACCGCCCCGATCTGGCGCTGGTTGGGATCCGTCGGGGGGGCGAGCCCGTGGCACAGCACCTGGCCCGCTTGATCGACGCCCAGCGGCAGGGCTCGGTCGAGCTCGGCTCGATCGACATCACCCTGTACCGCGACGACGCAGCCACCGCGTTGCCCAGCCCTCGCATCGGTCCGTCGCACATCCCCTTTGGGGTGGCTGGCACTCGCATCGTGCTGGTCGACGACGTGCTGTACACGGGCCGGACCATCCGCGCCGCGCTCGAGGCCCTGCTCGACTACGGCAGACCGCGGCGCATCGAGCTCGCCGTGGTGGTCGACCGCGGCGGGCGCGAGCTGCCCATCCAGCCCGACTACTGCGCCGCGCGCGTCCAGGTGGCCGACTCGTATCGCGTGGAGGTCGTTCCCACGACCGACGGCTTCGAGATCGTCCAAGCCGACTGGCCATCGGGCCCTGGAGAGGGCCTGTGAGCGCCTCGACTCGTCGGCACCTGCTCGCCATCGAGGGCATGGACCTGGCCGAGGTCTATCGCATTCTCGACGTGGCCAAGACCTTCTTCGAGGTCTCGCGCCGTCCCATGCGCAAGGTCCCCACCCTGCGCGGCAAGACCGTCGTGAACATGTTCTTCGAGCCGTCGACGCGCACCCGGACCTCCTTCGAGCTCGCGGGCAAGCGCCTCTCGGCCGACGTCGTCAACTTCTCCGGAGCCTCCTCCTCGACCCGCAAAGGCGAGACCCTGCGGGATACCATCGCCACCATCAACGCGATGAACGCGGACGTGCTGGTCATCCGCCACGGCGCCGCGGGGGCACCCCATCACGCCACGGCCTACACACGCGCGGCCGTGGTCAACGCGGGCGACGGCATCCACGCCCATCCCACCCAGGCGCTGCTGGATGCCTTCACCATTCGACACCACAAGGGCACCCTGCAGCACCTGACCGTCGCGATCTGCGGCGATATCGCCCACAGCCGCGTGGCCCGCTCCAACATCCGGCTGCTGGGCACCGTGGGCGCCGAGGTTCGGGTGGCCGGCCCGCGCACGCTGCTACCGGTCGACGTGGACCGGCTGGGCGCGCGCGTGTTCGATCGCGTCGAGCCGGCCATCGAGGGAGCCGACGTGGTGATGATGCTGCGGATCCAGCGCGAGCGGCTCGGGGGCCAGCTTCTGCCCAGCTTGCGCGAGTACAGCCAACAGTTCGGGCTGAACCGACGGCGCCTCGAGCTGGCCCAGCCCGATTGCCTGGTGATGCACCCAGGGCCGATGAACCGCGGCGTGGAGATCGATCCCGCGATCGCCGACTCCGCCGCCAGCGTCATCCTCGACCAGGTGGAGGCGGGCGTGGCGGTCCGCATGGCCATCCTGTGGCTGCTCGCCGCCGAGGCGAGCAGCCCCCTGCCCGCTGGCGAGGGGTAGCCGCTTGGGTTGAGTTGACGATGGGGGCTCCGGTCGTCGCTCCGCTCCTCCCTCTGCCCCCAAACCCC
>CAYTYV010000289.1:0-8639 GCA_964441055.1 uncultured Polyangiaceae bacterium | reverse complement strand
CGCCATGGCGCCCTACTTCGAGGCGGCCGAGGCCATGCTCGAGGTGCGCCAGTTCGGCTGGGACGAGATCCCCAAGCCGGGCGGCATCTTCGCCAAGATGCTCGATCGGGTGGGCGCGAGCTGCGACCGGGCGCGCATGAACTACGCCGACTGCCTGCAGTGCGGCTTCTGCTCGCAGGGCTGCATCTACGACAAGAAGCAGAGCCTGCTCATGAACTACATCCCCTTGGCCGAGGAGCACGGCGCCGAGTTCCGGGCGGGTGCCATGGCCGACCACGTCGAGCCCGACGGCACGGGCTACGCGGTCGCCTACGAGCAGGGCGGCCAGGCCAAGCAGATCAAGGGTCAGCGCGTCATCGTGGCGGGCGGAGGCATTCATTCGCCCGCGGTGCTGCTGCGCTCGGCGAGCTGGCTTCCCAATCTGTCGAGCCACGTGGGCGAGCACTTCAACAACAACGGCGAGCACGCCTTCATCGGCATCCTGCCGCCCGAGTTCGACGACCTGGATAGCTACTGGTGCTACAAGGGCATGGACAACGCTGGGGTGATGAGCTTTCACTGGTTCGACGACGAGGGCTTCACCCTGCATCCAGGAGGCGGCTTCGAGCCGAGCGTGTTTGCCGCCTCCGTGGCTCAGGTCGGCCACGACGTCCTGCCGAGCAAGGCCTGGGGGCTCGAGTACAAGCGCTTCGTGGAGGCGGTCTATCCCCATCGGCTGTTCGGCTTCTCGTCGCTTGGGCTGGTCGAGGGGCACCGCGCCGTCGTGCTGAAGGACGACGGCGCGCCCGACCTTGCCGAGCGCAACCGGGAGGCCACCGATGCCTACCTGGACCGGCTCGAACAGCTCATGTTCGAGGTGGCCGACGAGGCGGGCGTGACCTTGGTTCCCTCGGTGCCCCGCAAGCTGGCGGCCCACCTTTTGGCGAGCTGTCGCATGGCCGAGTCGGTCGACGACGGCGTGGTCGATGGCGACTGTCAGGTGTTCGGCTACGAAAACCTCTACGTCTGCGATGCCGCCACCATTCCCTTTGCCTTGGGCGTCAACCCCGCGCTGGCCATCGCCGCCCTGGCCGAGCGCGCCTCAGAGGGCATCATCGACCATGGCTGAGCACAGTCGACGCGAGTTCATTCGGCTGGCGACCGTGGCCGCGGCCGCCTTTGCGGCTGGCTGCAGCGGGGACGACGAGCTCGCGGCCGACGCGGAGACGGCGCGCGGACCATGTGTGCCGCCGCCCGATGGCGAGTGGCTGGTGCCGTCCAACCCCGAGGTGGGATTGCCACACCTGGGAGGCGCCCCGGATAGTCCAGAGGGATGGACTGTGGCGGCCTTCGTGGACACGGTCATCCCGGGCGCCCACCGCGATCCCACGGGTGCCCCTGGCGCCCTGGACGTGGGCGCGCCCGCGCTGTTCTACGACCCCGAGCTTCCCGCGGCCGAGTTCATTCCACAGCTCGCGGGCTTTCTGGACCTCGTGGCTGCGGCCATCGCGCCCGGCAAGATCTTCGGCACGCTGAGCCCGGCCCAGCGCGACCAGGCCCTGGAGGAGGCCATGGAGATCGAGCTGATGGAGTTCGCGGTGCAGCTCGCCAGGCTGGCCTACTATGCCTCGGGTCCGGCTGGCTGCCACCTGGGCTACCCGGGCGCCAACCCGGGCTATGTCGACGATCCCGAGGTGAGCTTTGCCGAGGTCCTGGCAACCGAAGTTACCGAGGACGGTAACTATCCCTGATGCGCCCTCATTACGGATGCTCCGCGCCATGAAGCTCTGCCCTACGCGCTTTTGCGAGATTGCCGTCCTGGGCGCCGCCATTTCGCTCGGCGGATGCGCCGATGACGAGACCACCGCGGCCGCGGACGCTGGCACGCAGAGCTGCACCAGCACCGACTTCGATTGGGGCCGCGGCGGCGGGGACATGCTTCCCGGTACCGACTGCAACGCCTGCCACAGGTCTGGCGGGCAC
Source organism: uncultured Polyangiaceae bacterium (assembly GCA_964441055.1). Lineage (GTDB taxonomy): Bacteria > Myxococcota_A > Polyangia > Polyangiales > Polyangiaceae > JACQWT01. The sequence goes on along the minus strand of CAYTYV010000289.1, from coordinate 6,677 downwards.
GCCGAGAGCGTCTTTTCGATTGCAGGCACGGTGTTCGAGAGCACCACCTGCCCGACAGGCGTCGAGGGCGTCATCATCCGCACGACCGACGCCACGAGCGCGACCGTCGAGCTCGCCTCCAACGAGGTGGGCAACTTCTACACCGACGAGCCGGTCGAGCCGCCCTACCGCTTCTCGGTCGAGTCGGGCGGCGCGATGACCACGATGATTGCCACGACGAGCTCGGGCTCGTGCGGCGAGTGCCATGTGCTCGGCTCGGACCTGAGCCTGCTGGCTCGACCCTAGCCCGCGGCTTGGCGGCTCCATGACGAGACCCGCAGCAGCTCGCATGATCTACCCGGAGCAACAAGTGCCTGAGTGCGACGCGGTGAACCATGCGGGCTAGCTGGACGACGGTGCCGCTCGGGCGGCGCGTGGTGGAACGAACGGCTCGGGCGCTGCGAGGGGGCGCCTTGCTGTCCATTCCCACCGAGTTTCGCTACCTGTCCGATCGCGGCGTCGAGTTTTTCGTGCGCATTGCCGCGAGCCTTGGGCGCAAGGACGAGGCCCGCAAAGCGCAGGAGCGGCTGGCTCGGGCTGCCCGCCAGGACGTCAACCCGTTTCTGCCCCATGACCCGGATCTGTGGGTCGCGGACCTATCGCCCACGCACCTGTGCTTGCTCAACAAGTACAACGTGCTCGCCCATCACCTGCTGCTCGTCACCCGCGCCTTTGCGCACCAAGAGGAGCTGCTCGATCTCGAGGACTTCGAGGCGCTGTGGCGCTGCCTGGCCGAGCTCGGCGGCCTGGCCTTCTACAACGCAGGCGAAATCGCGGGCGCAAGCCAGCCCCACAAGCATTTGCAGTGGGTGCCGCTGCCCATGGCGCCGCAGGGTCCCGCCTTTCCGCTGGAGCCGCTGCTAGCGGGCGCGCCCAGCGATGGATCCGTGGGCACGGCGCCTGAGCTGCCCTTTGTTCACGCGGTGGCGAGCACGGTCGGCCACGCCGAGCTCGAGGTGGCAGAGGCGGCCCGCCGCACGCTCAGGCAGTACCGCGCCATGCTCACCGCCGTGGGCCTTTGGCCCGCGCAAGGCAGCGGCAAGCAGCGCACCGAGCCCTACAACCTGCTCGTCACCCAGAAGTGGATGTGGCTCGTGCCGCGGGCCCGCGAGCACTTCGAGGGGATCTCGCTCAACGCGCTGGGCTTTGCGGGTGCCTTGCTCGTGCGTAGCGAGGCCCAGCTCGGCGCACTCGACGCGCGCGGGCCCATGACCGCGCTCGAGCGCGTGGCCGGACGGGCGCGTTGAGGGGCGCTCAGCCGCGAGCCCGCCCGCGCTGCCGTCTTGGCCGTCGGCTGGCGCAGCACAGCGCGAGCAAGGCGACGAGCAGCCCCGCCTGGCGCCCAGGACTCCGACCCGGCACTGCGCAGCCGCAACCCGAGTCGACTTCGACCGGATTCTGGGCATCCTCGCACTTGCCGTTCGACGTGCACTGGTAGGGCTTCACGCAGTCTGCAGCGGACTGGCAGCTCTCCAAGCACGCGCCCTGTTCGCAGTGATAGGGCCAGCAATCGCAATGTTCTCCATCCGGCTGGACGAGGATGTTCTCGTAGCAGATCGGCATGGCCACGCATTGATCCGACGACTCGTTACACTCATACCCGCTGACACAATCGGCATCGTCGCCGCACGATGTCTTGCAATCATCGCCACTGCAGGCGTAGGGCGCGCAAGGCGCCGTGCCCTGCGCGACGCAGTTGCCTTCGCCGTCGCAGCGGGCCGCGAGCGTCTTCACGTCCGTGTCCTCGTCGCACGACGGCGGGGCGCACTCGACGGACGCGGGAGCGTGGGAGCGACAGTCGCCTTGTCCGTCGCACAAGCCGTCGGCGCCGCAAGAGCTCGGGTAGTTGGGATCGATGTCGCACTCGCCGTGACCGGAAGGAGGCTCGCTGCCCGCGGGCACAGGTCCACACAGGCCGTCCTCGCCCCAGTCCTTGAGCGCTGCCGCGCAGGCCTCGCACTCGCCGTCACAAGCCCGGTCACAGCAAAAGCCGTCAACGCAATGGCCGTTAGCACAATCGTTTGGAACGCTGCACAAATCGCCGTTCTCCCCACCCCACGAGAACACGTACGCCGAGCCCGGGTCGTCGTCACTATGGGCTTGGTCGGCGCCGACCAACGCCGTATGGCCGCTCAAGCTCACAGCAATGCCGAAGCGGTCCTGCTGTGCGCCGTCGCTCGCGGTCAGCTTGCCGTGGGGAGACCAACTCGTGCCGTCTCTCTTGAACACGTACGCTGAGCCCCTGTCCTGGCGGGTCCAGCCGAGGTCATCCAGATAGGCGCCGACCAGAGCCATCTCGCCGCTCAGGCTTACCGCTTGGCCGAAGTGGTCCTCCTCCCAGCCGTCGGGGGCGGAAAGCTTCTCCTGCTCCGACCAACTCGTGGCCTCGCGCACGAACACGTACGCCGACCCCGAGTCGGGGCCGTTATCGTCGTCCCACTCGGCGCCGACCAGCGCCGTCTCGCCGCCTAAGCTCACCGCGATGCCGAAGCCATCATTCGCCCGACCGTCGCCCGCCGTCAGCTTGCTCTGCTCCGACCAACTCGTGGCCTCGCGCACGAACACGTACGCCGACCCCGAGTTGTTGTAGTCGTCGTCGTCGTCGGAGCGGGCGCCGATCAGAGCGGTCTCATCGTTCAGGCTCACCGCGACGCCGAACTCGTCACTCTCCGCGCCGTCGCTCGCAGTCAGCTTGCTCTGCTCCGACCAACTCGTAGCATCTCGTACGAATACGTACGCCGAGCCTGATTGGGGAAGGTCGTTGTCGTCGTCGTAGGGGGTGCCGATCAGCGCGGTCTCGCCGCTCAAGCTCACCGAGTTGCCGAAGGAGTCGTTGGGCTCGCCGTCGCTCGCGGTCAGCTTCTGAAGCTCGCTCCACCCGTTGCCGACTCGCACAAACACGTACGCCGAGTCCAAGTCGTCGTCGGCTTCTCTGATGGCGCTGACTAGAGCGGTATCGCCGCTCAGGCTCACCGCCCAGCCGAAGCCGTCCCACGGCACGCCGTCGCTCGCGGTCAATTTGTCCTGCTGTGACCAGGTCGTGGCGTCGCGCGCGAACACGTACGCCGCGCCTCTGGCGCTGTCGTCCCAACACGCGCCGACCAGAGCGGTCCCGCCGTTCAAACTCACTGCGCCGCCGAACTCGTCGCCCCCCTCGCCGTCGCTCGCCAGGAGCTTTTGGAGCTCGAGCCAAATGAGCGGGTCCACTTCGATGGGATAGCTCGCCGCCCGATCGTCGACCACGAGCCGCACGCTTCCTTGGTGGAGCCTCATCTGGACTGGCAGCGATTCGCCGCAGGCATCCCGAGCCCAGAGATCGCTGTAGTACGCCGCCACCTCGCCAGCAGCGTCGCGCAGCTCGATGCGGCGGGCATCGACGTCGAGCGCGGGCTCGAGATCGCCCGACACCTCGAGCTCGAAGAGCAGCGGACCCGCGCCCGCAGGGGCCCGTTCTACGGAAAAGCCCTGCTCGAGGCCAAGCGGGCCGTTTTCGTACCACTCCTCCAGCGACGCGCCGTGCTGGACGCTCGCCCGATGGCCGTTCGCGGCGGCAGGACGGGGAGGTCTCGCCCCAACGCGCTCGAGCCCGCTTTGGCGCCCGAACCGCGCGAGGCGAAGCCAGAACGACCACGGCGTACGGCTCACCCGCACTCCTCGCTCGTCCATCTCCACAACGAAGCCGTGCACTGGATTGCGGGCGTACAGCGTTCCCAAGCCCCGCTGGGCGAACGCATACGCCGCGCCCGCCTGCCGCTGTCGCGAGCGGATGACGGACGCGCGCCGAGCAGCATCCTCCTTGTTCTGCACCGCTTCAGGCCACGTCTCGCCCGCGCCGAGCAAGCTACCGTCGGACTGGCCGCAGCCCGCGGCGAGCGTCACAAGCGCCAATGCCACCGCGAACCACGCTGCGCTCCGCCCCCGCCGCTCGAACAGTCAACTCCTCGTCATTGCCTTCTCCCTCCGAGCTCATCCCCACCTTACCACAGGCGCTAGAACGCAATGCGCTTGCTGCTAGCATCGCCGTGTTCGCGCCCCAGGTCGCATACCGTAGCTCTCCACCGAAACGGAGGAGCCTCGACCCGCCCAGTAGCGACGCGGAGGAGCCTCGACCCGCCCAGCAGCGACACGGAGGAGCCTCGACCCGTCCAGCAGCGACACGGAGGAGCCTCGACCCGTCCAGCAGCGACGACGACCGCTGTCTTCTTTCTTCTCAAATACCAATTGCCGTCGGCCGGACCTTGCGTCGCTCGCGCTGCTGACGGATGCGCAGCTCGACGTGCGCGGCGCCGTAGTGCTGCTCAGCGTCATAGCGGTTATGCGCGCGGCAGCGCAATGCGATGTTCTCCACCTTGGCCGCACCCCCTCGAGCAAAGCCCTCGATGTGATGCAGCTCCAGCCCACCCGTCTCCTCGCACCGCCGACCACGGGCGTCGACGAAGGTGCAGCGCATGCCATCGCGCTCGGCCACAGCGCGCTTGACCGCGTTCGGGATGTGGCGAGAGCGATGCCTGCGACGCGAGGGAGCCGCGCCAGGCTGCGAGCCCAGACCGTCGGAAGCTCGATACCCCATCTCGGCCGTGCGCTCCCCCATCGCCTCATGACGCCCCGGCTCGGCCGAACGCTCACCAGTCGCCGCATGATGCCCCGTCTCAGCCGCGAGCTCCCCCTTGGCCTCGTGACGCCCCCTCTCGGCCGAGCGCTCGCTCGTGGCCTCTTGTCCTTTGCGGCTGCGCTCCGACGAGCGCGGCTTGTCCGTCACCGCAAACTTGCGCCGCAATAGCGTTTCGAGCAGCAGGTCCAGCGCCCGCTCGCAGATGACCTCGAGATCGCCGCTCGGAAGCTCGTTGCGCATGAGATCCTGGGCTTGCCGCAGCTTGTCGTGAAGCGACTGCCCCGCGGTGAGCTGCACCTTGAAGCGCCCGGGCGCGAGCGGCTCGACCACGGCTCGTCGGCGCGCAGCCGACTTCGCTCTCTCCGGGGCGAGCGGCGCGCCGTGAGCCGAGGTTGGCGTCGCACTTGGAGCGGCGCCCAGGGTCTTTGCGCGAGGCTCCTTTTCTCCAGGAGGCTCCTTCGAGGACGCCGCCGTGCGACACATCTCCTCGGTGCTCTCAGGGCGCTCCTTCAATGACGCCTCCGTGCGACACGTCTCCTCAGCGCTCTGCTGAACCGCGACCAGCGCGGCCTGCGAGGCCGCGACCTCAGCCGCCGACACGGAAGGCTGCACGGTAGTCCCTACCGCTGCCCCGCTCGACCGTTGTCTCGGCCCGGGCAGCTTGCGGAGCTGCGAGGGAACGTCGGGCCGAGGAAAGCGCTCGGCCACCAGGAGCTCCACCTCGCGCTTGGTCCTATGGACGGCCGCCTCGAGCAACTGCCGATGGTTTTCCGGAGTAAGGTGGGGCGAGAGCAAGCAGATCGCCGTCAGGTGCAGCTTGCCCGCCGCCACCAGCTCGAGCAATAGCGGGAACTGTCGCCCCAACCGGGCGGCGCGTATGTGCCGATAGGCTGCGGCGTCCGAAAGATGCAGCCGCGCGGTGCAGTAGCCGTGCATCGACGAGCAGGCCTGGGCGAGGTAGAGCTTGCGGCGGTCGACCTCGCCCAGGTGGACCAGCAGCTCGGCGGTCAACTGTCCGCGCCGCTGGACGAGCCGCTCGAGTCGACCGAAAAGCTCGGACTCGCCGAGCTGAGCTAGCGTTTGCGCCAGCGCGTCGAAGGAGGCCTCACGCAATCCCTTTGGGTCAGCAAGGTCCTCTGCTGGGGCAATATCGTGGATGTGGGCTCGGTCCAAAGCGGCGCGGTCGGTCATGCGGTCGTTCATGGGGTATCTCCCGTGGTTATGGTCTGCTCGACGCGGGCTCCTCGGGACATGGCGGTGCTATTGACAGGCCCCGACCCGAGGTCTTGTGCATCGAGCGCCGAAAACAATGCCTCTATAAATAGGCGACTCGACTCCGGACCCGCTAAGCGCCCGCTGGAGGCCCGAACGCGCCTTTGGGCAGCCTCGAAGTCATTTCCAACGGCGCGCAGCCCGTGAGGGGCCCACTACGGCTCCGCAATCGCCGTCTCCAGCGCGAGTCGCACTCCCGCGCCGCCTCGCGCGCCAAAGGTTGTTGCGCGAAATCGACCGACGAAATCCCGCTCCGCCCTGCGCAAGCGCTCCATCAACCCAAACGCGGCGCGGCAAGCCGCTCGGCGGCGATCATCACGGCCGCAGCCGTCGCCGCAGCCGTCGCCGCCCCGCCCAGCCGAGCGCGAGCCAGCCCAAGAGCAGCACCGATGCGCGCCACGGCGTCCGCCCGGCTCCGCTCGAGCTGCAGCTCGAGTCGCTTTCGACCGGGGCTAGGGCGCTCGCGTCCACGCAGTCGCCGCTCGACGCACAGCTGTAGCCGCTCACGCAGTCCGCGGTGGACTGGCAGCTCTCCAAGCACTCGCCCTCCACGCAGCGATAGGGCCAGCAATCGTCATGGTTTCCGTCCGGCTTGACGAGGATGTTCTCGTAGCAGATCGGCATGGCCACGCATTGATCCGATGACTCGTGGCACTCATAACCCATAGCGCAGTCGGCATCGTTGCTGCAGGAGTCCTTACCAGGGGTGCTCGAAGGTCGTGGGCGAGGGGCGCAGGGGTGGCCCGACCCGCTC
>CAYTYV010000288.1:0-8664 GCA_964441055.1 uncultured Polyangiaceae bacterium | reverse complement strand
GCTCGGCGGGTGCACCGTCCACACTTATGCCGGTCCCGAGCCGCAGCAGCCCCCGCCTCCGCCACCGCCGCACCAGCCGCCGCCGCCTCCACACAAACCGCCGCCGCCGCACAAGCCGCCGCCGCACAAGGCGCCTCCACACCAGCCGCCGCCTGCCGCGCATGCCCCGCACGGCGCCAAGGTGTGCGCTGGCCGGTCCTGCAACTTCACTTGTCCGAGCGGTGGTTGCCACATCGTTTGCCGCGACCGCGCCAACTGCAGCGCCACCTGCTCGGGCGGCGGCTGTCGCCACGAGTGTCTGTCCGGCTCCAACTGCCGCTTCACCTGCTCGGGCGGAAACTGCCGCCAGGCGGGAGGCCAGGCTGCGAGCAGCACCTTCACCTGCTCGGGCGGCCGCTGCGGCCAGACCTGCAAAGGCTCGGCAGTGTGCAACACCACCTGCACGGGCGGCGCCTGCACTCGCTAGCCCGTACGGGCCACTGCCGTCCGGTCTCGCTGCCAGCAGGCCGGCCGGCCGCCGCGCTCGATGGCGCCCGATGCCTGGGGCTCAGACCCCCTCGGTGGACTTGAGCAGCTCCGGCATGAAGTGCGTGCGGGGCCGGATCAGCGTGCGCCGCACCACCGAGGAGCGGATCTTGAGCAGCACATCGTTGGCGCCAAAGACCCCGGCGTTGAGCGGATCGTCCGGAAACACGTAACCGTAGCCGTCCTTTTCCTGCTGATAGACCGCCGCGTCTCGCGGTGCAGCAGCGGCCGCTGACGAAATCCCAAGCGCAGCGGAGGCCGCCAGCCAACCCGCTCCGATCACCATCGCTCGTTTCATGCCCGGCTCCTTGTGCTGGTGTCGGTCGTGCGCGGCTGGACACGCTCGGCCGACCGGCTCGTTTTTCTTGGACGCATGACGGCGCGGATCGATCTGCGCGCGGCCGCGGCAACCATCGACCGCAGGTAGCGGTTGGCGAGGCTGTCCTTGACAGGTCGCAGGCAGCGGTCGATCATCCGCCATCGAGCAGGGCGAACTGTGGGGCACATATCCGAACGCCCAGCGCAAGTCGGTCCCCGGGTGGGTCGACCGAACGCGCCAGTGGAACGGGGAAGCTGCGGTCTACGGCGGCGGCTGCTCGGGCCTCAAGGGGGACGTCGCTTTGCCGTCACGGAGGTGGAGATCGACCAGGCCCAACGGCATGTTCACCGACAAAGCTGGGAGCTTTACATCGTGCGCAGCGGCAGCGGCCGCCTCGAGCTCGACGGACGGCTCATCGATCTTTCCGCAGGCGACGTGGTCGAGATCCCGCCAGGCGTGGTGCACCGTGCCGAGGCGACGCCGCGCATGACCGTGCTCGTGGTGATGTCGCCGCCGCTGGCCGAGGAGGGGGACCTCTACCATGTGGACTGACCGAGGCGGCTGCTCGCCCCGACCGCGGAAAACGAAGCCGGAAGCCGGGCGCTGGGCGAGCGGTCCGATCCGCCAGCACGGGGGCCGTCCATCGCCCGCCGCGCACGCCGCCGCGCCCTTCCGGCTGCGAGGCGCGCTGCTGCTGCTCACGCACCGCTGCAACGGCGCTTGTAGCTTCTGTCCCTTTGCCGCGGCCGCGCGGAGCGATGGGGCGGAGCACCGCGCGCGCGGGTGGACCGACCTACTCTCGGAGCTTCGCGAGCTGGGCGTCGACAAGGTGGTCCTCTCTGGCGGGGAGCCTCTCCTGCACACGGAGTTTGCCGCGATCCTCGGCCAGGCGACCCGCCGATTCAGCCGCGTCATGGTGTGCACCAACGGCATGCTCCTCGACCGGCTTGTCGGCGAGCGCCTTGATCGAGCCTCCCTCCAGTTCAGCGTCTCGCTGCAAGGTGCAGATGCGAGCGAGCACGATCGGCAGATGGGTCGGGCGGGCGCCTTTGCCGCCGCCATCAACAGTATCGGCTGGCTGCGGCGGAGGGCACCGCGGGCGCGCTTGACGATCAACACCACCAGCTTGGCCCCCGACCAGGACCTTCGCCCGGTCATCGATCTCGCCGCGGACCTGGGGGCGAATCAGCTCACGGTGAACCCGCTGTGGCGCCTGGACCAGGGCAACGCCCTAGATGGGCTGCCCTCGCAGTGCGCCATCGACTTGCGCCACGCTCGCAGGCGGGGCCTCGCGCTCAACGACCTGCGGGTGCCCAACCCGCTGCCGTCGGCGCACTGCTACAGCGCCACGGAAGGCGTCGTGATCGACGCGACTGGCGGCTGCTACCCGTGCATGCCCGCAGCGGGCGGCTTCTGGCCGGATCGCGGTGCCAGCTTCGGCAGCGCCTTCGAGGCCGGGCTCGGCGCGGTGCTCGCCTCGCCGCGCTGGCGAGCTTTCCAACGCGACGCCTGGCGCCGTCGTCACGGCGTCTGCCAGCGGTGCCACGCGCCGCTGTTGCGCCACAACCTTGCTCGAGAGCTGGAGTCCGAGCTCGGCATCTGCCCATCGGCGGTGCCGTAGCCTCAACGCGGCTCACTACGGAACTTGGACACCAAAGGAGAAGACGATGGGTGAAATGGAAATGACACCGGCCATCAACTGCATGTACGCCCCCGGGGCGATCGAGGTCTTCGGGGCCGCGCTGGAGAGGCACTCGGCCCACCTGAGACTGCCTCGGACGAGTGACGATGAGGTTGAGCGCTTCCCCTCGCAGCTCGTGCCGCTGAACACGCGGCTGCGCATCAAGAACGCCTGGCCGGGCGTGCTCCAGCAGCTCGACCTCGGAAGCCGCAAGGCGGCCACCGAGCTCGCCGTCGAGGCCGGGATCCCCAAAACCGCGTTCAATCGCATCCTCAAGAACAAGGTCACCTTCGCACTGCAAACGCTTCACGTGGCCTCGCGGCTGACCTCGGTGCCGGACCTCAAGCTGCTCGGCAAGCTCCGGGAGGTCCGACGCGGCTACGACCCGCAGAGCTTGTCCACTTTCGTGCGCGCCGTGCTGCATCCGCCGATGGCCGAGTACATGTTGCCCAGGCTGTTCTGGATGCGCTTCGGCCCGGGCGCCATCGACCAGGGCGCCAAGGTGGAGGCCTTCGCCGCGATGATGCGCGCGCTGGACAAGGGCAAGGAGAACCTGGCGCTCCGGGCCTTGATGAAGGTCGGCCGCAAGCCCTGGGCCTACGCCGTGCTGCAGAACCACGCCCGGCTCGCGGAGTTCGTGCTCGACGCCTCGCTCGCCTACAAGCCGAACCAGCGAGCGATCAAGACCTCGCTGGAGGTGATGCGCAAGCCCTACCGGATTATGAACAAGCTCAAGGTCTATCCGGCGCTGGAGAGGGAGCTCCGCGACGAGGATCTCAAGGTGCTCAACGTCGCGCTCGACGCCTGCCGCGCGGGGTGAATCGCTTGCACCGTTCCGCTCCCCCTGGCCGCGCCCCTCAAGCTGCTTCGGTGATCCTGGTCGGCTGCGGGCGGGCCGGGGCCATCCATGCGCGAGCGCTCGACCGGAGTCCTGCCCTGTGCCGCTCGCTGTATCTGGTGGACCTGGCCCCTGAGCCCGCCGCCGCGCTGGCCGCAGGTCTGTGCCGCGGTCAGGTTTGCCGCGACCTGGAGGCGGCGATCGGTCGCGGCGGCGCGGAAGCGGTCGTCGATCTGTGCGTGCCCGCTCCAGCGCACGCCGCCGTGGTGCGCCAAGCCCGCTCGCTCGGGCTGCGGCGCTTCCTGCTCGAAAAGCCGCTCGGCTGGTCGCTTTCCGCGGCTCGCCAGCTCGCTCGCCTGCTCGGCGGCTGCGATGCCCGCTACCTCGACACCTACGCGGCGTCGGCGGGCATCGAGCTGCTCGAGGAGCGGATCGCCCAGCACGCGCAGCAGCTGCGAGCGCTGTCGCTCCGCTTCGCCAAGGACCGCCGATCCGATGCGGCGGCCGGTCGCGGCTTTGCGGGCTCGCGCGTGCCCAACGCCTGGCTGGTGGAAGGGCCGCACCTGGCCTCCATCGCGCTGCGCCTCGGGGGGGGCGTGACGGCGGTGCGGGCAGCGTCGGCCCAAGATATGCGCCTTCCCGGACGGCGGCTGCCCGCCCATGGCGGCGGTCGGGCGATCCTCCAACACGTGGGCGGGCTGGAGACCGAGATTTCGATCGACCTCTGCGCGGACCATCCGGAGCGCTCTGTTCGCGCCTGCCTCGACGACGGCACGACCCTCAGCCTGTGCCTGCCGCTGAGCGGCTCGCCCTCGCAACGCTCGACGCTGAAGACGGTGCTCCCGGACGGGCACGCGGCCTCGACGACCACGCTGGACGATCGCCCCCTCGAGCAGTGTCTCACCCACGGCCTGTCCCGCCTGCTCGAGGGCGCCGCTCAACCCGGCTCGCTCAAGGGGGGGCTGGCGGTGATCCGCCTGCTCGACGCGATCATGCGGGCATCGCGCCCCGCCGACATCGACTGCGCAACATGGCCCATCTCCCCACGTCCATATGCAGAAGCTGCGTCCTCGATGAGCTGCCCGAGCCGACGCTCAAGCACTGCGTGATCTTGGTCACGGAGCGCTGCAACTCGGGCTGCCGCATCTGCGGCTACGGCCGCGGCTCGTCGGCTCGCCTCCGCACGAGCTCCGACGGCGAGGACGGCGCCGCTCGACCGCGCCAGGAGCTGTCCGCCGAGCAGCTCGTCGAGCTCGTCGGCGACGCCCACGGCTTGGGCTGCCGCAACATCATCCTGAGCGGCGGCGAGCCCTTGCTGCGGGGCGACATCTACGAGGTCTTCGAGGAGGTCTGCCGCCGCGGCATCGAGGCCTCGTGCGCGATCTGCACCAACGGCTCGCTGCTCGACGAGCGGGCGGCCCAGCGCCTGGCCCGGGCCAAGCCAGCCGGACAGGTCGTCATCTCCATCGACGGTCACTCGGCCGAGCTTCACGACGCCATCCGCGGCGCAGCCGGATCTTTCGAGCAGGCCACCCGGGCCATCGCGCAGCTGAACGCCGCCTTCGGCGACCGACAGCACGTCAGCGTCAACACCATCGTCAACCGCAAAAACCTCCAGCACCTGGGTGAGATCACCCGCCTCGTAGCCTCCCTCGGCGCCTACGGCCACAAGCTGGCGCCCGTGTACGGACCGTCGGCGGACGACGAGCTCGCCCTGGGACCGCAGCAGCTCCGACGGCTCTATCGCGCGAGCCCCGAGCTCGCCCAGCTGGCGCGTTCGCTGGGCCTGGTCCAGATGAACCTATCGCCGCTCGCGCTCGTCGAAACGGCGGCCTGCCACCTGCCGTCCTTCGTCACCTTCGTCGACTCCGGGGGCCGCGTGTTCGGCTGCAATGCCGCCAAGGGCGGTTTCCAGAGCTCGGCGGCGAGGCCGCTGGGGCGTTTCCGCTCGGCAGGCGACCTCGGCGAGATCTGGACATCCGAGGCCTACCGCGTCTTCCGCGAGCGCGCGTTTTCCAAGACGCATCCATGCTGCGCTCGCGCCTGTGTGGATGTGACGGCCCACGCGATGAACTTCCTCCACGGACCATGCGCGAGCTGCTTGGGCAGCCTGTCGAGCGCGGCCTGATGTCGGGGACGGAGGCGCAGCGCTCATGACGACCGCGCGGATCGGAGGGGCCGCTCACCGCACCGAGCCGGGGCTTCGTGAGGCGCCCGTAGGTCATTCGGTTCCGGACGAGCTCATGTCGCGGCTGTGCCAGGGCTGCACCGCGCCTCCGCCGTCGCTGCCCGGACCCGAGGTGGCGATCGCCATCGTCACCGACCGCTGCAACCTGCGCTGCCCAACCTGTAGCTACTGGCGGAACCCCGCCGACCCGGAGCCGATGCTCAGCGTAGACGAGCACCGCGCGCTGGCCGAGGAGCTGGCAAGCACGGGCCTGCAGCGGGTCGTGCTCACTGGTGGCGAGCCCATGACGCGCCGCGACTGGCCAGCGCTGGTCGAGACCTGGGCGGCGCGCGTCCCCGAGCTGCTGCTGCTCACCAATGGCACCCTTGTCGACGACGACGCCGTGCGCCTTTTCGGCTCGCTGTCCGGCCTTCGCGTGGTCCTTTCCTGGGACGGCTGGGACATCGACGCGCTGCCCTCGTCGGTGGGCCGACGCGGCATGCAACGGGTCATCTGGGACGGCATCGGGAGCCTCTGCGACTGCCGGGCGCTCGACGGGCGGGTGGGCGTCAACATCACCATCACGCCGCTCAACATGGAGCGCCTGCCGCGGATCGCCGACGAGCTGGCGGTGCGCGGCGTCGACTTCTTTCACCTGCACCTGGTCTATGCCCCGGAGCCAGCCTATCGCTTCTCCTACGAGCAGTGCCTGCTGCTGCCCGAGCTGGTGGGCGAGGCCGTGGGCGGGCTAGCGCAGCGCGGCATCGAGCAGATCATCGATCACGTGCCCTACGCCTTCGTGCAGAGCAGCCGCTGCTACATCCCCTTTTCGCACAGCACCGTGGGGCCGCGCGGTGAGATCTTCGGCTGCATCCCGGCCAAGGGAGGCTTCATGGACGTGGCGGCCCATGCCCTCGGGCGCCTGCGCGAGCAGCCCTTCGGCGAGCTCTGGGCATCGCCGGCCTACGCCCGCTTTCGCGATGACGCTCTGGCCGGCCGACACCGAGGCTGCATCGCCTGCCTGGCCTGTCACGCGGCACGCAACTTCGCCTCCGAGCCATGCCGCGGGTGCGCCGACAGGCCGCTATTCGCCCGCCGCACGCCCGAGTACTACTGATGGACTTGCCCGTTCAGGACACCGACGCCGCCTCCTTCACCGACGAGCAGCAGGCGCTGCTCGAGCGCACGGTGCGGCGGCTCAAGGTCGCCCGGCTGCGCGTTCCCGACCCCGACGACATCGACAGCGGGGATCTGGTCGACTTCTTCAACCACCTGGCGCTAGTCCACGACATCGACTGCCTCGATAGCCCGACCTGGGTCAACTGGGACATCACCTCGCGCTGCAACTGCGCTTGCGTGCACTGCGCGGCCAGCGCGCTACACGATCCCGACAACGCGGGCACGGACGAGACCTCGACCGCGCAGGCGATCGAGCTCGTCGACGAGATGGCGGCCGCAGGGGTGCTGACCGTGGTCCTCTCGGGCGGCGAGCCCTTCCTGAGGAGGGACCTCTACGTCATCCTCGACCGGCTGAAGCAGCGCCGCCTCTTCGTCACCATCCTGACCAACGGCTCGCTCGACATCGACCTGGAACGGCTCGAGGCGATCCTCGACCCCGAGGCCGATCTGATCCAGGTCTCGCTCGACGGCCCCGATGCCGCGTCCCACGACCGGCAGCGAGGCGCTCGGGTGTTCGACCGCACCATCGCGATGCTTCGACGCCTGGTGCGCTCCTCGCTGCCAGTCAAGGCGAACATGGTGCTGACCGAGGCCAACGTCGAGAGCGTCTACGAGGTCTACCACCTGGTCCGCGAGCTGGGCGTGCCCACGGTGTCCTTCACCGTCAACTGCCCCGTCGGACGGGGTGAGGACATCCCGGCGATCGACGCCCAGCAGCTGCTGCGCATCTCGATGAACCTGCACCGCCTCTCGGAGATCCACCCGCAGCCGGCCATTCGCAACAACGTGCTGCTGCTGCCCTACGCCGTGCCGCAGATTCGCAGGCTCATCGAGCCCGACGGGCGGCGGCCCTTCCCGCGCTTCCGCTGCCTCGCGGGCACGGCCAAGGCGGTGGTCGACAGCCGCGGCGACCTCTATCCCTGCCCCTTCCTGCTCTACCCCGCGTTCAAGGCTGGCAACGTCTTCCAGCGCGGGCTGTACGCGCTGTGGAATGACCCGGCGACATGGGTCGAGCTGCGGCAGGGACGGCGGCTCGACGAGCACAAGTGCGGGCGCTGCGGCTACGTCAACCGCTGCCGCGGCGAGTGTCCGGGCGCGGCCTACGGCGCCACGCGAACGATCCACGCCCCCGACCCTCGCTGCACGCTGGAGCTCGAGCCCGAGGACGGCGGGGCGGCCTCGGCGGAGGAGGCCTAATGGGCTCGGCTCGCAGCGCTCCGCCGTCGCCCGAGCGCTGGCGCATCCCGCGCCAGGTGGTGTTTCGCTACGAGACCCGCCTGGACATCGGCGTAGTCTGCCACGCGGGCCTGCACCGCGCCCGCCGCATCGATCTGCTCACCTACCAGGTGCTCGCCGCGCTGGCCGAGGCCCCCTCCGGCACCCGCGAGCTGGCACGCTTGACCGGCGTAGACGAGGCGTCGATGCGCCGTCGCCTCCGCGATCTGGGTCAGCTCCGCTTCGTCGAGCAAGTGCCCGACTGAAGCCCTACCCTCACCGCACCGAGAGATCCAGCGGGGGTTTTGGGGGCAGAGGAGCGGAGCGACGACCGGAGCCCCCATCGTCAAATCCATCCACTCGGTGCCGAAGGAGGGAATTGAACCCCCGACCCGGCGCGTATGAAACGCCTGCTCTTGCCAACTGAGCTACTTCGGCCGATCTGGGGCGCGGACTATCCCGATGCCGGGTGCGTTTGTCAAGAGTCTGCCCGGGCGTGGGACCGTCAGTCGCCAGCGGGTAGGACGAGGCGGCGGCGCGCGGCGGCGCTGGTGTGCGCGGCGAGCTCGGCCTCGCTCTCGCCGCGGAGCTCGGCCAGAAAGCGGGCCGTGTGCACGACGAAGGCCGGCTCGCAGCGCTTGCCGCGGACCGGCACGGGGGCCAGGTAGGGGCAATCGGTCTCGACCATGAAGCGGCCCGCTGGCACCCAGCGCGCCGCTTGCTGGATGGGGCCGGCCTTG
>CAYTYV010000287.1:0-8674 GCA_964441055.1 uncultured Polyangiaceae bacterium | reverse complement strand
CATCGACACGGACGAGCTCACGGTGCGGGCGCGGCGCAGCCAGCTCATCGGCGATCACGCGAGCCTGCTCGCTGCTCGGGTGGTTGCCACGGCCACGGTGGTGCAGCAGACCGCTGAGCGCATCGAGGTTCAGGCCAAGAAGATCGTCGAGCGCAGCCAACAGACCTACCAGCAGGTGACCGGCGTGCTGCGCACCCGAGCCGGACGGGTGCGCTCGCTCGTCGACGACACCTACAGCCTTCACTCCCGCGTCACCAACCTGCAGTCCGAGCACGAGACCAGCATCGACGGCGAGAAGGTCCTGCTCGGCTGACCGCTTCCGAGGATCGCCGATGATCAAGCTTCCTGCCACCACCAAAGCCAAGGGCACCTACTTCGGCATGCCCGATGTCTGCAAGACGCCTGCGCCCCCGTCGCCGCCTGTCCCGGTTCCCTATCCCAACACGGCGATGTGCGCCTCCGCGGACAAGGTGGTCGACGTGGTGCTCGTCGAAAACAAGGAGGTGCTCGTGGAGGGATCGAAGATCCCCAACAGCCAAGGCGACGAGGCGGGCACCGCGGGGGGCGTGGTGAGCGGCGCAAACATGAAGGAAGTTCAGCCCAAGCAGTTCTCGAGCAAGGTCATCGCCAAAGGAAAGAAGATGACCTTCGCCACCGCCATGGCTGGCCACAACGGCAGCAATGCGAATTGCCCAGCGGGCATGCAGGTCGAGCCATCTCAGGACAAGGTCATGATCGGCATGTGAGAAGGGGACGTCGCCGCGTCCCCTGTGGGCTTCGTCCAGCCGTGCGGCCCGGATCGAGGCGGGCCAACGCGACAGCTCCGTCAGCGGGCTGGTCCGCGAGTTCCTCGTCGCCCTGGTTCGGCAGGAGAGCGACGTGCAGAGCCACCAGCGTCTGCGGGTCGAGGTGCTGGCCACGATCCAGCGATTCGGCGCGGGTGGTCGGCGGCGATGTCGTGCTGTCCGAAGACCTGAACGACGGCCAGGACTACCAGGGCGTGCGGGTCGTTCCGGGCGTGGTAGTGGTGAGAAGGATCTCCGCTCCCTGGAACATGCCTAGCCGCGTGGTCGCCAACGCCCACTCAGGACGCCTTCTCGAGCCGTTCCGCAATCCAGACCTTGATGATCGACTGGCGCGTGACGCCGAGCCGCCGAGCCTCGCGGTCGAGCGACTCGATCATCCAGACCGGGAAGTCCACGTTCACCCGCCGCTGGTCCTCGCCCGGCCGCCGTGCCTTGGACAGGTCCAGATGGGCGGACACGTCCTCGCCGCGGTCGAACTTGCGGTCGAAGTCCTTGGCCTTCACCCTAGCCTTCATAGGTCCTCACCTCCTCATCGCGCGACCGGCGGACGGAGATGATCCGGGTCCTGCCGCCGCGGTACGTGATAACCGCTGACCAGTGCCGCTCCCCGATCATGCCGATGACCAGGAACCGCGGTTCGTCCTCCGTGCGGGCGGGGATCTCGATCCGCCGAAGGTCTCCCCATAGAGCCTGGGCTTCGCGGAAATCGATGCCATGCTTCGCCTTGTTTGCCCGACTCTTCCGCTCATCGAACTCGAATTCCACGGCTTCTCCGCTGCGCCGTTATGGTATATAAAATATACCTTGGCGCGTAGAAGATCAAGGCCGGTCGGGGCCTAGGGGGAGCGGTCCGGGTCGGTGGATGCCCGTGCCGACTATTCCCTGTGCTCGCCCCCGGAATGCGCTACCGTGCGGTTTGCCCGGGGGGCGGGCAGCTCTCTTCGCAGGACGGCGCACCATGGACGAGTTTTCGGAAGTCACGACGGTATCCTGGTTTTCCCGCATCAAGGAATCGATCAAGAGCGTGCTGCTGGGGCTGCTCCTGTTCTTCGGCTCCTTTCCGCTCTTGTGGTGGAACGAAGGAAGGGCCGTGCAGACGGCCGAGAGCCTGGAGGAGGGCAAGGGGCTGGTGGTGAGCGTGGCCTCGGACAAGGTCGATGCGGCCCACGAGGGCAAGCTGGTGCACATGAGCGGCTTGGCGCACACCGACAGCCGCGTGAAGGACAGCGACTTCGGCGTGGACGAGCAGGCCATCAAGCTCATGCGCACGGTCGAGATGTTCCAGTGGGTGGAGCGCGAGAAGACCGAGACCAAGAAGCGGGTTGGCGGCGGCGAGAAGAAGAAGACCACCTACCGCTACACGAAGGAGTGGGCGGCGGAGCACCACGACTCGAGCGAGTTCGAAAAGCCCCAGGGGCACTCGAACCCCGCCATGCGTTTCGAGGACAAGACCGTGTTCGCCCAGAACGTGACCCTGGGGGCCTTCAGCCTGCCCGAGGATATGGTGGACGACATCGGCGGGGCGACTCCGCTGGTCGTCAAGAGCGAGGCGCTCGATGAGGTGACCCCGGCCATTCGCAACCAAACCAAGGTGGTCGACGGGGCGTTCTACGTTCGTCCGGGCGCCGCGAGCGCCGACTTCGACGCGGGCGAGCCCCAGGTGGGCGACCACCGCATCCGCTTCAAGGTGGTGCCAGCGGCCGAGATCAGCGTCGTGGCCCAGCAGCGGGGCAGCTCCTTCCAGCCCTTCCAGACCAAGGCTGGCGACGCCATCAGCATGGTCGAGATGGGCACGCTGGGCGCCGAGCAGATGTTCACGGGCGCCCTCGAGGCCAACGCCATGCTGACCTGGATCCTGCGGGGGGTGGGCTGGCTGCTCATGGCCATCGGGCTCATGCTGGTCCTGCGGCCCATCGCCGTGGTCGCGGACATCCTGCCGTTTATGGGCAGCGTGGTCAGCTTGGGCGTGTTCGTCCTGTCGGTGGCCATCGCCCTGCCGCTGTCGCTGTTGACCATCGCCGTGGCCTGGGTGGCCGTCAGGCCAGTGCTCGGCATCGCGCTGCTGGTGCTGGTGCTGGTGCTGGTCGCGGGCTTGGTGCTCCTGTTCGTGCGCAAGCGCAGGGCCAAGGCCGCCCAGGGCGCCGCGCCTGCGGGCTAGCCTCGCCATCGGGCTTGCCCGGCGCCCAGGGGCCACCTACATTGGAGGGTGTTTCCCAGCCTGCTGCGCGGTCCGATGCGCCGGTCGGGCTTCTCGAAGTACTCCGCAGTACTCTGGCGTCGCCCTCCCTAGCCTCGAACCGGTCGCGACGGCTGTGAAACACCCTCTGAGAGCAATCGCGTGATCGGCTCGACGCTGAACGGCAAGTACAACATCCGAGAGCTCATCGGACAGGGGGCCATGGGCTCGGTGTACGAGGCCGCGCACACGGCGACTGGAAGGCGCTGCGCGGTCAAGGTGATCAACTCCGAAGCGCTGACCCGCGATCCCAAGCTGGTGGCCCGCTTCGAGCGCGAGGCCCGCGCGGCAGGCGCCATCGAGTCGCAGTACATCGCCCAGGTGCTGGACGCGGGCGTGGACTCGGAGACGGGCCTGCCCTTTCTGGCCATGGAGTACCTGGTGGGCGAGGACTTCCAGCACCTGCTCAAAAGGCTGGGACCCGTGGCGCCCGACCTGGCGTTGCGCGTCGTGGCGCAGAGCTGCCTCGGCCTGCAGAAGGCGCACGAGACCAAGATCATCCATCGCGACATCAAGCCGCACAACCTGTTCCTGGCGAAGCGCGACGCGGGCGAGGTCATCGTCAAGCTGCTCGATTTCGGTATCGCCAAGGTCAAGATGGACGAGGCCTTTGGCACCGAGAACGCCGACCTCACCCGTACGGGCAACCTGCTGGGCTCGCCGCTCTACATGTCGCCCGAGCAGGCGCGGGGGCGAAAGCAGATCGACCACACCACCGACATCTGGTCCATGGGCGCCGTCCTGTACCAAGCGCTGACCGGGCGCACGCCCTATGAGCACGCCGAGACGCTGGGCGACCTCATCTACTCGCTCTGCTCGCAGCCGCCCCCGCCGCTTCAGAACACGGCTCCGTGGGTGCGGCCCGAGGTGGCCCAGGTGGTGCACCAGTGCCTGAAGACCGATCCGAACGAGCGCTTTCAGAGCACCCAGGAGATGTTCGACGCGCTCATGCCCCTGCTCCCTGGAGGCTACGCCGTTCACGAAAGCATGCTGGTGTCGCTAGCCGACAGCACCCGGCTCGAGCAGGCGCCGCGGCTGCCCATGACCGTGCCCACTGCGGTGTCTGAGGCGACCGTGGACGACGACGAGGACAACGCCGAGACGCTGTTGGTGGACAGCAGTCGGGCAGGCCCGCTCAGCCAGGCCGCGCTCGGCCGCTCGGAGACGCAGTCGCCACAGGTGAAAAAGCGCGGGCTGCCCATCGTGGCCATTGCGGCCGTGCTGCTGGTGGCGATGGCAGCCGCGGGGGTGTACGTCGTCACGCACAAGCCGAGCGGCGGGCAGGCGACCGTCGAGACGGCCTCGCCGAGCACGACCGCCCCAGGGGCAAGCGAGGCGCCCAGCGAGGCGCCCAGCCAGACCGAAGCGCCCGCCGCCGCGCCCAAGTCCAAGCGGGTGCGGGTGGTGGTGCTGCCCGCCCACGCCTCGGTGGAGGTGGAGGGCGAGCCGGCCAAGCTCCGCGACGGGATCCTGGAGATCGAGGGGATCCCGGGCAGCGTGCATCGCGTGCGCGTGTTCATGGCGCAGAGCGAGACCATCGCCGATGTAGTGGTCACCGAGGCTGGCGCCCTGCCGCCCAAGATCGAGGTCACCCTGGGGCAGAAGGTGCGCTTGACCAAGCCGCGCCCCACGGCCACCTCCGCGCAGACCGCGCCCGCAGCCACGACCACGACCGTGCCCAAGGGCATCAACACCGCCACCGACGAGTTCGAGTAGATCCAGTCAGTGTTTCTCGCCGCGGGGCGAGTGCGGTACAAGGGAGGGGATGATCGCCACATCGCGTGAAGGTTGCCGTTGGCTCAGCGCGTGGACGGGTGCCGCCCTGGCGCTCGCCCTGACCTTGCTGTGGCCGTCGGCGGGTTCGGCCCAGACCGCGCCGCCCAGCGCCGCAGGAGGGGCCGAGGCGGGCTCGCAGGCTGCGCCGCCAGCGTCCGCGGCCGAGGAGGACGAGCCTCCAGCCGTGTCCAAGGAGACCAAGCAGGAGGCGCGGCGGCACTTCCTCCGCGGCCTGGCCCTGCTCAGGCAGAAGGCCTGGGCGCCTGCGCTGGCCGAGTTCAAGCTCTCGCGCGCGCTCTACCCGACCCGGGTGGCGACCAACAACGCGGCCATCGCGCTCACGGAGCTACAGCGCTACGACGAGGCGCTCGACATGTTCGAGACCCTGCTGCGCGACTTCAAGGTCGCCGAGCAGGAGCGCGGCCTGGCCCAGCGCGAGATCGCGCAGCTGCGCGAGCTGGTGGGCACCATCGACGTGACCGGCTCGGAGCCGGGGGCCTCGATCGTCATCGGCAGCGTGGATCGGGGCGAGTACCCACCGGTCAAGCCGCTGCGCGTGGCCGCTGGCAACCACGTGGTGCGGGTGTTCAAGGAGGGCTTCGAGCCCTTCGAGACCCACGTGGACGTGGCGGGCGGACAGACCGTGACCGTCAAGGCCGAGCTCAAGCAGCTCAAGGAGTCGGGCCGGCTGCGCGTCACCGAGCGCACGGGCAAGATCGTCGGGGTGGTGGTCGACTCCGTGGTGGTCGGTCAGACGCCCTGGGAGGGCAGGCTAGGCGTGGGCAGCCACATGGTCATGCTGCGCGGGGCGGGCAAGCTCGGTTCGCAGCCGGCCGCCGCCGAGGTCAAGTCGCAGCAGCTCACCCAGCTCGCGCTCCTGGCCGAGGCGCTCGAGGCACAGCTCCGCATCAACCCGACCCCACCGGGCGCCAGTGTGTGGATCGACTCGGTCGAGGTGGGCAACGGCGTCTGGCTCGGCAGGCTCAAGACCGGGCCCCACCAGGTGGAGGTCAAGGCCGAGGGCTTTTTGAGCGAGACCCGTGAGGTGACTCTGCAGAAGGGCGAGCGCCCCGTGCTGGACATCTCGCTCGAGCAGGACGAGGAGGCTCCCATGTGGCGCCTGCCCTCAAAGTGGACGGCCGACGTGAGCGGCGCGCTGGTGGTGGTGCCGACCTTTGGCGGAGACGTGGCGGGAGGCTGTAGCGACGGCTGCGAGCGGTCGGTCGGCCTGGGCGGCATGGCGCTGGTCCACGGCAGCTACGAGCTGGGCTCGGGGTTGGGCTTCGGCCTGGAGCTCGGCTACCTGATGGCCGCGCAGGACGTCACCGATCGCGAGAGCTCGCTCATGCCCATCGGCATGTCCACGGCCACGGGTGGCACCGCCGATGACAGCCTGCGCCTGCAGGGCTTCATGGCTGGGGCGACCATCGGCTACCACCTCGGCGACGGCTACCCCGTGGTCTTCCGCCTGGGTGCGGGGGTGCTCTACGGCGAGCTGCGCGACGAGCGCAGCGGCACCTACCAGGCGCAGAACGGCGGGAGCTTCGATGCCTACCCGGTAGCGGACTTTGCCTCGGCCACCTACCTGTACCTCGATCCGGGCGTGCGCGCGGGCGTGCGCTTTGCCGAGCACTTCGAGCTCACGGCGGGCGTGCAGGCGCTCATGCTGATCGCCATCGCCGCTCCCACGTGGGACGACTCGACCGAGCTCGGCGCGGGCGCCGACGGCATCGGCACCTACCCCGACGAGCAGACCCTGGGCGACTTCGTGCTCGGCGTCGCTCCGGGCGTGAACCTGCGCTACGACTACTAGCTACTTCTTCACGGCGACGAACTGCACCCGCCGATTGAGGCGACGCCCTTGGCGGATGCGGTTGTCGGCCACGGGCTTGGTGTAGCTGTAGCCCTTGGCCACCAGCTTGTCGGCCGGGATCCCTCTGCTGATGAGCCAGCCGCGCACGTTCTCGGCGCGCTTTCGCGACACCGTGCCGTTGACGTCCTCCTCGCCGCTGTCGTCGGTATGGCCCTGGACCTCGATGTGGGCCACGCTCGGGTCGGCTAGCGCCCCGCGGACCTGGTCGACGACGCCGTCCGTCAACTGCCTGATCACATTGTCGATCTCCGTCTTGGAGACCCCGAACAGGATGCGAGGACCGAGCTCGTCTTGCGCAGCGACGGCGGGCGTGGCGCCGCGTGGGCAGCCGTTGCGCTCGGGCCGAGGATCGGCCGGGCCCGCTGCGGTCGGACAGGCGTCCGCGGCAAAGCGGATGCCGTCGCCGTCGGGATCGTCGGGGCAGCCGTCGTTGGCGGGATCGTCGCTGGGCCCTCCCTTGACGCTCGGGCAGGCGTCCCGGCCGTCGGCGATGCCATCGCCATCGCGGTCGAGAGGGCAACCGTTTTGGGTTGGATCTTCGCTGAGCTCGCCAGGGATCTTCGGGCAGGCGTCGATGCCGTCGTGCACGCCGTCGGCGTCGCTGTCCTCGGGGCAGCCGTTCATGGTGGCATCGACATTGCGGAGCCCAGGCGTGCCCGGGCAGGCATCCTCCACGTCCAGGATGCCGTCGCCGTCGCGGTCGTCGGGCGGACAGCCGTCCTTGGCCGGATCCGGGTTGGGATCGCCAGGCACGTCTGGACAGGCATCGATGTCGTCGGTGATGCCGTCGTCATCCTGGTCGCCCGCTGCCTCGGGCTCGTCAGGCTCATCGCTACCCTTGGGCCTGGGAAGCGGCGTCCAGCCCAGGGTGCCGAGCGCGCGGAAGGCTGGCGTTCCCACGCTGTTGCTCAGGCCGGGACCGATGGCGCCGCCAAAGGTGAGCCCGTCGAGCACTCGGATCTTGGTGCCGAACAGCAGCTCGGCGTTGGTGCCTGCCGCGGTCTCCACCACGGGAATGCTGGCCAGCGGAAGGTCGCCGCTCAAGGGCGTGGCGCCGTAGATCTCTGGCCCTATTTGGACGACATCATCGGCGAAAACCAGCCCAGCGCCCGCGCTGTAGGTGAAGGCATGAGGGCTGTCTGACGCGCGCAGGACCACGCCCGCGGCCACGCCCCAGAGCAGGGCCACGCTCGTGCCTACCCGGCCACCCATGGCCAGGTGCAGCGCGCCTCGGAACCCGCCGTCGCCCGCGTACTGGTCCTGGGTGCCGGTCGGCGCGAACATGTAGCCGCCGCCGCCGAGCTGGAACGGTGTCGCGTCCTCGCCCCAGATGCGGCCGCGCAGGCCGATGCGGAGGTCGCCCGCCTGCGGGGCTTCCAGCGCAGGAAAGGTCGTGTCCGTCAGCCCTGGATCCTCGCCCGCCTGGTTGACGACCATGGGAAACTCCAGCGAGACGAGCAGCCGCTTCCACAGCGGCAGGGCGGCGTTGAAGCGCAAGAAGCCCTGCGAGGAGACGATGGCCACGTCCTCGGCGCGCAGCCGGATGGGAATGTGGGCGTAGTCGAACATGACCTGGCCGCGCGGGTCCAGATGGCCGGGCGCCGCGGGTGAGGGAACCCCGAAGAAGGGATCGCCAGCTGGCGCAGGCTCGAACTGGCTCAGGGCAAAGCCGCCTTCGGACTGGGCCGATGCGGTCCCAGCAAGCGACACGACCAAGGCTGCGGAGCTAGCCGCTGCGAGCGAACGTAGCCTCATGAGGCCGCACGATACCGACAGCGGACACGGGGGGCAACTCGCGGCCGCACAGAAATGCTCGGTGCGGGCGGGGCGCCACCCCCCGCCTCCGAGGGGCGAAGCACCCGTCTAGCTGCGTCGCCGCCTACCCAGGACAAGGCCCAGCAGCGCGAGCAGCGCGAGCGCCCCGTAGGCCGGCCCCCGGTCCGAGCCGAGCTGGCACTCGCAGCCGCCGCCGAAGTCGGGGGG
>CAYTYV010000286.1:0-8678 GCA_964441055.1 uncultured Polyangiaceae bacterium | reverse complement strand
ACCATCGCTGGATCTACCAGCTCGTTCGCCTTCCCGCCGCCGAGCGCAACGACCCGGCCAGGCTGCTGGCCACCGACCTACTCGTGGGCCGAGACTTCGAAGCCAAGGTGCCCGTGCTCAAGACCGTCTTCGACGCCGACGAGCTCATCGCGACCAAGCTGAAGTTTTTGCCCAACGCAGAGCCCACCCCCATCGAGTTCGTATGGACGGACCCGAACGGGGCGGTCTACTTCCGCAGCGAGCCCTTCGTGATCGAGCCGGGCAATGATGGCGTCTGGTCGCACCTGGACCGAAAGGACGACCGTCAGCCTGGCCCCTGGAAGGTCCAGGCCATGGTGCGAGATCGGGAGGTTGCCTGGGCGCTGTTCCACCTGCGCTAGCCGCCCGCCCCACCGGAGAAAGCGCCATGTCCGACCAACCCCAGATGCGGTTTGTCAGCCTCTTCGTCGCGGACCTCGAGGCGGCCTGCCAACGCTACCAGGCCGTGCTGGGCGTGCCGCCGCAGGCCGATTCCGCCCGCGCGCCCCGCCCTCATCCGTTTGCGGCAGCCGGCCCCGTGGTGTTCGACCTTGGGGGCACCGCGCTCGCGCTGTACCAATGCGACGGCCGCGCCACCCATCCGGGCGACGTGGGCATCGGCCTGGAGCCGTCGGGAGACTTGCACTCGATGGCCGAGCGCGCCGCGCAGCAGGGCGGCAAGGTGTTCTTCGGCCCCCGCCCGCTGGCCGATGACGGTCGAGTGATGGCCGTGTTCGTGCTGCCGGACCGACACTTCTTCGAGCTGCTCGGTCCACCGCCGTCCGACGATTCGCCATGCGCAGACCGCCGCTGAGCCAGCTCGTCGGGGCGGCGGTCGTGCTGTTCGCCGCGGGCGCCTCGGTGGCCATCGCGCTGTGGCTGGCCTTATTCGGGGGGGCGCCGCGCTTGCTGCGCGACAACGCTATGGCCTCCGCGGACCGCAGCCACATGCTCGCGGTCGCTGCGGGCGCGGGGCTGCTGGTGTGCGCGGTAGGCGGCGGCGAGCTATGGCGGCGTCGCACCCGCTCGTCGCTCCTGCGCATGGTTCGCGCGGCCCGCATCGCCACCCCGTTCACGCTCGCCTTTGCCCTGCCCTTCCTGTTCGACTGGCGGGCCTTTTCCGACGACCGGCCGCTGTTCGTCGCCTCGGCGACCCTGTTCGGCCTGGCGCTCGAGCGCACGCTCCGCCTGGCCTACCGAGAGATCCCGTGGCCCGAGGTGCGCGGCGCCTTCGATCTGGCGCGACGCGCGATGCCGCGGCTGGCCCCACGTCTGCCTGCGCTGGCTGTCGGACTAATGGTGGCGCTCGTGGCGGCCTACCTCAGCTACTACGCGGTGCTGCGTCATTATCGCCTGGAAACCCATAGCTATGACCTAGCGATCTTCGACAACCTGATGTGGAACCTGCTGCGGGGCGAGTGGTTCAAGGCCTCGCCCAACATCGGCGAGACGGGCTCCCACATCCAGAACCACGCGACCTTCAGCGCCTACCTGCTGGTGCCGCTGTACGCGCTGCGACAGAAGGCCGATACCCTGCTGGTCATCCAGGCCGTGCTCTGCGCTGGCGGTGCCATTCCGGTCTACCTGGTGGCCAAGCGCCGCCTGGCATCGGCGGGGGCGGCCCTGGCGCTCGCGTACGCCTACCTCGTCTTCGCCCCACTACACGGGCCGCTGTTCTACGATTTTCATTTTCTCACCCTGGCCCCGCTGTTCGTCGGCTGGGTGCTCTACTTCTTCGAGACGGGGCGCCGCGGCTGGCTGCTGCTGGCCTGGCTGCTCGCCATCGGGCTACGCGAGGAGGTGAGCGCCCTGCTGGCCATGGCGGGGCTGTTCTATCTACTGTGTGGCAAGCGACCTCGCTGGGCCTTGCTCGGCGCGCTGGCCTCGGGGCTGTACTTCGTGCTGGTCACCGTGGTGATCATGCCCGCCCACGTGACGGTGCTGCAATCCGACGAGGCCTTCGCCTGGATGTACCAGGATCTGATGGCGAAGGGGGAGCAAGGCTACGGCGCGGTGCTGCGCACCCTGCTGTCCAACCCCCTGTACGTGCTGCGCTCGCTGCTGACCGAGCACAAGGCCTTGTTCGCCCTGCAGATCCTTGGGCCGCTGCTATTGCTGCCGCTGCGGCACGGGCGCGCTTGGCTCCTGCTACTGGCGCCCGCCGCGTTTACCGTGCTCGCCACCGATGAACGGCGCACGGTGCTCGACACGGCCTTCCAGTACAGCGCCAGCTGGACCGCCGTCGTCTTCGTGGCCGCGGCAGCCGCGCTGGCCTCGTGGCGCGGTCGGCCGGAGGCGCGCATCCGCATCGCCGCAGCGCTCAGCGCCTTGGTGGTGGTGAGCACGGCGTTCAGCTACCAGTACGGCGCGCTATTGCAGACCCACACCTTCCGCGGTGGGTTTTCCCGGGTGCGCTTCACCGTGGCAGCAAAGGACCACCAGCGCCATCAAGAGCTATATCGCCTGATCGCGCTCATTCCCGCGGACGCCTCGGTCGCCGCCACGGAGACCCTGGCCCCGCACGTCTCAGCGCGGGAGAACTGCTTCACCCTGCGCTACGACCACGGTGGCGCGGACTACCTCTTGGTCGACCTCGGCGCGGCCCGCCGCGGCCCCGTCCGCCTCCAGATGGACGAAGCCCTGGGCACGGGCCAGTACGGCTTCGTCGCCGCCCAGGGATCGTTCGCGCTGTGGGGCAAGGGCCACTCCGCAAGCCGCAACGACGAGGGCGCCGCCCTGCTCGACGGAAAGCGCCGCAAGCCGCGGCCGCTCAGGCCCGCCCACGAGTAGGGGCTCGAGCCCTCAGCCGCCGTCGACGCTGGCCGGGGCGCGGGTCGACACGCCAGCGCCGACCACCCTTTCGCCCAAGGTGGCGATCTCGACCACGCTGCCGTCTTCCGGGTCATAGCGCGTCACCACCGTGCCGTCGTCGAGCGGGGTGGTGAAGACGTAGAACGCACCGCCCCACCAGGCGATGGCAAGCGCGGTCGGCCCACTGCCTATATCGAGCGGCGTCGACTCGACGATCTCGGCGGTGGTGGTGTCGATTTGGGTGAGGGTGCCGCCGTTGCCGCCATAGTTCAGCCAGTAGCCGTAGAGCGGACCAGTGCCCGCGGGCGTCAGCTCGAGGGCCAGCCCGAAGTTCTCGGAAAACGGCGCGATGAACTCGAGCTGATAGGTATCGGTGTCGATTCGGCCCAGCCCCAGCGGATCGACGCTCCAGCTGATCTCGGCCACGTACAGCGACTCACCCGCGTCGCTCTGGTCGGTCGCATAGCCCATGCCGAAGGTCTCGAAGCCCTCTTGGCCAGGCTCGAAGGAGGTGGCCTCACAACTGGCGTCGAACACGCTCACGCGCCACAGCGTGCCGTCGGTCAGCACCACGTGAGCCACGCCCCGCTGCGAGACCGCCATCGAGAACGGCGAGCCAGTAGCGCCTGGGCAGGACACCGCGCCCCGCAGCTCGAAGCTGGCCTCTTCGGGCATGAAGGCCCAGAGGTTGCCGTCGCTGGTGACCACGTAGATGTTGGTGACCTCGGGCGTGCACGGATCGATGACGTCGGCGGGCACATCCGCGGGCACGTCCTGCGGCACGTCCGCGGGAACGTCCTGCGGAACGTCTGCGGACACGTCCACGGAAACGTCCACCCCAGCGTCGCTTCCCCCGTCTGGCGCGGTGGGCTCGGAGCCGGACGGCGCCCATAGCTCGGAGCGCGCCCCGCAGGCCCCAGCCAGCACGGCGGGCAACAGCAGCGCCGCCAGTGCGGCGCCAGCGCTCCAGTACCCCACGGGCCTCATGACTCAGCAGTAGCCACGGCCGCACCACAGCGCAAGCCTCACCCGTCTTAGGGCCGGCCGATGGGCCCCAAGGGGCTGGCGAACGCCGCTCGGTTTGAAACGAACCCGGCTGCGCGTACAATGCGCCCCGCTGGCGCGGTCGGTGGGTGGCCCATGACCCGGCGGGCCGGCCTGCTCTAAACCGGCATGTCGCGCTTGGTCGATACGCTCTACGCCCACAGGCTTTTCGGCATCATCCTGGTCGTGGCCATCGGCCATACGGCCTATCTCTATCACGACACGGGCGGCTGGCTGGTCGATGACGCCTTCGTGTCCTTTCGCTACCTCGAGCACTGGGTCGACGGCAACGGCCTGGTGTTCAATCCGGGCGAGCGCGTCGAGGGGTACACCAACTTCCTGTGGCTGCTGCTGCTTGCCCCACTGTACGCGGCCGGCCTGCCGACCCCGCTGGCGGCGCAGGTTCTAGGGATCGCACTGTCGCTAGTCGCGGTCGCCCTTTTGTACGCCATCGGCATCGCCAAGATCGGACGCCGCCTGGGCTGGCTACCCGCAGCGCTCTACGCGCTCAACCACGCGCTGATGGCTTGGGGCTTCGGCGGGCTGGAGCTGCCGCTGTTCCTCGCCCTTTTCCTCTGGGGGACGCGCCTTCTGTGCGTGAGCCGGTCGAGCTTTTGCTTGCTGCCCTTTGCGCTCGCAGCGCTGACCCGACCGGAGGGCTACTTCTTTTTGCTGCTCGGTCTTGCGGCGGTGTGGCTGGGGCTCACCGCCTCGCCGACGCGACGGGCCCGGCTGGCCGTTTCGGCCTTGGCCCTCGTCCTGGTCGGCGCTCACCTGGCCTTCAAGCTCGCTTACTACGGCGCGCTGCTGCCCAACACCTTCTACGCCAAGGTGGGCTTCCAGCTGACGCAGCTCGCGCGCGGATGGACGTACCTCGAGGGCTTCGTCTCGCACTTCATCGCGCTGCTGCCCCTGGGCCTACTGCTCTTGTTCGTGCGGCGCGATCGGCCGTGGCGCAGCTACCTGCTGGTGGTGCTCATCGGCTACGGCGCCTACGTCGTCTACACGGGTGGCGATCCGCTGCCGGGCTTCCGGCTGGCCCTGCTGCTATTGCCGATAGGCTGGCTGGCGATCACCACCGTGCTCGGGCGGCTCGAGCACCTGGCGCCTCGCGCCGCCTGGGCCATTGCGGCGCTACTCGCGATCAACGACGTGGCTCAGGCCATACCGGGGCTGCGGCGGGGACGCATCTACCAGCACTTCCGCCACGACGAGGTGGCGGTGTGCGGCGAGCACATCGGTCGCTGGCTGGACCAGCACGCGCCCGAGGGGGCCACCGTGGCGACCAACACGGCAGGCTCGATCCCCTACTTCGCCAAGCGGCTTCGGGCTATCGACATGCTGGGGCTGACCGACCCGCACATCGCGCGGCAGGACATGCTGCTGGGCGCGGGCTACGTCGGGCACGAAAAGCACGATGCCCACTACGTGCTGTCGCGGCGCCCCGACTACATCCTGTTGTGCTTCTCCTGCGATACGTCCGAACCCTGTCTGGCGGGCGACCATGCCCTGGTGGAGCTCGCCGCCTTCCGTCGCGACTACCGACGACGACGCGTCCGCCCCGACGGCTTCGAGTTCACGCTCTACCAGCGCAAGACGCCACGCCGTTGACCGCGAACGCCGCCGCGGGGGTTTGGGGGCAGAGGAAGGAGCGTGTCGGAGCGAAGCGGAGACCGCGCAGGCGCCGAAAGCGCCGAGTACACCGACGACCGGAGCCCCCATCGTTGAACCGCCGCTACCGCTTTTCGAAGAAGCGCTCGGCCGCGGGGTGCAGCGGGATGGAGACGCCCGAGGTCGCCTTGTCCTGGGAGATGTAGTAGGCGGGGACGCTGTCCTGGGACAGCGTCCCCACGTCGGAAAATAGCGTGTCGAGCAGCAACTCGACTCGCTCGCCCGCGAGATCCTGGTGGGCGATGAGCATGGCGGTGACGGCCACGGTCAGGCCGTCTTGATCCATGTCGGGGTAGGTGTTGCGGGGGATGCGGACGGGCACGAAAAAGGGGTAGCGGCGGTGCAGCTCCTCGGCCGCCTCCGGGGGCAGCGGCACCAGTCGGATGGGCTGCGTGGTGGCCAGCCGAAGCAGGCCTGGAGCTGGATAGGCGCTGGTCACGAATAGGGCGTCCACGCGGCCCTGGGCCAGCTCCTGCATGGCGTCCTGCCGATTGGTTCCGCGGACCTCGCCGAGCTCGCCCAGGCCGATGCCCGCCGCCTTGAGCACCTGGATCGCGTTGATCCGCATGCCCGAGCCCTCCAGCCCCACGTTGATGCGCTTGCCGCGCAGGTCGTCCAAGGTCGCGATGCCCGACTGCGTGCGCGCCACGATTTGCACCGCCTCGGGATAGAGCGAGCACAGCGCTCGAATGCGAGCCAGCGGAACGTGCCGCTCGAACAGCCCCGTACCGTGGTGGGCCATGTGGGCGATGTCGTTTTGCACGAAGGCGAAATCCACCTCGTGCTGATCGACCAAGCGGCAGTTGTCCGCGCTGCCGCTGGTGCCCACGGCCTGGGCCACGATCTTCTTGCCGCGAGCGTCCTTGCGGCGGCTCAGCAGCTGCTCGAGCCCCTTGCCCAGGGCGTAGTACTCGCCTTCGGCCGTACCCGTGGCAATGGTAATCCACCCGCGGCTGCGCGCCAGCCGCCGCTCGGCCGCGAACAGCACGCGGTCCAGGTCTTTTTCGAGGAGCTGGATCTCCCGCTTGCGGTTGCGACGCTGCAGCTGTTTGGCCACCTTGGCCAGCTCCTCTATGCGCTGGCGGTAGGGCGGCAGCTCCTCCGCGCCTGGCCGCGGCTCGGCCTGCTTGACCGCCACGGGCCGATGGGCCACCAGCTGCCAGGCGTCGTCGGCGCGAACGTAGGCGCTCGAGCCGTGGACGGACAGCACCTCTCCGGCCCGGTTGCCCTCGGGTTTGACGCCTTGCACGCCGCGGGGGTTCGCGCCCAGCACGCTGATGAGCGAGCCGACGTTGAGCTGGTCCCAATTGGACAGTCGGTAGTCCCGCAATAGGCGGATCTCGGCATTGTAGTAGACCAGCAGCCGATCGCGCTCGTCGCCCTCCTCCTGGTATGGGTAGCTGCCTCGCCTTACCAGCTCGTGAATGCGGAACACGCCCGAGCCGAACTGCCCGTCCAGCTTGGTCTGGACCTGGCTCTGGAGCTCGTCGCGATCCGGACCGTGCTGGCAGCCCGACCCCAGCACCAGCGCCAGCGCCACCAGCAGCCAGGCGCAAGCCCTTCTCACCGTTGCTCCCCTGCGCGCCATATCGAACCCCCGAAACCGGATGGCCGTCTGCATGCTCTTCTCCCCGGCTACTTCACGAAAGGCATGGCCATGTAGAGCTGGATGACCAAAGCGTTGACCACGTCGAGAAAGAACGCGCCCGCCAGCGGAACGACCAGAAAGGCTTGCGGAGACGGACCGAAGCGAGCCACCAGCGACTCCATGTTGGCCACCGCCGTGGGCGTGGCCCCCAACCCGAAGCCGCAATGCCCGCCCGCGATGATGGCCGCGTCGTAGTTCTTGCCCATCAGCCGGAAGGTCACGAAGTAGGCAAACAGGATCATCATCACCGCCTGCGCCAGCAGGATGAGGACCATCGGACCCGCCAGGTTCGCCAGCTCCCAGAGCCTGAGCGACATCAGCGCCATGGCCAGGAACACCGACAGGCCCATGGTGCCCCACAGATCGACCGTTTCGGGGTGAATGCGATAGATCTTGGTGAAGTCGAATACGTTGGTGATGATCATGCCCAGCAGCAGCGCGATGAACGACGAGGGAATGGTGATGCCCCTGTCGAGCACCCAGTGGTAGATGGCCGTGCCAGCCGCCACGCACAGGGTGATGATCAGCATGGTCTCCATCATCCGTCGCGGGGTGACCCGGTCGCGGTCGTCGGGGTCGTAGGTCACCATCTGCTCGGCGGGCAGCTCGGCCGCCTGCCGATCGGGCTCGAGCTTGTACTTCTTAATCAACCGCTTGCCCACCGGGCCGCCGATGAGCCCGCCGAGCACCAAGCCGAAGGTGGCGCAGGCCATGGCCAGCTCCATGGTGCCCTGGATGCTGTAGACGTCGGTGAAGACCTGGGCATAGGTCACGCCCGTGCCGTGACCACCGGTCAAGGTGATGGATCCGGCCACCAAGCCCATGAGCGGGTGCATGTCCGACAGCGTCGCGAAGAGCACGCCAGTGGCGTCCTGAACGATGAGGTAGGCGGTGGCGATGAGCAGGAACCAGAAGAGCTTGGGCCCGCCGCGTTTGAGCAGGCGCACGTTGGCGCCCAGGCCTACCGTCGTGAAGAAGACCAGCATCAGCGGCATCTTCAAGGTCATGTCGAAGTTGAAGGACAGCTCGACGGACGAGTAGGCGGCCGAGCTGAGCGCCGCGAAGACGATGCCGCCCACCACGGGCTCGGGGATGTTGTTGTTCTTCAAAAAGGGAACCAGCCGGTTGAGCAAGTAGCCCAACAGCAGCACGGCCAGCGCGACGGCCGTCGTCTCCACCAACCCCAACTCGATCGTCATCTCGCCTCCGCGGACCGCAAACCGCGTCGGTCTTGGCCCGGATCGTGATGCCCAACTGCCTCGACGGGGCGTACCACGGTCCGGACTGACGCGACAACGGGATGGCCCGGAAGGGGTCGCAGCGTCCCGTCGCAGAACGTCGGCCGGCCGCGCGGTCAGCGGCTTTCGAGATCGGGAAACAGCGTCTCGAGCCGACGGCAGTGCGGCGAGCTGGGGTGGCGCGCCCGAAAGGCCTCGGCGGCTGCGCGCGCCTGACCAGAGCGCCCCAGGCCGAGCAGGGCTTGGAT
>CAYTYV010000285.1:0-8684 GCA_964441055.1 uncultured Polyangiaceae bacterium | reverse complement strand
GCGTCGCTCCGCTCCTTCCGCCGCCCCCAAACCCCCGCAGGAGTCTCTGGAGGACCAACTTGACTCGTTTTTCAATGAAGCCCTTCTTCAAGGACTCTAGCCGCGTTCGCCAGGCGCCCCGTGCGCCCATCGCCTTTCCCCAGCGAGTGGCGAGGGCGAGGTGACGCGCGCACGGGGCGAATAGGGATTGCTCGGGACGACTCGATCCGTCTGCAACAACGTCTCTGCCGCTACCCTTCCTCCTGGCGGATCTGGTCGAGCAGCGCCTCGACCCGCTGGGCGGCGTCAGGCCCCTCGTCGTAGAGGAAGCGCAAGCGCGGCGTGCGGCGGAGCTCCAAGGTGGCGCCCAGGCGTCGCCGAAGTCGGCCGCAGGCCACGCTCAAAGCGTGCATCGTCCTGGCGCGGCTTTCGGGCAGGTCCTCCCCATAGGCGATGCGCACGTAGACGCGGGCGAACTGAAGGTCGTCGCTCAGCTCCACGCGAGTGATGCCCACGCCGCCGAGTCGCGGGTCCTCGAGCGCGCGGAGCGCCGCAGCCAGCTCCTGCCGAAGCTCGCCTGCCACGCGCAGCGAACGCGAGACGCGCGCCGTCCGTCGTGCCGCCTCGGGCAGCACGGCCGTGCCCGCGCGCGAGCGCTTGCGACGGCTCACCTATCCTCCTCGAAGCCCGCGTCGTCAACGCATCCCCCGAAGGCGTCGCCAAGCTCGCGCTCGGCGCCTTCGCCCACGCCAGTGCCCTCACGGCCAAAGGGAACGATCTCGATCGCCTGGTCAGCCAGCACGCCGTCGCGCAGCGTGGCGGCCATGGCCGCAGCGCTGCTCAGCAGCTCGTCGCAGCGGGCAGCATCCTTGGCCACTACGGCCACGCCCAAGACGGCCGTCCGGTGGGAGTCGAGCGCACCGACCTCGGCCACGGACACGCGTAGGCGGGACTGAACGCGGTCCTTGAAGGAGCGCACCACCCGCCGCCGATCCTTCAAAGACCGAGCGCTCGGGATGTGCACCAGCAGGCGCAGGACCCCCACGAACATGCTGTCACCGTCTAGAGCGTGGCCTTGACCTGCTCGATCTCGAAGCACTCGATGTGGTCGCCTTCCTTGACGTCCTGGTAACCCTCGAGCGAGATGCCGCACTCCATCCCTTCCTTGACCTCTTTCACGTCGTCCTTGAAGCGGCGCACGCTGCTGATCACGCCCGTCCAGACGACCACGCTATCGCGCACCAGCCGACCGTGGCTGGCGCGCTTGACCAGGCCGTCGACCACCATGCACCCGGCCACGCTGCCCACCTTGCTGATGCGGAAGACCTGACGCACCTCGGCGCGACCCAGCTCCTTTTCGACCTCGGTCGCGGGCAGCAGGCCCTCCATGGCAGCGCGGACATCGTCGATGGCCTCGTAGATGACGCTATAGGAGCGAATCTCCACGCCCTCGGCTTGCGCCAGCTTCTTGGCCTTGCCAGCCGGCCGCACGTTGAAGCCGATGATGATCGCAGCGGCCGCGGCGGCCAGGTGCACGTCGGTCTCGGTGATGCCTCCCACTCCGCCGTGGACCAGGCCGAGCTTGACCTTGTCGGAGGAGAGCTTGGTCAGGGCCTGCGAAAGCGCCTCGGCAGAGCCCTGAACATCGGCCTTGATGATGACGTTCAGCTCGAGCTGCTCCTCCTCGGCCAGCCGCGACTTGAGCGCCTCAAGCGAGACGCGCGAGTCTTGCGCCAGCGCCGACTTGGACACCTTCTTCTTGCGCTCGACGGCGATGGTCTCCGCGGCCTTGATGTCCTTGACGCTGTGCGCCGGGTCGCCTGCCTCGGGGACCTCGTTCAATCCGAGCACCTCCACCGGAGTCGCCGGACCGGCCTCGGCCAGCTTGCGGCCCTTTTCGTCCACCATCGCGCGGATCTTGCCGTGGGCCCGACCCGCCAGCAGGATGTCCCCGCGCCTCAGGGTGCCGTCTTGGACCAGCACCCGCGCCACGGGGCCCCGGCCCCGGTCGAGCAAGGCCTCCACCACCACGCCCATGGCGCGACGCTCGGGATGGGCGTTGAGCTCGAGCATTTCGGCCTGCAGCAGCACCATCTCCAGCAGCGCTTCGACGCCCTCGCCCGTCTTGGCCGAGACCTTGCAGAAGATGGTGTCGCCGCCCCAGTCCTCCGGCTGAAGCCCCTCGGCGGCCAGATCGCGCATGATGCGCTCGACATCTACGCCCGGCTTGTCGATCTTGTTGACCACCACGATAATGGGCACCTTGGCGCTGCGAGCGTGGTGGATGGCCTCCTTGGTCTGCGGCATCACGCCGTCGTCGGCCGCGACGATGAGCAACACGATATCCGTCACCGTCGCGCCGCGCAGGCGCATCGCGGTGAACGCCTCGTGGCCGGGCGTGTCGAGAAAGGCGATGGTGCCCTTGGGCGTGTCGACGCGATAGGCGCCGATGTGCTGGGTGATGCCGCCAGCCTCCCCGTCGGCCACCGTAGTGTTGCGGACGGTGTCGAGCAGGGTGGTCTTGCCGTGGTCGACGTGCCCCATCACGGTCACGATCGGCGGTCGCGAGACCGCCTCGCCCGTCGTGCCTGCGTCGGCTTCGATGGCGGCCTCGAGCTTGCTCTCCTCGTCGATAGAGACGTCCTCCACCGTCCAGCCGAACTCGTTCGCCACGATCTTGGCCGTGTCGATGTCCAGCGTGGAGTTGATGTTCACCCCGGTCACGCCCATGCTCAGGAGCTTCATCAGCACGTCGGTCACCTTGAGGCTCATCTTCGCGGCGAGGTTCTGCAGCGAAGCCTCCCCCTCGATCTTGATGACCATCTTGTGGGCCGACATCTCCTTGGTCGACACTTCGGGCTTGCCGCGCGGTCCGGCGAAGCGGTGTTGACCAGGCATGCCGCGACGAAAGCCGGGACGCATCGGGCGGCCCGGTATGGTGCGGCCGGGAGCGTAGCCGTAGCCCGGCCGCCGGTTGGGCACGTTCGCACGGGGGTCGTAGGTGGTGCGACGGGCCGAGGGGCCCGAGCTTCGCGGCCGCTGCGGCATGGGTACCCCGGGTCGCCCCCCCCAGACCTCGATGCCGCTCTTGGGCGGCGCCGACGGACGGCGCGGTTGGGTCGAGATCTGTGGTGCCAGCTCCTGCGCGGCAGGCGGCACGGGCGCACTGGCGGCCGGCTCGGCGGTGTCTGCTGGCGGCGCCGCTTGCCCGGCCGCGGGAGCCGGGGTGCTGGTCGCCGACTCCGCACGGTCGGTGGGGGCCGCAGCGGGAGCCGGCTCCGTCCCCGTAGGCGTCGCGCCTTCGGCCGCTGCCGACGGCTGCTCGGTCGGCTCCGCCGCGCTTGCCGAGGCCTCTACCGTGGCTGGCTCCGACGCGGGGGGGGGCGGCGGCGGCGGCGCCTCTGCAGACGTATCCGCCGTCGCCTGTTCCGACGCGCTGGGCGGCGCGGCCGCGGCGCTCGGCGCTGAGATCGGGGCCGTCGGCGTCGCAGCCGCGGATGGCTCGGACGCCGTCGCAGCTTCCGGGCCCTGCTCGCCTGCAGCCGATGGAGCGGCCGCCACCGTAGCCCCGTCGGGCGCAGACTCTTGGGCGGCGGCTGCACGCGACCGGGTTGGCGCGCGGCGCGAGCGGCGTTTGACGACCGTGGGCGCGATGCGTTCCTCCACCACGTCGGGTGCCTGCTGCCGCTCGAGCTTGCGCTTGACCCGCTCGACCGCCTCGGTCTCCACAGCGCTCATGTGGTTGCGCACCTCGGAGAAACCCAAGGACTGAAACAGGGCCACGAGCTCCCTGTTGTTGATCCCGAGCTGTCGGGCTACCTCGTAGACTCGCACTTTGCTCATCACACCACTACTTGTTCGAACGACAAGGCCCTGTTGCGCCCTGTGGCTCATCCGCGTCGACCGCGGACGACCCGAAGCTCTCCATCAGGGCGAACAACGGACGCAGCGCCGAAGCGATCGACTCCGACTCAATCCCCATCACCCCCACACAGCCTCCGCCCTGCATCGCCAGGGCGCCCAAGTCCTTTTTGCTGGGCCCGATGGTCAGCCGGCCAGCGGCCTCGGCGGCCCGGACCTCTCCAAGCGCGGCCGCGGCAGCGGCGTCGCGCGCCACCACCAGCAGCTTCGCTCGGCCTCGTGACCACGCGTTCCGCACAGCGCTCGCGCCCACGGCCAGCTGACCACGGCGAGCCGCCGAAGCCACCAGCCCCTCGACCCGCCGCTGGGCCGCCGTGACGATGTCCGCCGCCAGCGTCTGCTGATGGACCTCGACGCGGCCCTTCGCGGATCGCGCCAGGCCGCGAGCCACTGCCCGGTCCAGGCATGCGGGGCGGCCGTGTACCCACGCGCCCCGTCCGAAGCTCCGACCCGCCAGGTCGACCGCAACGCCAAAGCCGTTGGCGCGCGGCACCAGCACCAACCGCACGAGCTCCGCGCGCGACCGCGCTCTGGGCACGCGCGCGCCGCAGCCGACGCAGGTACGCGTCGGCTCGGGAGATGACGCCCGCCGCGGTCGCGCGCGATCGCGCCCCGAACAGAGCATCGTGAGGTTGCTGGACGAATGCATGGGCTACTCGCCTGTGGCCTGCTCCGGCTCTGCCGCGGTGGCGGCCTTGCCCGAGCCCCCCTCTTCGGATGTGGCCTCGGCAACCTGGGTCGACGCGTCCCCCATGGACGCCTCGGGCTCAGCCTCGCTCGCCTGGGCCGCAGCGTGGGCCACGGCCTGCTCGCGTGCCTCGCGCAGCAGCTCCCGCTCGGTGGCGGCGAACTGCACCGCCGCTCGCTTGATGGAGCTGGCCTTCTTGAAGCCCAAGCCGGTCCGGATGCCCAGCCGGTCCTCGTTCTCCTTGAGCAGCGACGCCAACGTCTTGTAGCCCGCGTCCTCGAGCAGCACCATCGTACGGGCGCCGATGCCGGGCACGCACATGAGCCGCTCCCGCTCCGTGGGCGGCTCGCCTCGCACGGCCAGCTCTTGGATGTGCGCCGTCCGTAGCCTGTCCATGTTGGCCCGCGCCTGCTGCTTCATCAGCTCGGCCGCCGCCGCATCGCCCACGCCCGGGATGGCGACCAGCTCGTCGATGGGTGCCTCGGTCACCTCCTCGAGCGCACGGAACCCCAGCCGGTACATGCTCTTGGCGACGGACTCGCCGACCGATTCCATCTGCTGGAGCGCCGCCACCGCCTCCTCCTCCATGCGGCGGAACTTCGACTCGCTGATCACGTCCAGCTTCCAATCGGTGAGCTGTGAAGCCAGCCGCACGTTCTGGCCCTTGCGACCGATGGCCAGGCTGAGCTTCTCGTCGGGGACGACGATCTCCATCCGCCCACCGGACTCGTCGACGATCACCTTGTGGACCTCGGCCGGCTGAATGGCGGCGATGACGTAGCGGGCCGGATCGCGATCGTAGGGCACGATGTCGATCTTCTCCCCGCGCAGCTCCTGGACGACCGCCTGTACGCGCGATCCCTTCATCCCCACGCAGGCTCCGACCGGGTCCACATCGGCGTCTCGCGAGGTCACCGCGATCTTGGACCGCGAGCCCGCCTCACGGGCCACCGCCACAATGCGCACGATGCCCTCGTAGATCTCCGGCACCTCGGCCTCGAACAGCTTGTAGACGAGCTGCGGATCGGAGCGCGACAGGACGACGATCGGACCGCGGGCCTCGCGGTCGACGTCCTTGACGTAGGCCACGATGCGCTCGCCCGGCCGATAGCTCTCGCGCGGCGTCTGCTCCTTGGCGGGTAGAATCGCCTCGGTGCGGCCCAGGTCCACGATGATGTTGTTGCCCCGCTCGAAGCGCCGCACGATGCCCCGGATGAGCTCGCCCCGCTTGGACTTGTACTCGTCGTAGACCAGGTCTCGCTCGGCATCGCGCACG
The DNA here is from genome assembly GCA_964441055.1 of uncultured Polyangiaceae bacterium. GTDB lineage: Bacteria > Myxococcota_A > Polyangia > Polyangiales > Polyangiaceae > JACQWT01. The sequence goes on along the minus strand of CAYTYV010000285.1, from coordinate 2,820 downwards.
CGCTGCAGCAGCACCTGCTTGGCAGTTTGCGCGGCGATGCGGCCGAAGCTCGCCCGCGCCTGGCGAAGCGTGAGCAGGTCACCGTACTCGCGGTCCTGCTGCTTGGCCTTGTCCCTGTCGCTCTCTCGCCAGAAGATCTGGAAGCCGAGCTCCTCGCCGCAATCGGCCTGGAGTTTGAGCCGCTGGACATCCGCCATGGATATCTCCCGCTCCGGCTCCTCGACCTCCTCGACGACGGTCATGTACTGAAACAGGTCCACCTGCCCCGTGTCGGGGTTGTAGCGGGCCTCGAGCTCGCGGTTCGCGCCAAAGGTGTTCTGGGCGGCCTTGACAATGGCGGCTTCGATGGTCTCGATGAGCGCCTGCTTGTCGATGCCCTTGTCTTTGGCGACCTCCTCGAGAACCTGGTCCAGGTTCGTATCGGAACCCGTGCTGAATGCGGTCGTTGCCATCGTGCTACCTGTTCTGTTCGTCCGTCGACTTGCCAGGCCCCGCGTCGAAACGACGGGGGCGCTCTGGCATCTCATCCTCGGCCCCGCCACCACGGCGCGGCGGGGGTCAAGCTCGTCGCAAGCGACGAGCGCTGTGGTGTCCGTCCGTGTTGCTGCAATATCGATCCGTCGGTTGGGCTGGGGTTGGCCCCCGCAAACGGGACGCGCTCCTCAGCCCTCGTTCTCCCTCCCGTCCTGATCATGGCGACGCTGCGAGGTGCAGGCGCGTGGCGGGCTCGCCGCTATCGGCGCCCAGCGCGTGCGGCCTTGGTCTTGTGGCGAGCCCTACCGGTCTTCTTCCCCACGGGGCCCGCGCCCGCGGACCGTGGTCCCGTCGATGCCCGTCCGAACTCGAACACCAGCCTGGCCTCTTGAACGTCGGCCAGGGCGACCTCGTGCGTCCTACCATCGACCTCCATGCACAATTGCTCAGCGGCAACTCCGAGCAACGTGCCTCGGAGCACCCGTTGTCCGTCGGCCGCCGGACGAGCCAGCTTGACCTTGAGCAGCTTTCCCACCTGGCGCCGGAAGTCGTCGGCCGTCTGGAGGCGCCGCTCCACGCCTGGAGAGCTCACCTCCAGGTTGTAGTGATGGGCAATGGGGCCGTCGACGTCCAACGCGGTGGAAAGATCTCGCGAAACCCTCACGCAGTCGTCGATACTGACCCCGCCAGACGATGGCCCCGCAGCCCGATCGGACAACGGCTGAGCTCGCTCGATGGTCACGCGCAGAATGCAACCCGCCTGCTCGGCGCGATACTCCACGTCGACCACGCGCACGCCATGGGCGGCCGCAATGGGCTCCGCCATAGCGCGCACGGCGTCGAGGTCGGCACCGCCGCCCTGCACCTCAGGTTGAACCTGCTGCATGACACCAAAAAAAAACCGGCTTCCCAACGTCGGGAATCCGGCCAAGGTTCCGGGTTTCCGTTGGCGACTCGACGGGCAAGCCCGACGAGCCGGGCCGTCCAGGCCACCGACTAGGCAGCCCGGAACGACTCGCGGGGCTATATACGCGAACTCGGCAACACATGCAAGGTCACCCGAGCGGTCCGAGCAGGCGGGCACGCCCCGGCCGCGCCCGTCGCCATTGGGCCGTCAACGCCCGAGATCTGTCGCTAGCCGAATGTTTCACCAAGGAGCAACAAGTGCCCGAGTGCGACGCGGTGAATCATTCGGGCTAAGCCAGGTTGGGCAGCGCGACGACTCCCGCGTAGAGGACCTCTTCGAAGGCTCGGATCTCCCTCAAGCAGGCCTCGCTCGGCCGACCGGAAACCCGCAGCTTGATGCATCCGGCTCGCGCCCCATCGAACACCGTGTTGGTGATCTCCTCGATATTGATGCCGTGACGCATGAGCACCCCGAGCGCGTGGGCCAGCACCCCCACCTTGTCGAGCATGCGCAGGACCACCGCGTAGCGCGCCGGGGTCGTCCGGCAGACGTTGACGACGTTGGGGACCTCACCCTCCGTCAGGAAGGCCCGCACAATGCGACTAACCTCGCCCGAGATGGCGAGCTCGGCCTGGCAGGTGGCCCCCGCGATGCCGGGCGTGCCGTACACCGTGCCCGAGGCGAACAGCGCCTCGAGCGTCGCCCGCGACGGCTGGGCCGCGTCGCCCGGGTAGGCATCCAGGCCCACCCTCAAGCCCTTGGTCCCGACGAGCTCGCGCAGCGCCTCAGCATCGACGATGTCCGCTCCCGAGGTATTGATGATCGTGGCGCCGTCCGGCAGAGCCTCCAGCACGGCTCGACCGAGCAGCCCCCGGGTTGGCTCGCCATCGGGCACGTGAATGGTGAGCAGCTCGACTCGGGAGGCCAACTCGCCGAGCGTGGCGCAGTAGTGGATGTTCAGCCGGGCCGCCTTCGCCGGAGTGAGCGAACGCGACCAGCCGTAGGGCTCGAGGTCGAAGGTTCGGGCCCGCTCCAGCACGCGCCTGCCCACCGCACCCAGGCCCACGATGCCCAGCCGCCGCCCCTGCAGGCCGGGCGCGGCGCGGTACGACGCCCGATTCCAGCGCCCTTGGCGCAGCTCCACGGTTGCGTCGACCAGCCGACGATCCAGCGCCAGCATCAGCGCGAAGACCAGCTCGGCCACGGCCGCTGCCACCTTGCCCGCGCAGTTGGCCACGTACACGCCGCGAGCGCTGGCGGCGCCGACGTCGATGCGTCCCGTGCCGCGACCGGCACAGACGATCAAGCTCAGCTGCGGGGCGCCTTCGATCAGCCGGGCGCTCACCTCGGTACCGCGCACCACGAGGATGGTGCACTGCTGCACCGCCGCGGCTAGCGCCTCCGGCTCGAGGTCGGGCTCGTAGACGATGTCTACGCCT
>CAYTYV010000284.1:0-8730 GCA_964441055.1 uncultured Polyangiaceae bacterium | reverse complement strand
CAAGAACAGTGGCCCTGCTCGGCAAACCAAGGTGACGAAGCGGAAGGGGTGTCCATGAGCCCTCGGACGCGCGCGACCGCTTGCGGCGGTCGGTCGAGGCCCACCGCGGCACTCGGCCGCTGGGCGCAATCCTGGCCGAGCGCGGCCTGGGGCCTTACCGCGGCTACGCGGACATGCTGCTGGCCATCGACCGGCGGGCCAGTCAAGGCGCGCGGCTTCGACAGATCGGCCGCAGCGTGTGCGACGAGCCGCTGTTCGCCCTCGAGCTCGGCGCCGACCCGCTCGAGGCGCACACCCGCACCTCCGTCGTGATCTCGGGCCTGCACCCCACCGAGTGGATCGGCATCGAGGCCAACCTCGCCCTGCTCTACCGGCTGTGCCAGACCGAGCGATCGCCAACCCCGACGGCGTATGGCGGGTGGAGCGCAATCTGCGCCGAGGACGACGCCGCTTCGTCAGGCACAATGCCCGCGGCATCGATCTCAACCGCAACTTCGAGACCGCCTGGGGAAAGCGAAGCGTCCTTTCCAAGCTCGTGCCGTGGCTGTTTCGGCCGGGCAGCCATCCGGCCAGCGAGCCCGAGGTCCACGCCATCGTCCAGACCCTCGGCTCCCGTCGGGTGGACCGCGCCGTGTCGCTGCACTCCTTTGGCAGCTTGGTGCTGTACCCGAGCGCGCACTCGTGCCTTCCGGTGGCGGACACGCCCGAGCACAAGTACTGGGGGCGCCGCATCGCTCAGCAGGCCTCGGACAGCGGCTATCGCGTCCTTCCCTGTTCGTGGGCGGGGCTGGGCTTCACCCAAGGCGGGCTGGAGCTGGATTGGTTCCACCGCCGCCACGGCGCACTGTCACTGCTGGTGGAGTGCTCCGGTGGCGCTGGTCTGCGCCGGGCCTGCGCCTTCGAGCCCTTTGCCTGGTTCAACCCCCCCGAGCTGTCCAAGACCACCGCGCGCCTGGCCGAAGCGCTGGAGCCGTTCGTGGCGGGCGAGCAGGAAGCCGCAACGAGCTCGCGCTGACCTCAGGGCTCTCAGGTGCCCAGGTGCTGCGCCAGCATGGCGAGCAGCACCTGCACCGCGGAGCCGTCGATCGAGGTGGCCCAGGCCACGTCGCGGCCCTGTTGCTGCACCGTGACCTGCGGCACGGGCCCCAGACCGAAGGTCGTGACCACGGTGAGCAGGCTGGCGAGCTGGTGGACTTGCGCGAGCGAAGCAGCGCCCTGAGCGGCCGCGGTCTCATCGCGGTAGGTCAGGCCGCCGACCACGTTCAGCCCTGGGTAGCGGAAGTTGCCCAGAGCGCGCACGAATCGCAGCCCCCCAAGAAAGGGGAACTGCTCAGCAGCCCCCTCCACCACTGGCTGAGCGGATAGATCGCCCACCAGCGCCAGCTCGGCCTCGGGCCGATCGAGCACCTCGCGCATCCACTCGGGCAGCGCCCGCTCGGCGAGGCGGCCAAAGCGCAGCCGGTCCAAGGCCCGCCGCATGCCCGTCTCGTTGCCCGACAAAATGGTGCGCGGCGTCAGCACGACGAAGCCGATATTGGCCACGGTGTACATGACGTTGCCCGCGTACATGGTGGCCACGACGGGTGCTCCCGACGGCGTGGCCGCGCCCGAGCGGGCGGCGCGCTCGATGGCGGCCGTATCGAAGCGGCCTTGCAGCACCGCGCAGAAGTCCGCCCCCTGCATGGCGTAGACCGCGCCCACGACGCGCTGCACGTCCCGAGACGGCACGAAGTTCGACTCCGGTCCCAAGGGCAAAAGCCGGTTGGTGATGCGCGCCACCTGGGCTCCCAGCGGCGTTCGGAAAAGCGCCCTTCCATCGAGCTTGCCCACCAGCAAGGCGCCGGACGGCAGCACGTCGAGCGGCTCGGCATCGATGCGCTGGCCGTCGACGCGTTGGCTTCCGATCAGCACCAGGCTCTGGTTGGTCCGCGGGCATCCGAGCCCCCCCAGTAGCGCAAGCACCACCAGGCCCACTAGCGCACGGCCGAGCCGCAGCACGCTCGATCGGAGCTGCCGTCGATGCGCCGCAGCCGACTTGCCCGCAACCGTCGCCATGGCCGCAGTCTATTACGCCCGACCAAGGCTTGGAAACGGCAAGCGCTGCACGCGGAGATTCGCCGTAGCGGCTAGCTCGCCGTGGTGCCCGAGGAGACTGATGAGGCCGAGGACGAGCCAGAGGCCGACTTGCCCTTGCCCTTGGCCTTGCTGCTCGAGGAGCTGCCGCTCGACGAAGAGCTCTTGCTGCCGTTTGCCTTGGACGCTCCCCCAGAGCTCGTCGATGAGTACAAATCGGCGTACCAGCCGCCGCCCTTGAGGATGAACCCCATGCCCAGCGACACCTGCCGCTGCGCCTTGTTCTTCTTGCAGGTGGGGCACTTCTTGAGTGGCGGGTCCTTCATGGAGTGCACGGCTTCCCACTCGTAGCCACAAGCTGTGCATCTGTACTCGTAGGTCGGCATCCGCTACTCCTTACTCGCCGCACCGGAACTGGTAGGGACGAGCGTGTGCCTTGTCAAGCTCCCGACGGACTCGGGCAGAGTCCTCGGCCGTGGTCAGTTGTCCGTGGCCGAGCGCTGGAACCTCACACTTTTCTCAACGAGAATCGACCAATGGACTTGAACAATGGGCCGACAAGCGGTAGCAATACTATGCATGGCGTGACGGTACCTGCCCATCTGTGACCATACATTTGTCGTTTTGTTGTCCAGTCGGCTCCCTGGCCGTCATCGACAAGACTTGCGCAGGCGTATTCGAGCTCGAGCCGACCTCGCTGTCCTCCCGCGTCCCCTCGCCCCGGCTTCGACCACATGCACATCAAACGAGTCGAGATCTGCGGCTTCAAGTCCTTTGTGGACCGCACGGTCATCCACTTTGACCACGATGTGATCGGCATCGTGGGCCCCAACGGCTGTGGCAAGTCCAACGTGGTGGACGCCATCCGCTGGGCCATGGGTGAGCAGTCGGCCAAGGCGCTGCGCGGACGGGCCATGGCGGACGTCATCTTCGGCGGCTCGGACACGCGCCAACCGCATGGCTTTGCCGAGGTCACCCTCAGCTTCGACAACACCGATTCCGAGGGCGCCCAGCTTCTGCCGCTCGAGTACCGCGACTACGCCGAGATCGGCGTGACCCGGCGTCTGTTCCGCGACGGCACCAGCGAGTACCTGATCAACAAGACGCAGGTCCGGCTGCGCGACGTCACCGACGTCTTCCTGGGCACGGGCGTGGGCCGCCGCGCTTACTCCATCATCGAGCAGGGCAAGATCGGCCTGATCGTCTCGGCCCGCCCCGAGGACCGCCGCGTGCTCGTCGAGGAGGCCGCGGGCATCACCAAGTACAAGGCGCGCAAGCGACAGGCCGAGACCAAGATGCACCAGACGCGGCAGAACCTGGTCCGCGTCGAGGACTTGGTCGCCGAGATCGAGCGCCAGCTCGCCAGCCTCAAGCGCCAGGCCGCCAAGGCCAGGCGCTACCTGCGCTACCGCGAGGAGATGGACGATCTCGTGCTGTGGGAGGCCTCCCACCAGTGGCTGGAGCTTACGGCCACCATCGGGGTGGCGGCGCGGGCTCGCGCGGAGGCGGCCGAGGCAACCGAGGCCGAGCGCGCTCGGGTGGACGCCAAGGACGCTGACGTCGAGGTGATGCGCACGGCGGTGCAGTCCGCCGAGCAGCGCGCCGAGCAGTCGCAGAACGCCGCGTTTTTGGCCGACAACGAGGTGCGCGAGGTGGAGGCTCGCACCGAGCGCGCGCAGGACAGGCTGCGCCACCTCGACCAGGGGCTGAAGGCGGCGGGGGCCGAGCAGCGAGAGCTCGGGCACAAGGCCGAGCGCCAGGTGGCGGAACGAGACGGCTTGGCGGCTGAGCTCGATGGCATCGAAACCGAGCGCGCCCGCGAGCAGGCGGTCGTTCAGGGCGAGGCGGACAAGCTCGGCGAGGCTGAAAAGGCCCACGAGCAAGCGGCCGAGCGGCTGCTCGCGCTGCGAGGGGAGCAGGCCGAGCACGCCGCCGAGCAGGCCGCTGCCGAAGCTACCCTCCACAGCTTCGATCGTCGCCGACAGGAGACGCAGCACCATCAGCAGCGACATGCCCAAGAGCTCGACAAGCTGCAGGGCGAGGTCGCCGAGCTCGGCACGCGCCGCGAACAGCTATGCCAAAAGGTCCAGGAGCTGCGGGCCAGAAGGGGCGCCATGTGCGATGCGCGCGACGCCCTCGAAAAGGAGCTGCCCGCGCTCCAAGAGCACATCGGCCGCGGCGAGGTCGCGCTCGACGAAGAGCGCGCCAAGCTGCATCGCGATCGCAGCCGCCTGCGCGCGCTCGAGGAGATCGCCGAGCGCATGGAGGGCCTCGGCGTGGGCGTGCAGAACCTGCTCCGCACGGGAGACGGCTCGCTCACGGGGCTTTTGGCCGATCGCATCGAGGTCCCCGCGGAGCTCACCGCCGCCTTGGCGGGTCTGGTCGGCAACAGGCTGCAGTGCGTCATCGTCGACGACACCGAGCGGGCCCTCGGGCTATTGCGGCAGCTCGCCGAGGCTCGCGGCGGGCGGGCGACGGTCATCCCTGCCGAGCCGCGCGGGCGCAGCGAGATCGAGGAGGTCGACTGGAACGAGGAGGGCGTGCGCGGACCGGTCATCGATCACATCCGCTTTCGCCCTGAGGACGAGCCCGTGCTGCGCGCGCTGGTCGGCCACGCGCTGCTGGTCGATACGCCCGCCCACGGCCAGCGGCTGAGCGCGAGCGGCGTGGACTGCGACATCGTGGCGCTCGACGGCACGGTGTTCCACGCCGACGGTCGCATCACTGGCGGCTCGGCCGACTCGCTGGCCGCGGGCATACTGGAGCGCAAGCGCGAGATGCGCGACCTGGAGCAAGCCGTGGCGCGGCAGGACAAGGCCTTTGGCGCAGCCTTGACCGAGCACCAAGAGCGACGCGAGCGGCTGACCAAGCTGCGCGAGGCGCTCGACCAGGCCAAGGCCGAGGCGCACGACGCCGAGATCGCGCTCCTCGGCGGAGAGCAGGACCAGCGTCGCATCGAAGAACGCCTGGCCGTGGTCGACCGACAGTGCGATCGGGTGCGCGCCGACGTCGAGGATCTGGCCCGCACCGAGCAGACCACCAGCGACGAGCAGATCGAGGCCGAGCGGGTGCTGCGCGAGAGCCGGGCTGCGCTCGAGCGCGTCGGCGCGACGCTGCTCGAGGCCGAGCGCGAGAGCCAGCAATGCGAGGAGCGCCTCGCCGCCCAGCGGCAGGTCACCACCGAGCGCCAGGTGCTCTTCGCCCAAGTCCAGGAGCGGGCGCTGGCCTCGCGCGGCGCGCTCGAGCGCGTGGACCGGGCGCGAGCCGAGCTGCAGGATCGCATCGACACGCTGGAGGCCGAGCGGGATGCGGCCGCCCGCGAGGCTGGCGAGCTCGCCGCCGCCATCGTGCGCGGTCTAGAGAGAAGAGAAGAGGCGCGCACCCAGTCCCGCGAGGCGAGGGCCGCCTCCGAGACCGCGCGCATCGAGCTCGACGATCAACGCCACAGCCTTGGCATCGGCGAGGCCGAGCTGCGCGAGCTGCGCGCCGCGCTCGGCCAGCTCACCGAGCAGCTGCAGCAGCACGAGATGGACTTGCAGCGGCAGCAGCTCGAGCTCCGCCATCTGAACGACAAGATCCGCGAGCGCTTCCGCGGCCTCGAGCTGGCCACCGCGGTGAGCGACTACCACGCCCGCCCCCAGGTGGACGAGCGGCACCGCGCTCGGCTTCGGGAGCTCGGCCAGCTGCTCGATCGGATGGGCTCGGTCAACCTCGACGCCATGGAGCAGTACGAGGAGCAGGCCAAGCGCTACGAGTACTACAGCCAGCAGGCCACGGATCTGAGCGAGGCGCTGGCCGACCTGGAAAGGGCCATCGCGCGCATGAACCGCGAATCCAGGCGGCGGTTCAAGCTGGCCTTCGAGGGCATCAATCAGGAGTTCCAGCGGGTCTTCCCCAGGATGTTCCGCGGCGGCAAGGCCGAGCTGCGCTTGACCGATCCGAGCGATCTACTGGAGACGGGCATCGACATCCTCGCGCAGCCGCCCGGCAAGCGGTTGGGCCACATCGAGCTGATGAGCGGCGGCGAGAAGGCCTTCACCGCGGTCTCGCTGCTGTTCGCCATCTTCCACTTCAAGCCGTCGCCGTTTTGCGTGCTCGACGAGGTGGACGCCCCGCTCGACGACGCCAACGTCGATCGCTACGTCGAGGCCATTCGCGAGATGACCGACCGCTCCCAGTTCATCCTCATCACCCACTCCAAACGCACCATGCAGTCGGTGGACCTGCTCTACGGCGTGACCATGCAGGAGCCCGGCGTGTCCAAGCTGGTCGGCGTGCGCGTGGGGGCAGCCCAGCGCGACGCAGCGCTGCGCTCGGAGCGGACCCGACAAGAGGCCGACCCGCAGGCCGCCGAGTCGGCGGTGGCGTAGCGGTCGAGAAGCTGTTGCGAACAGATCAACTTTGTCCCAGACGAGACCCTTGCGGGGGTTTGGGGGCAGAGGAGCGGAGCGACGACCGGAGCCCCCATCGTCAACTCAATCCTAGCGCGGCGCCAGGTTGACCCCTTCGGAGGTCAGAAGGGGCATGCCAAAGGCCTGTCGGAAGGTCACCACCAGGCCCTCGACGACCGAGAAGTCCTCGTGGTGGGGCGGCAGCGCAAAGCCCCAGTCGATGCGGGTGACGGCGCGCTCCAACATGGGAAAGACCAGCCGCAGCCCGAAGCCCGCTCCCTGCTTGGGCTCGAGCCTAGCCCAGCCGTCAAAGGCGTCGGCCACGTCGTAGAACAGCGCGCCAGCGAGCTGCACGGTCCAGAGCGCGATGGGCCGCGTACGCAGCTCCAAGTTGGCGGCGATCATGTCCTGGCCGACCAGGTAGTCGCTCGGATAGCCGCGCAGCCGTCCCCCGCCGCCCAGCGCCGTGAGCCTGTTCAGATAGTTGCGCGGGCGATGCAGCACCGCCGTGTCCGAGATCAGCCGCCCGAAGCCGAGCCGCGGGCTGAGCACCCGCAGCCCAGTCGTGAGCTCGACGTCGGGCAGCTCGCCCTCGGCCGCATCGACGAAGACGTCTGCGGTGGCGTAGCTGCGCACGAGACCGTTTCCCACCGCCTGCGTGTGCAGGACCGCGCCGTACAAGCCCAGCAGATCGCGGCTCGAACCGAGGCCGCGCAGCACGGGCTGCGCGCGGGCGTACAGCTGCGGCCCGAGCGCGTAGTCCTCCCCCAGGCCGAGTGACTCGACGTGGAGCAGCGACCGAAAGCGGTTCAGATAGACGTGGTACTGAACGTAGGGCCCCATGCGGGTGTCGCTCACGGGCAGCACCTGGTCGACGAACTCCGCGGCCGCAGCGGGCTCGTGGCCGCTCAGATCTGAGGCGCGGTAGACGTCCCGGTCGGCCTTTAGGCCGAGCTGTAGGTCGTGCTTGACGCGGCGACCAAACGAGCGAGTCACCCAGCCCTGGCCGTGAAGCTCGTCGGTGTCGTACAGGTAGGGAATTCGATCGAGCTCGGCCGTGGCCGCGGCGTCGTACTCGGCCACGGCGGTGCCGAGGTAGCGGCGGGTCACCTCGCGGCGCCAGTCGATGGTCACCCCCCAGCCCCAGCGGGCACGCGTCGAGTACAGCGGCAAGCCGTAGTGGAAGAAGCCGTACGAGCCCTCGGCCTGTCCGCTTTGCTGGTTGACGATGACGTTGGCATCGACGCTGACGGCATAGCGGCTGCCCGCGATGCGAGGCTCAACGAGCCTGCCCCCAAAGGCAAGCGTGGCTGGCTGGTAGACGAAGGCACCCAAGACGCGGCGGTGGGTGCCCGCCAGGTTCTCCTCAGCGGGCTGGAGGAAGAGGTACTCGAGCTGGCCGCCTTTGAAGCGAAAGTTGGAGTTGAGCCGCAGGCTCCAGATGTCCTTGACCAGCACCAGCAAGCGCACGGTGTCGTCGCGCCCTCCGCGCAGCGGCACGCACAGCACCAGGGAGTGCTGGCGCAGCGAGCGCAGGTTGCGCTGCGACTCGTCGACCAGGTCGTGGCGATAGCGATCGCCGACGTCCACCAAGAGCTCGCGCGCGACCACGTACTCCTCCGTGTTGGTGTGGAAGATGTTGAGGAAGTCGGGCAGCGGATCGCGCGGTTCGACCACGTCGAGCACGCGCACCAGCACGGCCTCGATGCGCTTTCCTTGAGGGCTCGGGTCGATCTCGGCGTCGAGCGCACCGAGCGCCGCATCCAGGGCTTGCCGCTCGTAGGCCGAGGTCGGCACTCGGCTCGACTCGGCGGCCTGCGCGGTCGGCACCCGGCTCGACTCGGCGGCCTGGGCAGGAGCCGCCAGCCACGCCGCAACCGGGCAAGCCATGACCAGCATGCTTCGCCGAAAGGACCGAATCACGACGGCATGGTAGGCCGGACAGGGCGGCGACCACAACGCGTAGCCCGCGCGGGCTGACGACATCGGCCCTCGCCTTTCGCCGCGCCCTGGGGCGTGCTACCTCCGGGCATGCCCGCTCGCACGGTCCTCGTCGCCACCCATGGGCACTGCTTCGACGGGCTGGTGAGCGCGGCCATGTTCACCCACCTGCGCCGCGGCCTCGACGGGACCGAGCTCGCCTTTTCCTATCGGTCCTGCGGCTACGGGCCCAAGATGAGGGCGGTGCCCGAGCGCTGGCTGCGCGGCGACGAAAACGCCGTCCTGGACTTCCGCTATGCGCCCAGCGCGCGGCTCGGCTGGTACT